>AZYB01000006.1 GCA_000513055.1 alpha proteobacterium SCGC AAA288-N07
TTTATCTCAGGGAAAAGATGTATTATTTGACATAGATTGGCAAGGATCAGAAAAAATAAAAAAAATAAAGTTAAAAAATAAATTAATTTCAATATTTATTTTACCACCAAATATTAAAACACTTAGGGATAGATTGTCTAATCGTGACATGAAAGATAAATTAATATTAAAGGAAAGAATGAGCCAATTTAAAAAAGATGTTTTGCACTGGAAAGAATATGATCACGTTGTAATAAATAATGATTTAGAAAAATGTTACAAATCAATTATTTCAATAATCGATCATGAAAGAAAAGGAAAAAAATTTTTCTGCAATAAAAATAAAATTAAAGAAAAAATTTCAGAATTAATTAATTAAATTTTTCATACTCTTTTGTAATCTCAAAGTAAATTTCTTTGCTTAAATTTTGTGGTCTTAAATTCAAATTAATTTTTAATCTATTTGAAACTTCATTATTGTTATAAAATAATTGTTTAAACGGCTTATTAATCATCTTTCTTTTTTGAGAAAAGAAAATTCTCGTAACTAACTCTAGATTTTTTACATTTTTAAATTTTATGTATTTCTTTTCAGGAACAAATGACAAAATACTACTTTCTACTTTTGGTTTTGGAAAAAAACAATTTTTTGAAACGTCAAAATGTTTCGTAATTTTTAATTTCCAATTGCTAATAATAGATAGTCTGCCATAATTCTTTGTATTAGTTTTAGCAATAATTCTTTCTGCCACATCCTTTTGAAACATCAAAATTAGTTTTTTATACCAAAAATTTGAATCATCATTTAATATCCATTTAGTAAGCACTCGAGTAGATATATTGTAGGGTAAATTACCAAATACAATTAACCTTTTATTAGATAAATCCTTTTCATTAGTTTTTAGTATATCTTCATTAAAAATATTTATTTTATTTTTGAACTCTTTTTTTAATTTTGTATATAGCAATTTATCTTTTTCAATTAAAAATATTTTATTAGGTTTTTTTTTAATTATTTCTCTTGTTAGATTGCCAGTGCCAGGACCAACTTCTAATACATCTTCTTTTTCATCTACTTTTCCGATATCGACAATTTTATTTATAATATTAGTATCTATTAAAAAATTTTGTCCCAAACTGTATTTTGGTACAATTTTCACTTTATTTTGTTAAAAAATTTTATTGATTCAATTAAACTAGATGGATCAGCAATTTTTTTCCCAACAATATCTTTTGCAACACCGTGATCTGGTGAAATTCTTATGAAAGGAAGACCCAAGGTAATATTAATAGCTTTTAAACCCATTATTGTCTTAATTGGAGTTAGTATTTGATCATGATACATTCCAACAAATACATCAAAATTTTTTCGATTTTTTGGTAAAAACAATGTGTCTGCTGAAAATGGCCCAAAAACATTAATATTTTGTTTTTTTAGCTTTTTAATAGCAGGTTTTATTATTTTTTCCTCTTCTGAAAATTTTCCATTAGAAAAAACAGTGAGGATTTAACCCTGTGACTGCAATTTTAATTTTTTTTCTAAAATATTTTTTATAAAAAAAAACAATTTTCTTTATTTGATTTACTATTTTTTCAACATTTAATTCTGAAGATATTTTTTTTCACCGGGATATGTGTTGTAATTGGAGTAACAGAAAAATTTTTGCTGTAAATCAACATTGTTGCTTTGTTATGATACCCAATTTTATGTGCAATAAATTCTGTTATTCCATTGAATTTTTTATTTAGCAAAGTTTCTTTTGATACTGGACCGTTTATAATTCCTAAAATTTTATTTTGTTGTAATAAATATAGACTCTCAGAAAAACAATTAAAAATAAATTTATTTGATTTTTTAGAAATTTTTTCAAAAATTTTTTTTTGTTTATATTTTATATTAATTACGGGGATAGCTGTGCCTTTTAAGTTTTCAGATTTGAAATTTTTTTCAATTAATTTTAATTTTAGATTAAATTTAAAATATTTTAAATGTCTGTATAAAAGATTATAATTTCCAATAACTATACATGGATGATGTTTAATTTTTTTTTTTTTTATCCAGGATTTAAAAATTATTTCAGATGCAATACTATTAGGTTCTCCAAGAATTATTGCAATTGGTTTAGTCATTAAAATATTTGACTTTAATACTGTTTTTAACTTGATTAAAATAATTTGTTGAAAAATTAGTCAACTGCATATTTTTTTCAAATTCAATGAGCTTTTCCATCTCTCGATTCAAATCTATCTTATTTTCTTGAACTCTTTTGTTTTCAACTTTTAAAATTATAACACCCCCAGAAATAGAAATAGGTTCAGTGATCGAACCTACTTTTGTTTTTTTTACAGAATTTAATAGTAGTTTAGAAAAATTACTTTCACTGACCCAACCTAATCTTCCGCCCTGTCCCGCAGTTGACGATGAACTAAATTCATTTGCTGTATTTTCGAATCCTTCTTCTTTTATATTTTTTATTAAATCTTCTATTATAATTTTACTACTAGTCTTGACTTGAACAATTTCCTCATTAGTTTTATCTGTATCTAAAATTTTTTTCTTATTATAAGAAGCGATTTCAGCTTCAATTATTATTCCGCCTTGTTCTTCAACAACAGTATTATATTCTGTAACGATTTCTTCACTTTCTTTATTTGGTTTTTTTATTGCCGTATTTTCAATAAATATTTCATAAACTAGAAATTCTTCCATTTTTTTTTGTTTAGCTATTAATGTTTTTAATTGTTTATCAATTTTTTCTTTATCAATGATAATTTGATTTTTATAAAATTGATAAACTAACTGGTTCCATCGTAATTCAATTAAAATCTTTTTTTCAAATTCATCAAGTTCAAATTCTTCAAGTAGTAAATATTTTTTAAAATCATCTAGGTTTTGAAATCCAATTTTTAGAGCGGATTGGACAATCTGATTATTAATTGTTTCATTTTTTATAGTTATATTATCGTACCTTTCTAGAGTATCGACTTTTATTTTATCTTTGATTAAGGAATCAATGGCAATCTTTCTTAATTCTTTTTTATCCATGTTTTTAAATCGTCCGGCAGTTATGATATTTAAATATTTTTTTTCTCTGGCTAGATCGTAATCAGTAATAATTTGATTTCCTACTGATATAATTACTTTATTTTTTAGTTCTGCTTTTGAACTAGTCAACAAAAGTATTGAAAGAAGAATTATGTTTATTAATGATTTAATGTTTTTCCTCACTTAATTAACGGTGAGACCCGTTGCAGATATTGGTATCTTTCCAAAAGGTATAATTGTCAATGTAAACATCAAATTTTCACCAGGTTCTAAATCATTATCTGAGTAAAAACTTTTATTATATTCTACCGCAGCTCTTAAACAATCGTTTTCATATTGGTAGCTTATATTATAAAATTCCCTCGAGTCTGTTTGAAAGTTTTCACGAGTTTTAAACTTTAAAGAATTTGATTTATTTAACTCTAAAACTAGTCCAGCGTTAACATAATGATTATTTCCTATATGATTATTTTCTTCAAGATATTCAAAGTTTGTAACTAATTTATTAATTTTAAAAATACCTGAAATTTCGTTGTAATTTAAAGTATTATAATTGTCATCTAATGAAAATTTATAACCAACTTTACTAAATTCATTTATATTGTAATTTACATTACCAACCAAATTAGAAGTTTTTTCATTCAAGCTACTTTGCTTGGACATATCAATATTATCATCATAGTTAAAAACTTGACCTACTGATAAATTGAATTTTTCAAAATCACTTCTATTCTTGTAGCTATAATCTGCCCCTAAAGTTAAACTTGTGCCAGTTTCTATTACATCCATTGCGCTCAATTTGTTTAAAGCATACAAGTTTTCCATTCCCAATTTTAGTTGGCTATCACTCATATTTCTCATATGACCGGGGGCAGTTCTTAACATAAGTTTCGGTGTTAGTGTTTTTTTATAATTTTCTGACTGTTTTTCCAGAGGCAGAGAGCTTAATAAAGATACCGCTCCCATAAGTTCAATATTATTTTTGTCGTTTTTATGATCCGCGGTATTCTCTGCTCTATAATTTGAATTTTTCAAATTACTTTCAAATTTTGTTATAATGCCAGAACTGCCAATGAAATTATTTGAACTCCAAAAAAAAATCGTTAACTAATTTTGTTTGCTTTTTGTTAGTTTCATAATTTTTGTAGTAACCTCTAGATTGAAAATCTAGCGTTCCATGTTCTTCAAAAGTAGATAGTTTATTTTTATAATCATAATTTGGTGCAACAAATTCATATCTTTCGTCAGTTTCATCTAAATTTTCATATGCATCCATGTTTATATCCATACTCGTATCATTTTTTGCAAAATTCATTATTATTGAGGAATGCATAACGGTGTTGCTAGTCATTAATTTAGAATTAATGTCATGAACTTTAAGGTAAGTATCATTTGATGCATTTTGATAATTTACTACTAGTTTGCTTTCATCAAACCCCTCGTAGCCTAAGTCAATATTAGTTTTTGCAAAAATATGATTTCTACTACCAGCAGTTTTTTTGCCAGATATTTTTTTATAACCTTGGTTAAAACTTGCATCTAGCATTGAATAACTATTTTTTGTTACATGTCGATATTCTGTTTGAATTACAGGGTTTTCATCTGTGTAGAATTTTGGATTTAGTGTTGCGTCTCTATTCTTTGCTAAAGCGAAATAATACGGCAAATTTACGCCAGATCCTAATAAAGTAGAATTTGTGATACTTGGAGTTAGGAATCCAGATTGTCTTTCCACCGTTGGATCAGGATGATAAAACCAAGGAGTATATAATACAGGAAAACCATATAAATATAGTTTTGCTTTTTCATAACTAATTTTTTGTCCTTCTTTATCATGAATTATCTTTTTAGCTGTCAGTTTCCATGGTGGACATTTATCACCTCTTTTTTTACATGTCGTAAAAACTCCTCCCTCAATGTAACTTTTATTTTCAGTAATGACCGCTGATTTTCCAACTAATCTTGGATCATTTTCAATATTTCCAAGCATATTTTTATTAAATTTTAATTTTACGTTTGATCCTGCCATTCTTTTCTTTTCGACATCAATAAATATGTCATCAAAAAAATATTTATTTTCGTATTTATCAGTCATTTCAATATTACCTTTTGATCTTAAACTTTTATTTTTAGTGGAGTAATTAAACATATCTAGTAAAATTGAATTTCCGGATCCATCATTCATTTTTGTTAATTGATTAGATTTTATAATTTTACTCCTGTTGTTGTATGAAGCGATTTCAGTCTCAATAGTTACTCCATTGCTACCTTTAAAAAGAACATTGCCTTCAGCCAATATTTCTTCTTTTTTTTTAAAATATCGTATCCTATCTGATATAAGTTGATCTTTTGTATTTGTATCAGTGACTTTTACAGATTTTTTTGCATCTATAACATTTGCTTTCTTATCATAAGTTGCAATTTCAGCTTCAATTGTAATACCATTTTGTCCCACAATAAAAACATTACCTTCTGCAAGAATTTTTTTATTGTCCTGAAATAACTTTATATTTGAAGCACTAATATCAAATTCATCAGCAGCTAAAGTTTGAGTCAAAGAAAATATAATTAATATTAAATATAACAGTGTATTTTTATTATTTTTCATTAATCTGAATCATTCCTATTGTAGTAATAATCAAAACTGTAGTTAGAGGTGTCCAAACGGACATTATAAGCGATATTCGTTCCGTTTCTCCCAACGCTCGAGAAAAGTCATTAAGATAATAAATAATAACAGAAATAATAATAGTAAGGATAATATAAACTAGAGGGCTTCCCCTATATTTTATATTCATAACAACAACACCAGCAAGGAGTGTCATGGACATTAAAAAAAGAGGAAAGGATAAAGATCTTTGAAATTCACTTTCAACTTCCTTAGTGGAATAACCTAAGTATTTGTAATTTTCTTTTAATTTATTTAGTTCCCAAAAAGAGACAGCATCCAAATTAGAAAAAATGTTTTTTATGCTGTTAATTTCAAAGTTGCTTATGAAAGAATGAGTAGCAAGATAAGTAGAGACATTGTTACTATCTCTATAATAAATTTTTACATCACTTAATTTCCATTCGGTAGTACTGATGTCGGCTTTGCGTGTTTCAATTCTTGATTGAGCATCATTATTTTCATCAAAATTGTAAATAGAGACATCTATCAAATTGTTTTGATTTAATTTTTTTGCCCTAATTATACTTGTGTATTCGTCAATCTTATCTTTTATCCAAATACCATTTTCAGTTAGTGCAGCTAAATAATCATTACCTTTAGTATATTGATTTTTTATATCTAAATAACTATGTGTTAGTTTTGATGTTATGGTATTTACACCTGTCACAATAACCACACCAAATACCAATGATATTAATGCTGGAAAAAAAATAATTCTAAAGTTTGATATGCCAGCTATCTTTAAAGTAATTATTTCTTCTGATTGAATTATTTTTATAAATAATATGATTGATGAAATCAGAAAGATAAATGGAAAAAGTTTATATATCATTGCAGGTACTTTTAAAAGAGTCAGTGACAGTGGTAATAAGATTCCAACTGCATGATCCTTAAAAAAATTTACTTCTTCAAATATATTAAGAATAATGCCTAAAGACAAAAATGCTAAAGTAACATTGAGTACTATTTTAGAGTATTCAAGAAAAAAATATTTTTTAAATATATTAAATTTAAACATTTAATTATTTCAGATTTTCATATTTAAATATTCTAACTAAATACAGGTAATTCAATAACATTAATGTAGGGGGCAATGAATAATAAATTACTGAATATAAAAAAGATTGCCCTGAGTATCTAACCATGATTTCTGCAAATACTAAAACAGTGAAGGCAATTAAAAAAATAATATATTTATTTAAAAAATAATATTTAGTTTCTCTTTTTGTAGATAATAAGTAACAAATAATAATGGACACAATTGGAATATAAAGAGGCATTCCCAATCTTCTATTTATTTCAGCTGTAATGTCATCAATCCTGGATCTACATTGATATTTTTTAAGTGTAGTATTGGCTTCACTTAAAAATGGTTTAATACAATTTAATAAAACAAGAGTACCTCTTTCCTGTATTTTTGGATAAGTTGTAGTTTTAGTAGAGAATGATGATAAATTAATTTCCGTTTGGTTAAAATTTAAAAAATTAATTTTACTGTTTTTTTTCTCAGTTTGTATTGTTCCATCATATAAAACTAAAATATTTTGTCCATTTCTTTTGGTCATATATCCTTTTTTTGCAATAATTGTTTTTGATGCTTCGGTACTTGAAGTGTCATCTCTTAAAAAAATATTTTGCATTTCTCCATTTTGTTTTTTCTTTTCAACAAATACAGTTAAATCTTTAACAGTATCATTAAATTTTTTTTCTTTTACCAAAGAGGGTAAAAGACTTATACTAGATGATTTTAAAATAGACCTAGCAAAATTTAGAGACGAATGACTTACAACAAGTGATAGGAATAATTGAAATAGTGTAATTAAAATTGAAATTTTAAAAGCAAGGTTCACCAGTTTAATTTTATTTAAGCCAGATGTCCAAAAAACTAATAACTCATTATTTTTTTCAAATTGCAAAATTATAACTAGTAAACTAATCAAAAAAACTAAAGGAATTAACCTATTTAGAACCTTGGGAATATTTAAAACTGAGTATGCAAAATAAACATTAAAAGCATGTCCATCCTCGGTAACAAAGTCCAGATAGTTTACAGCCTGAACAATCCAAACAATTACGCTTATTGATATTAATATTAGCACAAAAAAAGAAATAAATTCTTTAAAAAAATATCTATAAATTGTATTTCTCATTATGGTTGACTTAATATATATGTTAATTTAATTCAACTGTAACAAGAAAATATGAAAAATACTATTATTTTTGACAACAAAACTGGTTTTAGACAAGGAGAAACGTTAACTTTTTTCCTAAATGAAAATTTAGATTTTAAATTAGAAAGCAAAATCTTTTCTGCCCAAATATTAGATAAAATTAAAGTTTTTTTGAAAAATTTAAAATCAAAAAAAAATAAAGAAAAAATTATAAGTTTTGATATATCGGAAAAAAATAGAGCTTTATTTATTATAGTAAAAGAAAAGTTGCCCCCAAATGATTTTGAAAAAATAGGAGCAAATTTTTTTTCTTATGTTAAAACAAACAAGATAAGCAAGATAAGCTTTTATTCTGATACGCTTGAATTAGTTAATTCTTACAAAAAAAATATAAATTTAACTCTAAATTTTATTCATGGATTCAATTTAAAATCATATTCTTTTGATAAATATAAAACAAAAAATAAAAATGATTATTCTTTTTCATTAAAAACAATATCCTCTGAAAAAAATTTATTAAATAAAAATTACTTTAAATACAAAGCAATAGAGGCAGGTGTTTTTCAAACAAGGGATCTAGTATCAGAACCTCCAAATATTTTGTTTCCAAAAAAATATGTGGAAATAATAAAAAAACTTTCTTCTTTGGGTCTAAAAATCCAAGTTTATAACGAATTGAAAATGAAAAAATTGGGAATGAACTCTCTTTTAGGAGTAGGTCAAGGGAGTGTTAATGAATCTTTTCTAGTCACCATTGAATGGAAAGGAAACAAGAGATCAAAAGAAAGACCGTTAGCATTTGTTGGAAAAGGTGTTTGCTTTGATACAGGAGGAATTTCTCTAAAGCCAGCTAGGTTCATGGAAGAAATGAAATATGATATGGCAGGATCAGCGGTAGTAGTTGGATTATTGAAAACTTTAGCTCTTAGGAAGGCAAAAATAAATGCCGTTGGAATAGTTGGACTAGTTGAAAATATGCCCGGTGGTAATGCACAGAGACCTGGAGATATTGTAAAATCCTATTCTGGTAAAACCATCGAAGTTCTTAATACAGATGCAGAAGGAAGGTTAGTCTTAGCAGATGCCTTAAGTTTTACCGAAAAAAATTTTAAACCTAAATTTATAATTGATTTAGCTACTCTTACCGGGGCAATCATTGTGTCATTAGGAGAAGAATATGCGGGATTATTTTCAAACAATGATGATCTATCAAATAAAGTTTTTAAAGTTGGTAAAAAAATTGGTGAAAAAGTTTGGCGACTACCTTTAGATGAAAACTATAATAAATTAATGAATTCAAATGTAGCTGATATGCAAAATATTAATTATTCAGGTGGCGCTGGATCAATAACTGCAGCCCAATTTTTACAAAGATTCATAATTAATAAAACTCCTTGGGCACATTTAGATATTGCTGGGATGGCCTTTTCAAAAAAAGCTGCAAATCTAAATCCCAGCGGCGCAACAGGTTTTGGTGTACGACTTCTAAATAAATTAATAGAAGAATGTTATGAGTAGCAATTCAATAGAAAGAACATTGTCTATTATCAAACCAGATGCAATTGAAAGACAACTAGAGACAAAAATAAAAAAAATTTTCTTAGATAATAAATTGAATATTGTTGATAGTAAAAAAGTACAATTATCTAAGAAAGAAGCAGAAGAATTTTATAAAGTACATCAAACAAAACCATTTTACGAGAAATTATGTTCTTATCTTTCTTCTGGGCCAATAATTGCAATGATTTTAGATGGTGAAAATGCTATTCAAAGAAACAGGGACCTAATGGGTGCTACAGATCCTGAAAATGCAAAAGATGGTACAATTAGAAAAGTTTATGGAATTTCTATTGATAAAAATTCAGTACATGGGTCAGATAGTCTTATAAATGCTAAAGCAGAAATAGATTTTTTTTTTAGTTAATTAATATATTTTATTAAATTATTAACATTGGAGGCCTTTTTCCATTATTTTTATAGGTAAAGTATTCTTTTTTAACTACTATTAGAAAATGTTTATTTCTTTTTTGAATATATTTAAAAAAATTACCTATATTGTATTTATTTTTACATTCCTAAATATTATTTTATCGCAGCACTCTTCGGCTTCAAATCATATATTGGCTGTAAAAAAATTAGAAATTTCCAAAAAAATAGATTTAGAATTTTCAAGAAGTAAGATTATTGATGAAGCATTTAATAGAGCATTTTATAGACTATTAAGTCAAATTCTAAACTCAACAGATATCAAGAAATTAAAAAATGTTCATATGAAAGAAATAAAAGCTTTGATAGAAAATTTTAAAATTAAAAATGAAATTTTTAGGGAAAGCAAATATTATGCAAATTTTGATGTATATTTTAATAAAAATAAAATAAAACTTTTTTTAGAAAAAAAAAACTTATTTTATTCAAATCCAAGAAAAATATCAGTTTTATTTTTTCCGATTATTATTGAACAAGAAAATTTATATCTTTTTAATGAAAATATTTTCTATAAGTATTGGCTAAACAATAAAGATCAAAGCGGATCAATAAATTATATTATGCCTCTGGAGGACGTAGATGAAATGATGAAATTAATTAGTTCTCAAGAAAAACTAGAAGATTTAGACATAATTGATATTGCTGAAAAATATAACACAGAAAATTATATTTTAAGTTTAATATATTTAAAAAAAAAAAAAATTGAATTTTTTTTCTAAAATTAAATTTGAAGAATATAAAAAAAATTCAAATTTAATTTTTTATGAAGTAGACATAAAAAATAAAGATTTAGTGGCCAATATAATAAAAAAAGCGAAAGTACAATTAAATGATATATGGAAAGATTTCAACGAAATAAATACTTCTATTAAATTATCAATAAATTTAATTTTAAACAGTAGAGACCCAGATAAAATTTCTAATTTTGAAAATATTTTAGCTAAAATTGATGATATTGACACCTTTTTAATTAAAAAATTTGATTTAAACAAAACAGAATATGAAATTATTTATAATACAGATCCAAATAAACTTATAAAACAATTTTCTATTTATGGTTTCAAAATAGTTAATAATGAAAGTGGTTGGATAATTCAATGAATAATAAAAATCAGATATTGAAATTAATTTATTTTTTAACTTTATTTTTTTTATTTTTTCTGATCCTTGCCAATCTATGTCAAATAATACATCTTTTCCCTGAGATAAATTTTTAATAACAGGTTCCTTTAGCGTGCCATAAAGATTATTAAAGACTCTTGCATATTCATAAAAAGACTTTGTTTTAATTAAGTCTTTAAATTCTTTCTCATTGACAAAATAATAATCTTTACCATCGACTTCATTTTTCCTAGGTATTCGCGTTGTATTTGAAATTGAAATTTGAAAATTATTATTTCTTTCGGCTAATAATTTAACAAGCGTAGTTTTCCCCACTCCGGAAGGCGAAGATATGACTATCATCATCACTTTACGATCAGTAAGCATACACAAAATTGTAAAACAGACTTTGGTTTTATGTTTTCTCTATGTATTTTATTGCATCACCAACGGTTAATATTTTTTCGGCTTCACTGTCAGAAATTTCAGAACCAAATTCTTCCTCGAAAGCCATAACTAGTTCTACCGTATCCAAGCTGTCTGCCCCTAAATCATCTATAAAACTGGCTTCTTCGGTGACCTTTGCCTCTTCAATTCCCAAGTGATCGGCTACTATTTTTTTTACTTTATTTCCTACGTCATCCGCCATGTGATTCCTTAAAATTAATTGGTAATAAACAACTTAATAGATTAATCATAAATTTTGTCAAGCCATATACATGCCGCCATTAACATGTAATGTTTCACCTGTCACATAGGAAGCTGAGTCCGAAGATAAAAAAGCCACACAATTTGATACATCTTCTCCTGAACCAAGTTTACCCATAGGTATTCTTGATGTTAAAAATAACTTTACTTTTTCTGCAATATTACTTGTCATGTCTGTAGCTATAAAACCTGGAGAAACACAATTAACAGTTATATTTTTTTTCGCGTATTCAATTGCAAGGCTTTTGGACATACCAATAATACCAGCCTTAGAAGCTGAATAGTTTGACTGACCTAAATTTCCTGAATGACCTACTATTGAAGCAATATTAACAATTCTACCAAATTTATTTTTTAACATTATTTTTATGGAATGTTTACACAATAAAAATGTAGAATTTAAATTTACATCAATTACTTTTTTCCATTCTTCATCCTTCATTCTTATAGATAGGTTATCCTTATTTATTCCTGCATTATTAATTAGTATATCCAATCCACCCAAATCTAGAACGACATTGTCTATAAATTCTTCTATCCCTGAATGATTCGAAATATCAAATTTTTGAATTTTCACATTTGAATATTTTTTTTTTATAATATCCAATTTTTCTGATTTTGTTCCTGTGGCTACAACTTTTCCACCTAAATTTATAAATTTTCTTACAAGTTCATTGCCAATTCCTCCAGTTGCACCTGTAATTAATATTTTTTTATTTTCAAAACTAATCATTTTTTTATGTAATTTGTTATATCATCAATAGAATTAATATTAAAAATATTTACATCTTTGTTAATTCTCTTTACTAGACCTGAGAGAACTTTGCCAGGTCCAATTTCAACAAATTCATTAACACCATTGTTAATCATATATTCTACGCTTTCTCTCCATTTAACTTGTGAAGTAATTTGTTTAATTAATAATTCCTTTATTTTGTTGACTTTATTTTCAGCTTTCGCACTAACATTAGATATTATAAATGGTTTTGGATCTTTAAAAAAAGATTCTGTAATTTTTTGACTCATTTTTTTTTCTGCACTTTTCATTAAAGAACAATGAAATGGCGCACTTACTGGTAAAATAATTCCGCGTACGGATTTTTTTTTAAGACTATCTTGTAAAATTTGAATACTATCCTTGTCTCCACTAACAACAATTTGACCTGGACTGTTATCATTGGCTATTTCACAAGTTCCATTTATTGAAATTGAATTTATTTGTTCTATAATTTCTTCTATTTTTAAACCTAATACAGCTAACATCGCTCCTTTACCAGATGGTACTGCTTCTTGCATAAACTTACCTCTTGCATATAGTAAACGTATAGCATCCTCAAATTGCAAAGCATCGGCACAACTTAAAGCTGAATACTCCCCGAGTGAATGACCAGCAAAATAATTTGCTTTGTTCAGATCAATATTAAATTCCTTTTTCATTACAGAAAAAATTGAATAACTTGCAACAAATATAGCTGGCTGTGTGTTCTGGGTTAAATTAATTTCCGAAAGTGGACCGTTTAAAATAATTTTGCTTAAATTAAAATTTAAGGCTTCATTTGCTCTAGAAAATATATTTTTTACAAGAGAATATTTATTGTAAAATTCTTTTGCCATTCCTACAGACTGAGAGCCTTGCCCTGGAAAAATTATTGAAAACATATGATTATTTCTATTTTAGAAAATAATTTATATATTGTAAATTAGAAGCATAAATAGTATAAAACCTTTTTTTTCTCAATGCAGGAAAAAATGTATTGCATTTACAATTAAAGATTATAAGACAAAAAATGAATTTATATGAGCATACAATTATAGCCAAACAGAGTCTATATGAGCATACAATTGTAGCTAAACAGAGTCATTCTGCTAGTCAGTTAGATAGTTTAAAAACAAAATATTCAAAAATTATTGAAGAAAATGAGGGAGAAGTTGTAAAAATTGATGATTGGGGCCTCCTAAATTTATCCCATAAAATAAATAAAAGTAAGAAAGGCAACTATATACACTTTAAACTTAAAGGAAATGGCTTAACCATTTCAGAATTAGAAAAAACTGAAAAAATTGATAATAACCTGCTAAGATTTTTAACAATAAAAGTAAAAAAATTTGACTTAGATAAAAATTATTTCAAACAAGAGTCAAGCTCTGATAAAGAAGATTGGAAAAAAAAGAAAGAATAAATAGTGCCGAAAAGAAAAAATTTTAAAAGAAATAAAAAAAAAAGTCATAACAGTAATTTTGGTAGATTAAATTTATTTCATGTTCCAAAATATGGATTCAAAAAAAAATGTCCCTTGTCAGGAAAAAATGCCCCTGAAATTGATTATAAAAACGTTAAATTATTAAAAAAATATATAACTGAAAATGGCAAGATATTACCTTCAAGAATTACATCTGTTTCACAAAAAAAACAAAGACAACTTACTTTGTCAATTAAAAGAGCAAGATTTTTAGCACTCATATAAATTTGATTTATGCAAGTTATTTTGTTGGAAAATATTATAAACCTTGGAAAAATTGGAGATATAGTTAAAGTTAGAAAAGGTTACGCTAGAAATTATCTAATTAAATTTGAAAAAGCTCTTATTGCATCAAAAGAAAATATTAAAATCGTTAATAATAAAAAAGAACAACTAAATAAAAAAGATTTAGTACTTAAAAAAGATGCTAAGAGGGATTTTGGAATATTAAATAACAAAAAATACAAATTGAAAAAGTTGGTTACCGAAAATAATGATCTTTATGGATCTGTAAAACCTACTGAAATAGCAAAAATTATAAAAGAAGAAGACAATTTAGATATAAAACCATCACAGATTGTTTTAGAAAAACAAATTAAATCAATTGGTGCCTATAAAACAACTGTTAATCTACATTTGGAAATAAAAGCAATAATTCTTATTGAAGTTGAAAAATATGAAGAGAAAAAATCTTAATTTTTATACTTTGTTAAGATTTTTTACACATAAAAAAATAATTTAGATAATTATTTTTAAAGAGCTAAAAAACAGATATATACTTTTGTTTATGTCTTTAAACAAATTTGACTTAGTTAAAAACCATCCTAACGAATTACCTAATAATATTGAAGCAGAGCAATCAGTAATTGGTTCTATACTTGTTTCTAATGATATATTTGATGATGTGAGTCCAATAATTAATTACACAAAATTTTACGACCCTATTCATCAAAAAATTTTTTTAGCAGTTGAAAATTTGATTTCTAAAGGAATGTTAGCAAATCCAATAACTTTAAAAAATTATTTCGAAAATGACAAGAGTCTAGTTGAACTCGAAGGTCATGAATATCTAGTAAAAATTACTAAATTTTCTACAAGTTTAAGACAAGCAATTGAGTATGCAAAAATAATTTATGATATGCATGTAAGAAGAGAATTAATAAAAATTTCTGAAACAACTATAGATAATGCATCAAATAAAAATATTGATTTACCTGGTGAGAAAATAATAGAAGACTCAGAAAAATTATTATTTGATTTAGCTGAAAAAGGATCTTTTAGTAAATCATTCGTTAAGTTTGATATTGCTCTCAATCAAACTATTGAAATGGCATCTAGAGCTTTCAAAAGTACTGAGGGTATTGTTGGAGTTCCTACAGGGTTAACTGACTTAGATGATCGTTTAGGAGGACTACACAATCAGGATTTAGTTATAATAGGAGGAAGACCTTCGATGGGCAAAACAGCTCTTGCAACAAATATAGCGTTTTACGCAGCAAAGAATATTCAAAATAAAGGTTTAAAATCTTCTGTAGCTTTTTTTTCCTTAGAGATGTCTTCTGAGCAATTATCAACAAGAATTTTATCAGAACAATCCAGAATAAAATCAAATGATATTAGAAGAGGAAAAATTTCTGAGGAACAATTTGATAAATTTATTGAAACATCAAAGAATATTTCTGAATTACCACTTTATATTGACGAAACCCCAGCAATATCAATTGCTGCCATAAGTAACAGGGCCCGAAGAATAAAAAGATTGTTTGGTTGTGAATTAGTGGTAGTTGATTATATACAGCTGATGAGAGCAACAAACATAAGAAACGAAGGTAGGGTTCAAGAAATTTCGGAAATTACCCAGGGACTTAAAGCTATAGCTAAAGAACTCAATGTACCAGTATTAGCTGTCTCTCAACTCTCTCGAGCTGTTGAACAAAGAGATGATAAAAAACCTCAATTATCAGATTTAAGAGAGTCCGGTTCAATAGAGCAAGATGCTGATGTTGTGATGTTTGTTTATAGAGAAGCATATTATTTAGAAAGAAAAGAACCGAGGCCTGCAACTGTCGAACATGCCGAATGGCAAACCAAAATGAACGAAATTTCGACTCTTGCCGAAATTATGATTGGTAAACAAAGACACGGTCCGACAGGCAATGTAAAGGTTGAATTTGAAAGCATGTTTACCAAATTTAGAGATATTCAAACTAACTAAATTAAAATATATATTTTGATTTAGAAAATGTTTTCAAAATCCTATCAAAATATAGTAATTCAAAAACCAAAGATAACTTTGACATTGCTGTTTATAGTTTTGTTAATTTTTAGTTATTTTTCAAAAGATTTTAGGCTTGATGCATCCTCGGACACTCTTTTATTAGAGAATGATCCCGACTTAAATTATCTCAGAGAAGTAAAAAAGAGATATGGTTCTAAGGATTTCTTAGTATTAACTTACACGCCTAAAAAAAAAATTATAAGTGATGACTCAATTCAAAATTTAATAAAACTAAAACAAGATATTCAAAATTTAAACTGGGTGCATAACGTTATCACTATACTTGATATACCTCTTTTAAGTAGTTCAGATGAACCTTTGGCTGAGAGACTAAAAAATTATAAAACACTTAAAGATGACGGAGTAGATAAAAAAAGAGGAATCAATGAAATAATTAATAGTCCAGTATTCAGGGAATTTATTATAAGTAAAGATGGCAAAACAACTGGAATAATTGTTAATTTAAAAACTGATAGTAAATTAAGAGAATTCATTGAAAAAAAAGATTCTTTTTATAGTAAATTTATAACAAAAAATCTCAATCCAGAAGAGAAAAAAAATTATTCTAAGTTTTTAAATGATTTCGAAATTTATAAAGATTCTATAAAAAAACAAAATCATGAAAATATTTTAGAAATTAGAAATATTATTAAAAAACATCAAAGTTTTGCGAAAATACATTTGGGTGGTATCCCTATGATTGCTGATGATATGATAACTTTTATAAAAAATGACATAATGGTTTTTGGAGCCGGAGTATTTTTATTTATTGTTGCTACACTCTGGTTTATTTTTAGAAAAATTTTATGGATAATAATTCCATTAAATAGTTGTTTTTTTTCTGTATTAATAATGATGGGACTTCTTGGGTTGCTTGGATGGAAAGTAACCGTAATTTCTTCAAATTTTATTGCGCTTATGCTTATCCTAACTATGGCTATGAATATACACATGAGCGTAAGGTATCTACAATTAAGAAGAGACTTTCCTGAGTTAAGTAATAGCGAAACTATATTGCAAACAACGCAAAAAATGTTTTGGCCAATTCTATATACAGTTTTAACTACTATTTGTGCTTTTTTATCTTTGATTTTCAGTGATATCAAACCAATCATAGACTTTGGGTGGATGATGACACTTGGTCTAATTACTTCTTTCACTATCACATTTACACTGTTGCCAGCGACTTTAAATATTATAACAAATAAGACTCTAATTATAAAAGATGAGAGTAATTCAAAAATTACTAGCGCTTTAAGCAAAATTTCTCAAAAAAATACCAAATTAATTTTTGGAACAACTTTTATAGTAATTATTTTGAGCGCATTAGGAATTAGTAGGTTAGAAGTTGAAAACAGTTTTATAAACTACTTTGATAAAAAAACAGAAATATATAAAGGTATGAAATTGATTGATGATAAACTTGGAGGAACAACTCCTTTGGATATCATAATCAAATTTCCAAAAAAAGAACAAAAAACAAGTTTAGACAATGATGATTTTGACAGTTGGGATGATGAAGAAGACAAAAATAATCAAAAATATTGGTTTACAAGAGATAAAATTGATAAAATTAATATTGTTCATAATTATTTAGATAATTTAGAAGAAGTAGGAAAAGTTTTGTCCTTTTCTTCTATAGTTAAAGTAGGTGAACATCTAAATGATGGTAAAAAATTACAAACTTTAGAACTCGGAATATTATACACAAAACTACCTGATTCAATAAAAACAGAAATCATTGATCCCTATATTTCTATAGAAGACAATGAAGCTAGAATTAATTTAAGAATTAAAGACTCAAAAGAAAATCTAAGAAGAAACGAATTAATCAAAAAAATTAACAGTGACTTAGAAAACAAGCTTGGTTTAAAAAAAGAAGAATTTAAATTAGCTGGTGTGCTAATTTTATTCAACAATTTATTACAAAGTTTATTTAAATCTCAAATTTTAACATTGGGGTTTGTAATGGCGGGAATATTTACAATGTTCTTGGTGCTATTTAGAAATCTAACGTTATCATTTATTGGTGTAGTGCCAAATTTTATTGCTGCATTTTTTATATTAGGAATTATTGGTTTATTGGGAATTCCACTAGACATGATGACAATTACCATAGCTGCAATAACTATAGGAATAGCTGTAGATAATAGCATACACTATATTTATAGGTTCAGAGAAGAATTTCAAAAAAACAAAAATTACAATCAAACAATTGACAAATGTCATTCAACTGTTGGTGTTGCAATTTTAAACACCTCAATTACAATCATTTTTGGTTTTTCTATTTTGTTTTTATCAAATTTTATACCTACCATTTATTTTGGTGTTTTTACTGGAATAGCTATGTTGTTAGCTTTAATATCAGTTTTAACGCTTTTACCAAAATTAATTTTAATAATACAACCTTTTGGTAAAGCAAATTAATTATTTATAATTTTTATAAAATCAAAGTAGATGTCAGAAATAATCGATACTATTTTTAATTTTCTTACATTTTTTGATGTGACGTATGCGGTAATAACTTTATTAACTGTAATACAATGTTCGAAAAAAGGCTTTACCTTAAGTCTGCTTTCAACCTCAAAATGGATTTTGGCTATCATTATAACAATAATTTTCATTCCAAAATTAAAACCTTGGGCAGACAATTATATCAAATCTGACTATGCGATTGATATTGGATTAGGAATTGTTATATTTTTGTTGGCTATTTTTATTATCCTATTGGTTAGCAGAGGTATTAGTAAAGTTATAAAATATTCTGGTTTAGGTGGATTAGATTCTTTCTTTGGTTTTTTATTTGGTTTTTTAAAGGGTTATATTGTCAGTGTTATATTATTTTCACTAGTTAATTGGTTCTATCCCTACGAAAAATGGCCAATAAAAGTAGAGGAATCATTTATCTTTTCATATGTAAACAATGGCAGTAATTTTTTAATTGAAGTACTTCCTAACAAAGAAAATTATATTGACACAAAGGACAAAATTGAGAAAATTTAATTCTAAATTAGAAGAAAATAAATAATTGTTATGAGGAAAGTTAAATTTACAGAAATGAAAAAAGGTTCGAAGGAAGACTACCTTCTCTTAAACAAATTAGAAAAAAGATTTATCGATGGTACTGCTGATCGTATTCTTAAAACAATGCAAGGATTAACTTCGGGTCTTGTTGGTTATCAAATTAATAGACTTGAACATTCTTTACAAACGGCAACTAGAGCTTTGAAAGAAAATGCTTCTAATGAAATGATCGTTGCTGCCTTATTGCATGATATAGGGGATGAACTTGCCCCTAACAATCATGCTGAGTTCGCATCCGCTATTTTGAAACCCTATGTAAGTGAAAAAACTTCATGGATTGTTGAAAAACATGGAGTATTTCAAATGTACTATTATGCGCACCACTTAAGTTTCAATAAAAATGAAAGAGATAAATATAAGGGTCATAAATATTACTCTGCTACTGCAGAATTTTGTGAAAAATGGGATCAATTATCATTTGATCCTAATTACAAATCCCTATCTTTAAAAGATTTTGAACCTTATGTTAGAAAAATATTTAGTAGAACTCCATATACGCAATAAAATTTTGCTTTAATGACTGTGCTCTTCAATTCCATGTTTTTTTAATAATTGGTGCATTCTCTCGTGTTCTTTGTGGTTTAAGCTATAGAAAATAATTATTGTCACTATTGAACCAACTACAACACCTTGAACAAATCTGAATACAATTCTTTTATTTCTTTTTTTTGTTTCAACAGTCATTTTTTTTCCACGCTTTTTAGCTTCATAAAATTTATAAATTGAATAAGCAATTAACGCTAACCCTAAAGCCCAAGAAATTGGATGATTAACTGTTGCTATAAAAGATCCTCCGAAAAGAATTGCTATGAAACCACTTATCCAACAGATGGGACACATTATTATTTAAATACTTTTTTGAGTTGTAATAATTATTTTATTCACCAATTTAGTTAACATAAACCCTCCTAACATAGATAATACAAAAAACACTGAATAAGTATTTAATAATGCTAGAGATGATATTGCTGGCCCCGGACAAAATCCAACCATCCCCCATCCAACACCAAACATACCAGAACCTATAATTAAATTTTTATCAATAGATTTTAGAGCTGGAATAGCAAAATTGTCAGCAAATAAAGGTTTGCTTTTATTTCTAAATAAAAAAAATACCGGAGCACTTACAATAATTGCGCCCATCATCACAAAAATTAAGGAAGGATCCCATTGACCAAATAAATCTAGAAATCCTAGAACCTTTTCTGGATTGATCATATTAGAAACGGACAAACCAACACCAAAAATTATTCCACTGACTAAAGAAATTATTTTAGACATTGTTGTTTTTTATCCAATCAACTTAACTGTTATAATTGCTGTAATCATAAAAATGATTGTTGCCGTAATAGATCTTATCGACAAAAGACTAATACCACAAATGCCATGACCACTTGTACAACCTCTTCCAACTTTTGTTCCTATGCCAACTAAAAAGCCAGCAATAACAATGATTGGTAGCGACGAGGTTATTAAAAAAGGAATATTATTTTTTGTAAAAAATGCATAAAAAATGGGGCCCAAAACTAACCCAACAATAAATAAAAAGTTATCAGTTCTATTTTGTTTTGAAACAAAAGCATTATTTACAATGCCGCTAACGCCCGCTAATCGGCCATTACCAACAAAAAATAATATAACCGCCAAACCAATTATTATGCCTCCTGTAAAAGCTGACTGGGGTGTAAAGTTTATGATATTCATAAATTTAATAAACTAAAGTATAGATTATTCTATATAAAATTAATATTTAAACTTCATTGTTTTAACAATATTTTCCTTTAAATTAAAAATAATGAATGAATATATAAAATCTATTAAGGATCGGGATCCCGCGGCTAAATCTAGTCTAAGTATTATCCTGACTTATCCTGGGGTTAAAGCAATTTTTTTTCATCGAATAGCAAACTTTTTTTCTAAAGCTAGATTTGCTTTAGTTGCAAGAATCGTTTCCCAATTTTCAAGATTTTTAACTGGAATAGAAATACACCCAGCTGCAAAGATCGGAAAAAACTTTTTTATTGATCATGGAATGGGTGTGGTAATTGGAGAAACTTCCGAAATTGAAGATAATGTAACACTTTACCACTCTGTTACTCTAGGAGGAATATCACCTAGCATTAATTCAGACGGACAAAGAGGAATCAAGCGTCATCCAACTTTGAAAAATAATGTTGTGGTGGGATCTGGAGCACAAGTTTTAGGACCAATCATAGTTGAAGAATTTGCTAAAATTGGTGCAAATGCAGTGGTCACACACGATGTACCTGAGCATGCTATCATGGTTGGAGTTCCTGCAAAAAACATTAGGACCAAACCTGAAATTAAAGATACTTCATTCAAACCCTATGGAATCATCGATGAAGATGATATTCCTACTTGTTAAGGTAAAAATTTATGATTAAACAAATAACCTGTAAAGAAATAAATGATTATGTAAAAAATAATCCTAAGAGTGTATTACTAGATGTTAGGACTCAGGGAGAATTGAACAATGTCGGCAAACCAGATGGAGATAAAATAGGATTAAAAACTTATTTTTTGGAAATACGAAGAGATGCTTTCTTCGACTTTATACAAGAATTTAAAAATTTAGATATTAGTCAAGACAAAGAAGTATTGATTATTTGTGCGTCAGGCGAAAGATCTCAAATTACTGCAGAATTATTAACTAGAGAAAATTATAAATCAATAAATATTTCTGATGGTTTTATGGGTAGTCAAGAAGGTATAGGTTGGAAAAAAAACGGTTTACCATGCTTATAGCCACTTTGGACAAGGAAGTCCTTTTTCCGTTAAAAATTTTTTGTTGAACAGTTTACTGCGATATATATCAGATTTATCGCACAGAATTGTTACAATGGTATGATTGGGACCTAAATCCTTAGCTAATTTTATAGCACCAGCAACATTGATACCCGTGCTTGTACCTAAACTTAAACCTTCTTTTTCCAATAATTCAAACAAAACTGTTAAGGCATCATGATCATTGATGGAATATGCATCATCAATTGGAGCTTGTTCAAAATTTTTAGTTATACGACTAGACCCTATACCTTCAGTAATTGACTTTCCTTCTATTTTTAATTCACCATGCTTGATGTGATTATGAAGAGCAGATCCTTTTGGATCCGATAGGACAATTTTAATATTCTTATTTTTTTCCTTAAGAGCTTTACCTACTCCAGCGATAGTTCCTCCCGTTCCCGAGGCACAAATAAATGCATCAACTTTACCTTCTGTTTGATCCCAAATTTCTGGGCCAGTTGTTTCGTAATGGCCCTTATGATTAGCTATATTGTCGAATTGATTTGCCCAAAATACACCTTGAGTGTGTTTCTTTTTTAAATCCTCTGCAAGTTTGCCTGAATATTTCACGTAATTATTTGGATCCTTATAAGGTTTTGCCGGAACTAAACGTAAGTCAGCACCAATAGATTTAAGAATATCTTTTTTTTCTTGAGTTTGAGTTTCGGGCATTACAATAATGCTTTTGTAACCTCTGGAATTTCCAATCAAACATAAACCAATCCCAGTATTTCCTGCAGTTCCTTCAACAATAGTTCCTCCTTTAGAAATTAATTTTTTCTCCTCTGCATCTTTAATTAAGGCCCAGGCCGCTCTATCTTTAACTGAACCGCCCGGGTTTAAAAATTCGGCTTTTCCATATATATTACAACCGGTTAATTCCGAAGGTCCATTTAATTTAATGAGAGGTGTATTTCCTATACCATCAACAAAATTATTTAATACATTTTTCATTTAATTATGATCAATAAATTTTTTTGTGTTTTTAAATAAATTAAATAGAATTAAGCTTTATCTGTGTAATCTTTTTGATGTTTAGGAATTCTTTCATGAGTTCCAAACAAGAAATGACTAGACATTTTTTCTTTATATTTACTAGCTGGAACTTTTAATCCAACCGCTTCTGCAACCTCTCTAATTAACATTGGATTTGCTCCACAGCAAACACCTAAATAATTTATACCAAGATCAAACGCTTCCTTTGCAAATTTACCAATTTCATATCTATTGCATTGTATAGGATCCAGGGCTGTAGGAAATGGTGTTTTGTGAGGTGTGTGACAGCTACATCCATTATTATCTGGTAGATTAAAAAAAGTAGGATGTTCTTTTGTTGTACGATAATTAATAGGCAAAGCAGCTACGTGACATTTTAATGCTTTTCTAATTTCTTTAAGGTAAGGCATCATAGTAGCTGGGCCTCTAAAACAATTCATTCCCACCACATCTCCTCCTCTTTGTTCTAATTCTTTGCAAGTGTCTAAAATAGAGACACCATCTCTCATAATGTTTTCACCCATAGGAGCAATTGTAATAACGCTGGGAAGTTTTGATTGTTTCATTACATTCAAAGCTGCATAGGCTTCCTTTGCATAGTAAAAAGTTTCACCAATTAATATATCTGCACCTTCATCAACAGCCCATCCGACCATTTCTGAAAACATTTTTTCAACTTCTTTGTTTTGGCTAGTATCTTTATCATTCCAAATATTTGAATTAGAAATGTTACCAGCCATTAAGTTGGGCTCGATTCCTTTTGGTGTATCGAGAGCAACTTTTTTCGCGATTTTTAAAGCTGATCTATTTAATGGCTCTAATAGTTCTTCTTTACCAATAACACGCATCTTTTCTCTGTGCCCATTATAAGTAAAAGCTTGAACTATATCAGAGCCTGCATGTTGAAAATCTCTGTGCAAATTTTCTAGAGCTTCTGGATGATCTAGTGAAACCATCGGAACAAATTCTCCGGATGCCATATATCCTCTTTTTTCAATTTCAAAAAGAAATCCCTCAGCACAAATCACGGGACCAGAATTTAATCGTTCCATTAAGCTTCTTTTTTTTTCTTTTTGGTTATTCATATTTTAATTTTCCTGTTACTTCCAAGGAGAGTAATGAACAATTGGAAATCCTGTAAACAGCTCTCGTCATAGAGAGGAAGTATAAGCTTAATACTATAAGAGCAACTATTTACTCGAATTTTCATATTGCCCATTTTCTCCTTTTTAGTGCTTCGACACATGTCAGGTGCACAATTTGGTTAAATTACCCGGTCTTTTGATGAAAAATAATGACTTCCAAAAAAAAACCACCTGCTGAAGCGGTGGTTATAAATCGCTTTAGCAGGAATTTTTA
The DNA here is from genome assembly GCA_000513055.1 of alpha proteobacterium SCGC AAA288-N07. Classification (GTDB taxonomy): domain Bacteria; phylum Pseudomonadota; class Alphaproteobacteria; order Pelagibacterales; family Pelagibacteraceae; genus AAA240-E13. The sequence continues at coordinate 24,428 of AZYB01000006.1, forward strand.
AAGCGCCCGCAATTTGATTCAACTCGGCGCTAGGTAAAATTCTAACTAATGCTATATATATTGTCAAATACAATCTTGATTTATTTAAGGAGTTTTATTTGGAAAACTTACTAAAATATGAAAAAAGTCCTTATCTTAAACAGCACGAAAATAACCCTGTTCATTGGTATCCCTGGGGAGAAAGCTCATTAAAAAAGGCTAAGGAATTAAAAAAACCTATTTTCCTCAGTGTTGGTTACGCTAGTTGCCACTGGTGTCATGTAATGGCTCATGAAAGTTTTGAAAATACCGAAACAGCAAAAGTCATGAATGAAAAATTTATTAATATAAAAGTTGACCGAGAAGAGAGGCCAGATCTTGATTTTGTGTTTCAAAAAAGTTTGGCACTTTTAACTGGCACTCCTGGTGGATGGCCTCTATCAATGTTTCTTGATGAAAATGGCGTCCCTTTTTCTGGTGGAACCTATTTTCCTCCTCAAGAAATGCATGGACGTCCAAACTTTGTAAGTGTGCTTAATAATGTCTCCGATGTTTACAATAAAAACAGAGAAAAAATAATTGACCAAGCAACACAAATAAGAAAAGTTTTTGATGAATTAAATAAAAAATCGTCAGTTATAAATCAAAGCCTATTACCTTATGTAGAAAAAGTTTTAACTTATTTAGATTCTGATTTTGGAGGTTTTAAAGGAAATCCTAAATTTCCACAATTTTATATCTTTGATTGTTTGTTTTACTATTACAAAAAAACTCAAAAAAAAGAATTTCATCAAGTTGTGGAAAAATTATTAATGAATATATGCTCGAGAGGACTTTATGATCATTTGGAAGGAGGAATTGCAAGATACTCGGTAGACGATCAATGGATGGTTCCTCACTTTGAAAAAATGTTATATGACAATGTTCTTTTTATAGACTTGCTCACAAAATTTTATCAAAACAATAAAGAAAATTATTTTAAAGAAAAATTAATTCAAACAATAAATTTTATTCATTCAAAATTTATTAATAGTGAGAATTTATTGGGTTCCGCTTATGATGCTGATAGTGATGGTGTAGAAGGAAAATACTATGTCTGGAGGTACGAAGATTTAAAAAAAATACTTGCAGAAGATTTTGATTTTTTTTGCACAAAATTTTGAAATTTCAAAAGAAGGAAATTTTGAAAATAATAATATTTTAATTGAAAAACCTAGTTTATTTTCTAACGAAAAAGATAGAAAAAAAATTGATATAATTAAAGAAAAACTATTAAAGGAAAGAGAGAAAAGAAATAAACCTTTCTTCGATGATAAATCTCAAACGGATTTGAATGTTTTTTGGATCAATGTATTAATTTATGCTTCTGAAGTATTAGAAGAGCCTGAATTATTTAAAAAGAGTCAAAAATTTTATGAAATCATAAATAAGAAATTTGAGAAAAAAATTTTTCATTGTTACCAAAGTGAAAACAAAGTGACAGTATTTCTTGAAGATCATGTGTACTATTGTTTAATGTTGATAACTTTTTATGAAGTAACTGGAGAAGATAAATATTTATTAGCATGTGAAAAACTAATGTTAGAAACTTGGGAATTATTTTTTGATAAAAAAAATAATTTATTACAAAAAAATCCTATTAATAAAAATGATTTATTTGTGAACCCTGTGGATATTAACGATGGCAATATCCCAAATGGCAATAGTGTATATTTATTTATAAGCCAAAAACTAGAATTGATTTTGGAAAAACAAGAATGGCAATCAAAATGTAAGACATTAAAAGAATCTTTTCATTCACACATCAATATAAATTCTATGCAAATGTTTAGTTATTTAAAATATCTGGATATATCAGATGAGAAAATTAGTTTTACTTTTTTTGGTGATTTTAAAAAAATTGATGACTTACATAAAATTGTAAAAAAAAATTATCTAAATTTTGCAACAATTATTTATAGAAAAAGTGAAAAAAATTATCTTCTTATATGTAAAAATCAAACCTGTTCTCTACCAATCCACAATATTGAAGAATTTAATGAATATAGCAAAAAAAATTCAATCAACTAAATGATAACTACTAATGAAGATATCATTCAATACTTTCAAAAGGGAATTAAAAATAAAGACAATTTTAAAATCGGAGTTGAGCATGAAAAATTTATCTTTAATAAGTCAAGAAAAAGAGCGGATTATCAAACTATAAATAAAATATTTGATTCACTTAAAAATTTTGGTTGGCGTCCAATTTTTGAAGAAAATAATATAATTGCGTTAAAAAAAAAAGATTGTCAAATTACACTTGAGCCTGGAAATCAAATTGAATTATCGGGTGCACGATTAAATAATATTCATGACATTTGTAAGGAAGCGCACGATTATATTCTTGATTTAAAACAAATAAAATCTGAGTTAAATCTAAAAATTATATCTCTTGGTTTTGATCCAATTTCAAAATTAAAAGAAATTCCAGATAATCCCAAAAAAAGATATGAAATAATGACAAAAGAAATGCCAAAAAAAGGAAAATTGAGTTTAGATATGATGTATAGAACTTGTGGAACTCAAATTAATCTTGATTATTATTCAGAAGAAGATTTCACAAAAAAATTTAAACTTTGTTCCTACTTAGTACCGCTGTCTATAGCATTATTCGCGAATTCACCGATTGTTGAAAAAAAAAATAGCAATTATTATTCTTACAGATCAAAAGTTTGGCAAAAAACTGCAAGAGGAGGTTTGCCTGTTGAATTCTTAGATAATATGGATTTTGAGCAATATGCAAAATTTGTAATGAAATTTCCCATTTTATTTATTCAAAAGAAAAATAATTATATAGGAGTAGTTAGTAAAAATTTTGAAGACTTTATGAATGGAAAACTGGATGAAATAAATAATGAATTGCCTGATGAGAATGATTTATCAATTCATTTAAGTACAATTTTTACTGAAAATAGACTCAAACAATATATCGAGATTAGATCGGTTGATACTTGTGATTGGGATTGTTTATGTAATGCTCCTGCTTTCTATGTTGGTCTCTTGTACAGCAATCTTGATGAGTCGCTTGAAATCATATCAAAATGGGGTAAAAAAAATTTGCTAAATGCTTACGCTGATGCACCAAAGAAAGGATTAAAAACTGAACTTGAAGGAAAGAATATTGGAGAGTGGAGTAAAATATTTCTGGACTTATCAAAAAAAGGTCTGGAAAAAAGAAATCAATTAAACAAAAGTCAAAAAAATGAAACTATCTACCTAAATTATTTAAACCAGATTTTAAATTCAAATCAAACAAATGCTGAATTAATGTTAGGTAAATTTAAAGAAGACAAGGATCTAAATTACTTGTATGAAAATTAAAATCTTGGCTATTCAGGGTGATAATTTAAATAAACTGAATCCAAAAACTGATACGACAATTTTATTTGCTCTTGAAGCTCAAAGAAGAAATTATCAAATATATTACTATAAAACGAAAAACCTAAGCTACGTTAAAAACAAAGTAACCGCGAAATGTGATGAAATTTCATTCAGAGAGAATAGTAAAAAGTTTTATAAAATAAAAAGAAAAACCAATTTAAATCTTTCAGAAGCAAAAGTAATTTTAATGAGGCAAGATCCCCCTTTTAATATGGATTACATCACTGCTACTTATTTGTTAGAAAAAATATCAAAAAAAGTAAAAATAATTAATAATCCAAAATCTGTTAGAGATATTTCTGAAAAACTATATTCAACTAATTTTATTGAATTTATGCCTCCTACAATTTTTACCCAAGATATAGAAGTTATCTTTAAATTTTTTAAAAGGTTCAAAAAAATTGTTATCAAACCAATTCATGAATATGGCGGAAATAATATACTATTAATTAAAAATCACTTTAATAAAAAATTAATCCAAAATTTTATAAAAAAGAATAAACACATTATGATACAAAAGTTTCTCCCCGGAATAATAAAAGGAGATAGAAGAGTTTTTATAATTGGAGGAAAAATTAAAGGCGCAATATCTCGGGTTCCAAAAAAAGGTTCTATTTTAAGCAATATCAGTAAAGGAGCAAAAGCTAAAATGATTAATCTAAATAAAAGTGAAAAAAAAATTTCTAGTTTAATCGCGAAAAAATTAATTAAAAATAAAATCATTTTTGCCGGAGTTGATTTTATTGGAGGAAAGCTAATTGGAGATATAAATATTACTTCACCAACTGGATTAAAAACATATAAAGACCTTTGTGGTAAGGATTTGTCTAAGGATTTTTGGAACTATGTTGAAAATAAATAAGCAGCTAACTGATCAAAAAAAGGGAACATTGTTAGCTTTTATTGCTATAATGTTTATTACACCAGACAGTCTACTTATTCGCTTATCAAGTATTGAATCTTGGGGTCTCATTTTTTACAGAGGAATTATCCCCTTTTTTGCAGTTTTTATTGGCCTATTAATTATTCAAAAAGGCCAATTCATTTCTGCCCTCATAAATAACGGATGGCACGGTGTTGCCTATGTTTTTACTTTCGCCATAACAAACATCCTTTTTGTTATTTCAATTGAAAATACCAATGTTGCAAACACCTTAATTATGCTCTGCTTAGCTCCTATGCTTTCTGCGGTCATAAGTTTTATTTTTTTAAAAGAAAATCCTGATAAAAAAACATGGATAGCTATTACAGTCACAACGCTGGCTGTTATTTATATTTTTTTTGATTCCGTTGAAAAAGGTGATTTTAAAGGAAATTTTTTTGGATTTATTTGCGCAATGGGTTTGGCTGCCGGAACTGTAATAATAAGATCTGTAAAACAAATAAACTTAGTTCCCTCTGCCATGATGGGTAAATTATTAGTTGCATTAATAGCACTAATTTTTGTGGATAAATTTAACTTAACAGGAAAAGATCTAATTATTATTCCAACTATGGGCATTTTTTGTGTAGCAATACCTTTTGTTCTTATAACCTTGGCTCCAAGATATATTACTGCACCTGAAGTTAATCTTTTCTTTTTGCTTGAGACTATTTTAGGCCCTATATGGGTTTGGCTAGTGATTCATGAACAGCCTAGCATAGAGACGATTGTGGGGGGGTTGGTAATCATTTCTACAATTGCAGTTCACTCTTTTTTAGCCTTAAAAAAAACATAATATTTTTCGATACCTCATTGCAATTCTCCTAAAAAAGAATATTTACTCCTGACCATGATCAAAATGATGAAAAATTCCTGGGCACTATTTATCGGAATCGGAATCATGATGATTGCCCATGGCCTACAAGGAAACTTAATGGGAATTAGGTCAGTAATCGAAAATTTTAATTTTATAGCTACAGGTATAATGATGTCAGGATATTACGTGGGATATTTTTTTGGTTCCAATATAGCTCCAAAACTGGTTTCAAGAGTCGGTCATATTAGAGTCTTTGCAGCTTTTGCATCCATGGCATCTCTAAGTATTTTAATTGTCGCTGCTTATGTAAATCCTGTTGTATGGACTTTTGCAAGATTTATAACAGGAATGTCCGTGGTAAGTTGTTTTGTTGTTGCTGAAAGTTGGCTCAATGATCGAGCAAACAATAGAACACGAGGCAAACTATTATCTGTCTACATGATCATAACTTTTTTAGGTTTGGCAGTGGGAATGCTTTTATTAAATTTTGATAGTCCAGAAAACTATAAACCTTTTATTTTAGTTTCAATTTTATTATCAATTGCGTTGGTGCCAATCCTGCTTACAAAACGTAAAGCTCCTAAATTCAAAAAAATAGGTACTTTGAAATTGAAAGAACTTTATAAAATTTCACCCCTAGGCTGTGTTAGTTCTTTTTGCACAGGTATAATTCATTCGGCATTGTTTACATTGGCTGCCGTTTACGCTGCCACAGTGAACTTTAGTATTTTTGAAATTTCGTTATTATTATTTTTGATTACAATTGCGGGAGCTTTATTCCAATGGCCCATAGGTTATCTTTCTGATCAATTTGATCGAAGAGTCATTATAGTTTTATGTACTACAGTTAGTGCCGTTTTTTGTGTTTTATCAATTTTTGCATCAGGACATACATTTACTTCATTTCCAACAATGCAATATATAAATGTTGTTGTAGATCCTGGTGCTGACAAATTAATGTTTTTTATTTTTGTAACAGTCTACGCTGGTGCATCACTTTCTTTGTTCCCACTTAATATTGCACACACAAATGATTTTGTTCCAAAAGAAAAATTCGTAGCCGCTGGAGGTGGTTTAAACTTTGTTTTTGGAATGGGAGCAATGGGTGGACCAATAATTTGTTCTGTTTTTATGAACGAATATGGACCCAATAGTTTCTTTATTTTTCTACTTATTTTTCATATTATTATTGCTTTATTTGCTCTTTATAGGATTACTAAAAGAAAAACTGAAGATAATCCTGAGTCAACATTTACACCATTACCTAAAAATATTACTCCATTGGGTATGGAGCTTGATCCAGATACTGGTGTTAATTTATCAAACGTTGATAAAAAAAAATGAACAAAGAAAACGCAGGTAAACTCTGGAAAATCATACAGGAAGCTGGTGATTATTTACTGTGTCAGCGGTTCACCTTGGTTGACCTTTACTCACCTTGGTTCACACTAGTTACGCGGACAATTTACAATTCATAAAAAATTAATCGCATAAAGATTCACTAAAAATACCTCTGAAACTCGAAACAAACTCGAAACAAAAGAGATAAATCAAATGGTCAATTTCTACGCCTTTTGATAGCATTTGATTATGAAAAAGCTTTTAGGGATCTTGGTTCTGGGTTTGTTGTTTATTTTTGCTTCGAATAGCCCGGAGGTTAAAGCAGAGGATTTTAAATTAACTAAAATTACGGAAAATCTTAAGTCACCGTGGAGCTTATCTTTTATTAATCAAAATGAAGCCTTAATAACAGAAAAATCAGGGAATATAATTTATATCAATATTGAAAAGCAAGAATTAAAAAATATAAAACATAACCTAAAAGTTCTAGAATATGGACAGGGCGGTTTATTAGATATCTTGTATTATGATAAAAATGTATTTGTTTCTTATAATGAAAAAAGAAAAGATTTTGAATCAAGCACATCAATTGCTAAAGGAAGATTCAATAAGAATAAAATATATTTTAAAAATATATTTCGAGCAGAACCTCCAATAGAATCCAGATATCATTTTGGATCAAGACTTGCCATTAAAGACAACTATTTATTTGCCTCCGTTGGAGAAAGAATGCAAGGTGCGATTGCTCAAGATCCAACAAAACATCCTGGAAGCATTATTAGAATTTATTTGAACGGAAGTATTCCAAAGGATAATCCAAAATTTAAAGGTAAGGACAATTGGTTACCTGAGATATATCAAATTGGTATAAGAAATCCGCAAGGTTTAACTTTATCTCCATTTGACCATAAAATTTATATGAGCAATCATGGCGCTAAAGGCGGAGACTGGTTTGGGGAGGCAAAATTCGGTGAAAATTATGGATGGCCTATTTTAGGCTGGGGTGGAAAAAATTATTCAGGCACCGAAATAGGTCCAAAGTGGAAACCTGGCTTTACCAAAGCAATTCAGTATTGGGTTCCTTCAATTGCAACAAGTGCCATTACAATCTATGAAGGTGAAGAATTTAAAGAGTGGAATGAGCAAGCTCTAGTTACATCTTTAAAAGACCGGTCCTTGAGAAAATTAATTTTTAAGGACGTAAAGGAAGTCAAAGAGGATATTATTTTTAAAAACAAAATTGGAAGAATTAGAGATATTCAAGTTCAACCTTATACTGGTAAATTATTTTTTCTAAGTGATAACGGTTCTTTATGGAAAATGGAGAAGTAGGAAGGAGCGTTCTGTTGTCCTATGGCATTAACCAAGCACCCTGAAACTTGAGGCGAAATATATAAAAAAATGGTACCATATGAAAGAAAGAAAAATATGAAAAAATTATCAAAAAAAAAGAAAATACGACAAATCAAAATGTTAAATAAAAAACTACAAAAGATTAAGCTAAGAAAAAATAAAAGAGTGAAAGACGAGAAAAAAGCAGCCGAACGAGAACGTACGTTGCCAAAAAATCGTTAGGTATAGAATTATTATATGAAAAAACTTTTAGGGATCTTGGTTCTGGGTTTAGATGATTAGGGAAATTCAATCAAAAGATAAAGAGCAATGGGAAAAACTTTATAGAGGCTATGCAGATTTTTATAAAGTAGAAATGAATGACAAAATTCTTCAAATGGTATGGAATTGGTTGCATGATAAAAATCATGAAGTTGAAGGTCTTGTTTATGAAGTTGATGGAAATATAGTTGGTCTTACTCATTATAGAAGAATGCCAAGTCCATTAAGAGGACAAGACATTGGTTTTCTCGACGATTTATTTGTAGACCCAAAACACAGAGGTCAAAAGATTGGTGAAAAATTAATCAGTAAAATGAAAGAAATATCAAAGTCTAAAGGTTGGAATTTAGTGAGATGGATAACACGAAATGATAATGTTAGAGCCAAATCTTTATATGATAAAGTTTCAGAAAAAACAAATTGGGATGTATACGAATTAAAATGAAAAAACTTTTAGGGATCTTGGTTCTGGGTTGATTATGAAAAAAATATTATAAAAAATGATACCGTATAGAAGAAAGGAAAAATATTATGTCACAAAGATACAGCGGAAAATCACGTAAAGATTCTAGCACAATGAAAAAATCCAAACTTTCTTTGTTAGAAAAAAGGAAAATAAAAAGAGAAAAAAAGAAGAAACGATAGATTTACAAAATGGAAGAAGAAGATAAAAAGGCCGAGCGCGACCTAGAAATTCTTAAGAACTACCAAAAAAAAGAAGCTAAAAGTATAAAAAAAATATTTATAACACTTTTTTTATTAGGTGCATTGATTTACATAGTGAAATTTCTTATGGGGTTTTTTTAATATGAAAAAACTTTTAGGGATCTTGGTTCTGGGTTTATTATGTTTTAATTCAAATGCTATAGCGGAAAGCAATAAATTTAAATCTAAAGATATAAAAGGTTTTAAAAAAATAAGACTTTCAATGCATAATAAAAAAGTTAATAGAATAAAGCAGGTTAAAAAGTCAGATGGATTTCCTGTTTATGAGGGAGATACAAGTATTCAATTTACTGTAAATCGAGAAGATGCTGGCTGTGGAGATGGAACATCCAAAGATTTAGAATGTGATGGCAAAGGAAATAGAAGCAGACAAGAATTAAAATTTGATGATATGAATTTAAAGAATAAAGAACATATTTACGAATATGCAATTTATTTTGATGAAAATTATAAAAGTATGGAAAAAGGTGCAGTTTGTGTACTTGGGCAAATGCACACAATAAAGTATTCAAAAAAAGGTTGTCATAGTTGCTGTCATTTTTGGATGCAAGATACAAAATATAAAGGAGAACATCAGTACACCTGGGCAAGTAAAGCGGCTACTTCATCAGATCTAGTTATAATTGGAAAAATTGAAGATTTAAAAGGGAAGTGGACATATATCAAACTTCATGTTTTATATAAATTAGATGATACTGGGCGTTTTAGAATTTATAAAAATAATAAAATAATTGCTGATCTTAAAAATATAAAAACCTTAGCTGACACATGTGATAGAGGCTATTTAAAACTTGGAATATACAGGCATAGAACCATTGATTATTGGAATTCTGATTGGGAGAGTTTGCAGGATCAAACAGTTTACTATGATAGCATTGTATTTAGAAAACCTAAAAAAGATGAAAAATTTAAAAATTTACAATGAAAAAGCTTTTAGGGATCTTGGTTCTGGGTTATAGGATTATGTGGGATAACTCGAAACATACTCGAAACAAAAGAGATAAAGCAGAATTTGAGTGAGTATGAATGAAGAAAAGTCGCGCCAGCTATGGAAAATCATACAGGAAGCTGGTGATTATTTACTGTGTCAGCGGTTCACCTTGGTTCACCTTGGTTCACAGTAGTTATGCGGACAATTTAAAATTCATAAAAAATCAACCGCATAAAGTTTCACTTAAAACACCTTTAAAACTCGACACACACTCGACACAAAAGAGATAAATCAAAATGGTTTATTTACGCTCTATAATGAAGACCTAATATAAAATAATCAAAAAATTAAATTTTATTATATTATGGAGTGCAATGAATTTCAAAAAGTACGAAAGTGATCAAAAATTAAGAGGAGGATATTACACTCCCCAAAATCTATGTGATTTTATATCTTCATTTGTCATTGATAATAAATGCAAAGAAATTTTAGAACCAAGTTTTGGAGATGGTAATTTTCTGCGAAGTGCACTTAGGGGGAAAAAAAATATTATATTAACTGGAATTGAAATTAATAAAGATGAATTTAAAAAGTATAAAAATACAAATAAATTTAAGCATAATTTAGTTAATGAAGACTTTTTAGAATGGTATTTAAGTAATGATAATCGTAAATATGATGGAATAATAGGAAATCCTCCATTTGTTAGATATCAATATTTAGATGATCATTCTCAGTTAAATTCAAAAAAAATTTTTAAAAAATTTAACTTATCATTTACAATGCATACAAATTTATGGGTACCATTTTTTATTGCATCTATAGACTTGCTAAAACCAGGTGGAAAACTTGGAATGATTATTCCAAATGAAATATTATATTTACCACATGCAAAATCATTAAGGTCTTTTTTGAAACTAAAAATGTCTAAAATTATTATTTTAGATTGTAATGAGTTATTATTTGAAAATACACTACAAGGCACATCTGTAATATTTGCTACAAAAAAAAGAGATGATAAAGAAAAATCATTTGTATCAATCAATAGATTAAATAAAGATGACTTGGATAAAAAAAATATCTATAAAATTTTAAAATATTCAACTTTTAAAGAAATTGGTAATGAAGGCAAATGGATGCTTTATTTGCTAAACGAAGAAGAAATAAAAACACTTAACTATTTAAAAAATAACAAAGAGATTAAAACTTTTAACGATATTGCTTCTGCGGATGTTGGTATTGTCACTGGGGCCAACAAATTTTTTCTAATCAATAAAGAGGTGGCTGATAAATATCAGCTTGAAAAGTACACCTACCCAATGTTTGGTAAAAGTAATCATTGCAAGGGAATTATCTATGATAATGAACAACATAATAAAAATATTGAAAAAAATAATCCTTCTTTTTTTTTAAGAATAAAAAAAGATACTAAAATTAATTTACCATTAAAAAAATATTTACAAATTGGTGAAAAAGAAAAATTTCAAAAAAGGTACAAGTGTAGAATAAGAAAACCTTGGTATTCTGTACCATCTGTATACTCAACATCATTAGCATTATTAAAAAGGTGCCATAAATTCCCAAGATTAATATTTAATAAAGCAAAAGCATACACAACTGATACGGCCTATAGAATTAAATCTTTTGATATAAATGAAGAAAAATTATCTTTCTGTTTTATAAATAGTCTGACAGCTTTGACAGCAGAACTTGAGGGAAGACATTACGCTGGTGGCGTACTTGAGCTTACACCAAGTGAGATTGAAAAATTATTAGTTCCTTTGCCAAAAAAATTAAGATTTAATATTAATAAACTTAATAAAGAATTTTTTAATAATAAAGATGAAAATACAATATTAACAATTCAGAACAATATAATTTCTAAATCTTTAAAAATTAATTTAAAACACTTTAAAATTATACATAAAGCCTTACTCAAACTTCAAAAGAGACGATTCAGAGATGAATAGTGAAAAGTTAAAATTATTAATTCAAAATTTTAAAGAAAATTCACCTGAAATAACTTCAAATAACTCAAAATATACCGAGAGTGATACAAGAAGTGAGTTTATCGATCCATTTTTTAAATTATTAAGATGGGATATGGATAATTCTCAAGGATTAAATTCATACCATAAAGAAGTAAAAAGAGAAAATTTTAATTCAATTAATGAAGAGGAAAGCCAAATTCCAGATTATATTTTTAAAATTAAAAATAACAAAAAATTTATAATAGAAGCTAAACGAGCCTCAATTAATATCAAAAATAAAAACGATACATTTCAAATTAGGCAATATGGATATTCAGCTGGATTGCCTATTTCTGCAATAACAAATTTTAAAGATATAAGAATTTTTGATACAAGAATAGAACCAAAAATTACTGATGAAATTGATAACTCAATATTGTTCGAATGCAATTACCAAAATTATATAAATAATATTGAAACTCTTGAACTATTTCTTGGAAGAGAAAATGTTGTTTCACCTGAGTGGAATAAGCTTGTTAAATTTCAAACAGATAAAAGACCATCTATTAACAAAAACTTTTTAAATCAAATTGACAAATGGAGACTCAAACTAGCAAATTCAATAAATGATACAATTGAGATAATTAATTTAGAAGAAATTAATTACTTGAGTCAAAAAATTGTAAATAGATTTCTTTTTATAAGAGTCTGCGAAGATAGAGAATTAACCAAATTTACAAAGCTTAAAGACTCATGTTTGAATTATAATCAATTAATATTACTTTTTGAAAATTATAATCAAAAATTTAACACTCATATATTCAAATTAGATAACGAGGTAAATTTATTAAAAAAAGAAAGTTTCTTTAATTTATTAAAAAAGATAATTAATGAACTTTATCACCCGTACTCTCCATATAATTTTTCTGTGTTTTATGCTGATTTTTTCGGAGATATATATGAAGATTATTTAACCAAAAGTATAAAAAAAGAAAATAATAGCTTAATTTTATCGGAAAAAGAAGAATATTTGGATAGGGATATAGTTTCAACACCGAATCCAATTGTAGATAATCTTACAGAAAAAACTTTTAAAAATTATTTTAATACAGATATCAACATACCAAGAGTCCTAGATCCAGCAGTTGGTTCGGGACGTTTCCTTTTATCAGCTTATGACTCAATATTATACAATCTATATGATGATGCAGTAATTACTGTAAAAAAAAAAATAGAAATACTAGAAAATTTATTCGGGATTGATAAAGATTATCTGGCAATAGATACAACAAAATTTTCTCTCTATATAAAAATTTTAGAAGATGAAAATTATGAGTCGATTAATAATGATAATAATTTATTACCAAATTTAGATAAAAACATATTTTTTGGTAATTCTATAATTGATGCAGATTTTCCCGACCAACATAAAGATATACAGCCTTTAAATTGGGAAAATATTTTTGAAAATAAAAAATTCAATATTATAATTGGCAATCCACCTTACGTAAAAACAGAGGATATAAAAAAAAATAAAAAAGAATATAATTATTTAAAAAATAAATATTTAGCTAGTTATAAACAATTTGATAAATATTTCTTTTTTATAGAAAAATCACTTCAATATTTAAATACCAATGGGCTTTTGAGCTTTGTTATACCAAATAAATGGATAAATAATGTTGCTGGCTCTAAACTAAGAAAATTATTAAGTAAAAATATATATCAATTAAATAACTTTGGGAATGAAATTATTTTTGAGAACAAATCAAACTATATTTGCATTCTATATTTATCTGTAAATCAAAGTAAAAGTTTTAAATACTCTTTTATAGAAAATTACAATGAATGGTTAGTAAATGATGCTAAACACATTGAAATTAAAAAAGATTTCATAAATTTTGAAAAACCTCTAGTTTTACCATCAAATCAAGAAGAAAAATTAATACTTGATAAAATTTTTAATAAATCAAAAACAATTAATAGTGACCTAATACTAACAGGAATACAAACTTCTAAAGATGAAATTTATGTAATTAAGGATTTTATTTTAAAAAATGATTTTATTTATTTTTCAAAAGAATCTAAAAAATGGAAAATTGAAAAAAAAATATGCAAACCATATATTTTTGACACAATAAATATCATCAATTATAAAATTTTTAAAAGTGATTCTTTATTAATATTTCCTTATGATCTAGATGACTCTGGCAATGTGAAGATTATAAATAAAAAAACTATGATAAGTAATTTCCCTAACACATTTAAATATTTATCATTTTATAAAGAAAAACTTCTAGAAAGAAATGTCAATCCTCCATTTTCAGATAATGAAGATGATTTTTATAAATATGGTAGATCACAAAATATTTTTGTGTTATCAAAAAAGCCAAAAATAATTTTAGCAGTACTCCAAACTGGAAATAAATATGCTTTAGATTATAATGGATTATATTATACAGCAGGAGGCACCGCAGGTATAATCTCGATTATAAATAATGAAGACAATGACTATATATTTTTTATTTTAGGACTACTTGATCAAAAAGAAATTGAACTTTTTCTCAGAAAAAGAGGCAGCACATTTAGAGGAGGCTATTATTCAAGAGGAAAAGATGTAATTAGTGATTTGCCTGTTCCTATAATTGATACACCAGCAGATAAGCAATTCTATAGTGAGATTATCAAAAATGTTAAGATTATTATTGAAGAAAAAAATAAAAATAATTTAGACACTAAAGATAAGCTAATTTCTGAAAATTTAATTGGCACTTCTAGACAAAAAGTAAAAAATTTATTTTTATCTCTATGGAAAAGAAGTTAATCTATTTTATAGGATTATGTGGGATAAACTCGACACATACTCGACACAAAAGAGATAAAGCAGAAATTGAGTGGGTATGAACGAAGAAAAGTCGCGCCAACTCTGGAAAATCATACAGGAAGCTGGTGATTATTTACTTGGTTAGCGGTTCACCTTGGTTCACCTTGATTGACCTTGGTTCACAGTAGTTATGCGGGCCATTTAAAATTCATAGAAAATAAATCGCATAAAGATTCACTAAAAACACTGTTCAAACTTGAAACAAACTTGAAACAAATGAGATAAATCAAATGGTCTATTCTAGAGCTTTTTGATAACATTTGATCATGAAAAATTTTTTTAGCCTCATAATTGTTGTTTTTTTACTCAACGGATGTGTTGGAGTAGAAAGTAATTTAAAAAAAGGAAATATAAGAATTGGTATGTATAAAAGTGAATTTTGTTATGTAGAAACAACTTTATCTGGTCCTTGTTCAGCTACTTTTATGGAAGGTTTTAATAATGTATCTAGAGGACTGTACTATCCAAAATTAAAAAAAGAAATAATGTGGGCTAAAAAACCTAAATCATTTTTTGTTTTTAAGAATGTAAGTTCCCCATTTAATTATGATACTTTTTCTGTTGGTGATGGGAAATTGGAAAAAATATTTAAAACTAAAGAAGAAGCTATAAAGTATGTTTCTAGCAAAGATTCATTAATAAAAGAAGATTATATACGTATAGCAAAACAAGGTTGTAAAGCCTCAGGTTTAGAACCTGGCACAGAAGAGTTTGCTGAATGTGCGCTCAAAAGAATTAAAGAATTATCAGAGTGACTTGTAAAAAAATTATAGGGATAATATTTTTAAGTTTTGTAATCTGCAATTATAGCGTTGCTGAAGAAACGATTTTTAATTACTCGTCTGACTCAACATATGGTAATGATGGAAGAATATCTGGCAATGTGGGAAAAATAGATGTTGCGGTTGCGATTGAAAAAGCAAAAAAAGTTTGTAAAGATTTAGGTTTTGATCCTGAGTCTGAAAAATTTACTAAATGTGGATTAGATTTAGTAGAAATAGCAAGTGGTTTTGATATGGCAAGAAATCAAGAATATCTTTTATCTAAAAAATTATATTCAAAAGAAAAAATTGATATGACATTTAGCTATGAGTCTAAGTCAGGTGAAAAAATGAATGAAGAAAGTAAGTGGACAAAATTCTGGAAAGGTGCTGCTTGGATATTATATGAATATGGTGATGAAATCTTTGCATTAGCTCTTGATCTTAAATACGACACAAATTTAAGCGGTTATAATACAACTAACCAAGTTAGCACTAACAGAGGAGGCTTGAAATGTGTAGCTCAGAGAGTTGGCACTGTAGTACATCAAAATTGTAAGGGTGCTGATGGAACACATATATATTGCATGTTTCAACAAATTGGAAAATCGAATGTAAAAAGAACTTGCAGAGATAAATCAAGGTCTTAAAAAAAGCTTTATAGGATTATGTGGGATAACTTGAAACATACTTGAAACAAAAGAGATAAATCAAGATTTGTACTGGTATGAACGAAGAAAAGTCGCGCCAACTCTGGAAAATCATACAGGAAGCTGGTGATTATTTACAAGGACAACTACCCGATCATCCTAATCATCCAAAAGGAAGAAATCCCTATGCTCATGTGGCAATATGCGTGAAATCAAAATTCAAGGAGAGTTACAAAGACATAGAAGATAAAAAATTTAATGAAGTAGTTGAGTATATTGAGTTCTTAAAAAATAATCCGAGTTAACTAATTTTTAATTATATTGTTTTCTGGACCAAAAGGAAAGGTAGTTATATTTTCAGCATTATTTTCTTGAACTATAAGTATATCGTGTTCTCTATACCCGCCTGCACCAGGTTCTCCTTCTGGAATGAAAACCATAGGTTCCATTGAAACTACCATGCCAGGTTCTAATACTGTATGTATATCCTCCCTAAATTCCAATCCTGCCTCACGTCCATAATAGGGAGATAAAATTCCAAAAGAATGTCCATAACCAAAAGTTCTTCTGTGTAAATATCCAAGTTGTGCGAACAAATCATTTAACTCATTAGTAATTTCTGAGCATTTTGCTCCAGGTTTAATAAGTTCCAATCCTCTTTTATGAACTTTTACATTCGCTTCCCATGCTTTAAGAGAGTCGTCATCGATCTCTTCCAAAAACAATGTTCTTTCTAAAGCTGTGTAATAGCCCGATATCATGGGAAAAGTATTCAACGATAAAATGTCTCCTTTTTGAAGTTTTCTACTAGTTACATGATTGTGAGCTCCATCTGTATTTACGCCGGATTGAAACCACGCCCAACTGTCTCTTAATTCAGAATCTGGATATAATCTCGAAATCTCTAATTCCATTGCATCTCTTCCAACTTGTGCGATTTCTATTTCCTTTACTCCAGTTTTTATTTTTTTAACTAGAGTTCTTGCACCAATATCAGCAACTTTTGAACCATTTTTTATAAGCTCAATCTCTTCTTTGGATTTAACCATTCTTTGTTTCATTGCATCATTGGCAATGTTAATTAATTCAGAGCTAGTAAAAATAGATTTAATTTTTAAATGCATATCAATAGTCAAATGGTCAGTTTCTATTCCAAGTTTTTTAGGAGGCTGTTTTCTTCCCACAATAGCTACTAAAGCCTTTAAAAAATTATCTCTTTTCCAATCTGTGTAAATTATATTTTCATCAATTGATCTTCGCCATGGCTGACCAGCATCAAGATTTGCCGAAATTGTGATACATTTTTCATGAGTAACCACACACCCATACGGTCTACCGAACGATGTATATAAAAAACCCGAGTAATAGGCTACTCCATGCATAGAAGTTAGTAAGACCATTTCTAAATCATGTTGGTTCATTATTTCTCTTAAACCTTTTAATCTTCTTTCATATTCTTTTTTGCTAAATGGTAATTTGGATTTATTTCCATTTTTTAAATTAAAATAATCTGGTCTTTCCATTTTTATACTCTTTAAATTTTTTTCAATTCATTCCTATAAATCTTCTATTTCTTTTAATAAAGAAACTGTAATAAAAAAGCGCAAAAGTAATAATAACTCCTCCAATTATAGTATTTTCTGATGGAACTTCATTAATCCCAAAAATAGGCAGCCAAACCCAAAAAATACCCCCTATTATCTCGGTCAAAGATAACAAAGTAAGATCGGCTGCGGGTAAATCTTTTGAACCTATTGAGTATAATATTAAACCACAACATACCAAAAGACCATGCAATGCAGACAATGATGAGTTTTTAAACGTAGTTAAAAAATTTGCATCTAAAACAGTTAATACTAAGGATGAAAAAATTGCACAAAATAAGCCAGCTATTGCAACAGTAGTAAATTTTGGTGTCTCTTTTCTCCACCTTAATGAAACAGAAAAAATTGAAAATCCTAATGCAGACATAAGTCCAATTAGTAGTCCAAATAATGTTCCTATCTTATTACTATTTGATGCCATAAAAATAATTCCAATCGCTGCAATAATTATTGATGTGAATGTTGTTATTGAAATTTTTTCTTTCAAAATAAAGTAACCTAGAATTGCAGTAATAAATGGCATTGCAGCCAACATTAGAAGTGTAACTGCCGCTGTAGTGTGAGTTATAGACCAAATAAAACACATCATAGCTGAACCTAAGCTAATACCTCCAATAACTCCTGATAATCCAATTTTTGAATAATTATTTAAAAATGATTTTCCTTCTTTTAAAAACAAATAAAAATTTAACAGTAAAAAAATAGTTATTCCTCTAAAAAAAACATATTGCCATGGAACAAGTTGGGCATTTTCTATATATCGTACAACTAATGCACCAAAAGACCATAAAGTTCCGGCTAATAAAACAATTAGAATTGCCAAATTAGTTTTATCTTTTGGCATATTTATTTTATTTCTTTTTTAGGTCTTAAAGAATGACCTGAAAGCCAACCTTCTGTCCCTTCGATATAGTGTTCTTTTTTCCATATTAGAGATTGGTGTTTTACCTCTTCAAGAATATATCGGCAAATTTTAAACGCTTCATCTCTATGCCCTGCCCCAACTGCAATAATAATGCTTATCTCACCAACGGGAACAAATCCTTTGGCATGTTCTAAAAAAATTTTAGCATTTTTATCAAATTTATTAGTCGCCATTTCACATATAGAATTGAACGATTTTAAAACCATTTGATCGTGAGCATCGTAAGTAACTGCTGTTACTTTTTTTCCACTGTTTTCATTTCTTACCCTTCCAATAAAAACGGATTCTGCTCCGTTTGAATCTGCAGAAATAAACTCAACTGCTTTTTCTTTTAAGATTTTCTGATCTTTTGTATTAACAACTGCTGTATGGATATTCATCAACCACCGGTAACGTTCATGTGGCGAGGAACATATATTTCTTCCTGTTCCCTATCAATTACAAAATCGTGACCTTTAGGTTTTCTAGAAATTGCTTCATATATGACTTTTTTTAAAAGATCATTATTTTCACTTTTTCTAAGAGGAGTTATTAAATCCGCTTTATCTTGTTGTCCTAAGCACATGTACATAATACCTGTACAAGTTACCCTTACACGGTTACATAATTCACAAAAATTATGAGTATGTGGTGTAATAAAACCAATTTTTTGATCGGTTTCATGACAATGTACATATCTTGCAGGTCCCCCTGTTCTTAAAGGATCATCAGTAAGACTATATTTGGTTTGAATTAATTCTCTAACTTCGGTTAGTGGCATGTATTGGTCGGCACGTTTTATACCTATTTCGCCCATGGGCATTACTTCAATAAATGTTAGAGAAAATTTATTTTCACCACACCAATTCACTAATTTTAAAATTTCATTATCATTAACACCTTTTAAGGCCACAGTATTAATTTTTATTTTTAGTCCTGTTTTTTTTGCAGCCATAATTCCATTAATAACTTTATCAAAGTCACCAATTCGAGTAATTTTTTTAAATTTATTTTTGTCTAAAGAATCTAACGAAATATTAACTCTTCTAACTCCATTATTTAATAAATCTTTTGCATAGCGATCTAGTTGAGAACCATTTGTTGTAAGCGTTAATTCTTCTAATCCGTGACCTATTTTTTTTCCAAGATTACTAAATAATTTCATTATATTTTTTCGAACTAAAGGTTCACCTCCAGTAATCCTAAGTTTTTTTACACCGAGATCGATAAAGGTATTACAAAGTCTGTCCAGTTCTTCTAATGATAAAACATCTTTTTTAGGTAAAAATTCCATATCTTCAGACATGCAATAAGTGCATCTGAAGTCACAACGATCTGTAACTGAAACTCTTACGTATGATATTTTTCTTTGAAATGGATCTATCAACATAAATAAATTAAATCACAAAAATTATGATTTGTTAATTACTTTATTATATTTAATGCTTCTCCGATTGTACAATTTTGCTACTTTTCAGAACTATGAGTGACATAATATGATACTGCATCAATCTCTTCCGAAGTTAACAAACCTTCCTCTCCAAATGCTGGCATTACTCCAAGCCCCTCGATTACAACACCTCTTACTTGTTCTTCTGAAGGTTTTAAACTATCTAAATCTGGACCTATATCGCCTGTTGACCCAGCAGCCTTTAGAACATGACAAGTACCACACATCGCTTTATTGTTGAAAACCTCCAACCCTAAAACCATCTTTTCAGAAACTGCTTTTAGATCTGTCATTAAGGAAAATGAAAACAATAATATAACAAAAGAAATTTTACAAATTCTCATTACAGAAAGTTATTTAAGTAAGAAAAATTTAATATCTTTAATGTTTAAATTTTTATACTACTTCAACGTTTACGCTATGATCTTTCCAACCGTTATGGGCGTAGCCTCTTCTATTTTCGTATCTTAGTTCTGGTTGAGTATTACCACCGGCAGTAGCCTTACTAGCAAGATTGTAACTTCCAAGTCCTAAGTTTGCTTCAAAGATAAACTGTCTCCATGCGTATTTCCCAAGATAGGGACCTACAAATTTTGCATTTTTCCAGGTTTGTCCACCATCAATTGAAACTTTAACGTTTCCAACTTTTTTAGTTCCCCCTGTCGCCACGCCAGCAATTTGAACCTTACCAGATTTTACCACTCCAGTTTCATCGGTAGGTCTAACAATCCATGATTTAACGGGCATTTCCCAACAAGTAGGATACTCTGGACCCTTTTTTCCAATTGGTGAAATTCTGTAACTTGTTTTCATGTATTTCACATCTGACTCTGTTTCAGTAAAAGCTAATTTACCTAAATGTTTTACATTATTAATACCAAAATATCCTGGCGGAATAGATCTTAGTGGACCTCCATGAGCATTTGGAAGAGGCACACCATTCATCTCCCAAGCTAAAATTGCTTCTTTATAAACCTTAAGCGGAACTGATCTCTCGACCGTTGCTTTTTTTGGATCCAAATCTTTTGGTGCATCAACTCCTGTACAAGTCATATATTTTGCACCCTTTGAGATTCCTCCACATGCAGAAACTATCTTTTTAACTGGGACACCTGTCCATAAAATACACGCAGCAGCACCTGTCCTCCATTGCGATCCTTTTGGTCCATGTTCAAAAAAACCTCTTCCGTTACCTGAGCATTGTAGCACTGTTGCGATAGTTGTTTGGCCAAGTTTTCTCAACTGAGCCAAAGTAAATGTTTTTGGCTGTTTAACTCCTTCCACAGACAATTTCCATTTATTTCTATCTCCAATTTGTGCGTCGGTCATAGTCGGCATATTATTTCTAATATAAATATTTCTCATTGGAGTAATTATACTTTCGCCAATTGCACTTCTGTGTGCCTCAATACCTTTCTTAGAATGAACAATTAGAGCATCCCTATTTTTCCATTTAATAAAATCTGGCAAACCTTTTGAACCTGAATCTTTATGATTAGCTTTTGCAATTGATATCGGTAGTACCGATGTTGCGGCAGCTACCCCGGCTAAAGTAACCGAACCTGTTAAAAAATTCCTTTTACTAGTATCAATTTTTTTTATAATTCTCTTTTTCATCAATTTCTCCTTTTAGCCTCTAAATGTAAGTTTATTATAAATAATTAAGTATTAATTTCAACAAAACAAAAGCTTATTATATATAAACTTTCACTTTCTAATTGAAAAACAAAGCTCTTAAATAATTAGAGCGAAATAGAAAAAACATTTATATAAAGATAATGGTAGCAACAACTGCAGATAAAAAGAAATACAAATTTACACACGAACAAGTAGATAAAACTGTAGACTCTCCATGTATCCAAGTTTGCACGTATGATGAAGAAGAAGAATTTTGTATTGGATGTTATAGAACTAAAAAAGAATTACAAGATTGGTGGATTATGACTAGAGAACAAAAGCTAGAAGCATTAAAAAAACTTGAGGACGGTTATGATGATTAACGACAACTGGTACGGCATTTGATTGTTAACCAACGACCCCGAAACCAGAGGTAAAACTGAGATAAAAATTTATCCCTTTCAGCTACTAGGAATTAAAGGTACCCATTCAATAATATCTCCTGATTTAAATTGTTCTTTGCCACCAGGAAAAATACCCCAACAGTTTGCCTTTACAAACGACTCGACTCTATGAGACTGCTGCCCTTGCAACACCTGCAATTCTCCCAACCCTTTGGCATTAACATTTATTAAACATCTCGCAAAATGAGTAAAGTTCTTTGGTTTTGAATATTTGTTAATTAGTTGGGCCTTAAATTTTTTTTCTTTTAACATTCCTAAACTATTACGTAGCAATGGATAAATAAAAAAACGAAATCCCGCTGCACACGAAATAGGATTTCCTGGCAGTCCAAAAAATAATTTTTCTTTTCTCTTAAATTTAGACAACATTATGGGTCGACCAGGTTTTATAGAAACACCTTTAAAATACGTTTTAAAACTGGGTTCTTTTATTAATTCTGGAATAAAGTCAAATTTACCTGCAGATATTGCGCCCGAAGTTACAATTATATCAATATCTGATTTAAGTGATTTTTTAAGTTTTTCTTTAAGCTTACTTTGTTCGCTGTCTTTTATAACTCCACCGTCAATTATTTGGTAATGCAAACTTTTTCCAAATGATGTGATATAATGATTATTTGAATTACGAACTTGCCAATTCGATATATTTTTCTTTTTATAATCTACAATTTCATCGCCAGTTCCAAAAAAAATTATTTTAGGCTTTTTTTTTACATACAAGTACCTAATTCCAAGAGTAGTAAGAGCCATAATATGTTTTGGTTGAATTAACTCACCTTTTTTTACTACTACATCTTTTAAATTATAATCTTCTCCAGCAAATCGAATAAATGAAAATTTTTTTACTTCATGATCTACAACAATATGAGTTGGTTTTTTTTCAGATGGATAATATTTTATCTTTTCAACTGGTATGATAGAATCAAAAGGTTTGGAAACTATGCCTCCTGTCATAATTTCTACAGAAGAATTTTTTTGATAATTTTTTATTTTTGGATTATCTCCAGCGCCAATAGTTTTTAAAATCTTAAATTTTTTAACCCTTTTTTTTGATAAGTCTTTGGTTTCTTTGGCCAAAACTGCAAAACCGTCGAATGCTGTGTTATTAGCTAATGGATTTATCGAAGGTGATAAAATGTTTTTTGCACAAACTCTATTTAAAGAATCTGGTATAGAAATTTTTTCATTAGGAAAATTTAAAGAAACTTTATTAATTAGTTTTATAGCCTGTTGATAGTTGATCATTTTAAATATTTAAAGCGTTTTTTATTTTTTTAGGTATTCCATCAGGATTAATCCATAATCCCTTTTTACCTCCAGATTTAACAAGCAATTTTGTATTGGTAATTTTTAAATTTGGTTCTACAATTTTTGAAAGATCATAAATAGCTAGAAGAGCTGAGTTCACCCCAGATAAAGCTTCCATTTCAACGCCTGTTTTAGAATTTGCAGAAACTAAACAATAAACAATGATTGAGTGCTTTGATTCATCAATTTCCGTATGAATAGAAATATGATCCAAAGGCAAAGGGTGGCAAAGAGGTATTAGCTCACTTGTTTTTTTGACTCCATTAATTCCAGAAATTTCCGCAATAGCAAGTGGATCACCCTTGGGCATTTTCTTATTTTTAATCATTTCTATTACTTCTGAACTTAAAATTATTTCCCCAACAGCAAGGGCTTTACGATGGGTAATCTCTTTACTGCTAACATCCACCATTTTGTAACTTGTAGATGAAAATATTTTATTTAACGAATTTTCTAAGTTATTATTTTTGTTCATTTTTGATCTTTGTGCTTAATTTTTTTGCAAATTCTAAATCTTCTTTTGTATTAATGTTAAAAAAAGGATCATAATCTTTAAATTTGAATTCCAAATTTTTTATCTTGTTTTTTTCCGTCCAGTCTTGAACTTTTCTAACTTTTTTGTTAATTAAATCGTCTTTAAGTTTGTCATAAAGATCTAAAGACCACAAACCAAAAATGTTATGTTTACGTCCATGAGAGCTCGCACAAAGTATTAAAGATTCTTTTTTCTCAGACTCATGAATAAAATTTTTAATAATACTTTCTGGAAAAAAAGGTGTGTCGCATGGAAAAGTGGCAATCCAAGAACATTTGGTTAAATTTTCTTTTGCCCATTTCATTGCTGTAAGAATACCAACTAGTGGACCGAGTTGACCTTCAATACAATCCTTAACTGTTATTAAATTATTTTTAGAGAAATATTCATTATCTTGATTAGTTATTATAATTACTTCTTTTAAATATTTTTTTACTTTATCTATTGTGTGTTCAATAAGTTTTTTATTATTCATCTCTAGAAAGAGTTTATCTTTTCCCATCCTTTTTGATTGTCCCCCAGCGAGAATAGCTCCGAGTATATTGTGTTCGGTCATGAAACAAATTATAAATGTTAAGGAAAACACAATAAAGTTTAAATGATAGACAAAGAAATCATTAAAATAGCTTCAAATACTGAAAATCATGGGGTGCTTGATAATCACACTCATTTTTCAAAGTTAAAAAACCCTATATGCGGTGATGAAATGAAAATTTACTTAATTGTCAAAAACAACAGTATTGAAAATTTTAAATATGAATGTGAATCCTGTATATACTGCCAAGCCTCTGTAAGTTTGTTGTCCAGAAAAGCTAAAAATAAATCAATTGAAAAATTAATAAATTTTGTGGAACATGCAAAAAATTGTTTTGAAAAAAATAAAAATTCTTTTGATAAAGGGTGGAAAGAATTTGATAAGATAATGACTAAAAAAAATATTTCGAGAAAAGAATGTTTATTATTGCCTCTTAATACAACTCTTAATGCATTAAATAAAAAAACTTTATGAAGTTTAAAAAAATAATTTGTTGGCCTCCATTATTGGGAGGTATTGGCGCAGGTGTCACTATTGGAATTCTTACATATATAACTTTCCAGTCTATTCTAGCTGATACCAACTATGGTCTTTGGCTTGCCGCATCTTTTGGTTCATCTGTTGTTGTTGTTTTTGGATATCCTGAAAATGAATTCGCTCAACCAAAAAACGTGTTACTGGGTCACCTTTTATGTACTTTGGTTGGAATTATATTTGTAACTTTATTTAATATTACTCAAGATAGATCGATTTTCTATTTAGCAATTGGATTAGCGGTAGGTATTTCCGTGATGCTTATGATGGCATTTAAAATTACCCATCCGCCAGCTGGTGGTAATACAATTGTGGTAATGTTAACACAAAATTCTTTTCAATTTTTAATATTTCCAATAATGGTAGGTGCAATGACAATTATAATTGGTGGAATAATTTATAATCGTTTTATTTTGAGAAAAAATTATCCTCTGAAGTGGCTATAGCATGAACTCAAAATACAAAACTATTAAATACAAACAAAATAAACCTTTGGATATAGAAGATTTAGTATCAATTGAAGAACCTCTTGAAATGGTTGTGCGTTATAAAAAAAAAAACGAATGGATTGATAATTCTATTTCAATAACAATGAGGACACCAAAAAATGACGAAGATTTAATTGTCGGTTTATTATTCTGTGAAGGAATAGTCCAAAAAAATTCAGAAATAGAAAAAGTTGAATTTTTAGGGGACAAAGTTGGAAAATTTGATTTACAAAATAAAATTCGAGTTACTTTAAATAGTGGTGAAAATCTTGACCTTAAACATCTAAGAAGAAACTTTTTAACAAACTCCAGTTGTGGAGTATGTGGAAAAAC
This sequence comes from alpha proteobacterium SCGC AAA288-N07, assembly GCA_000513055.1. GTDB lineage: Bacteria > Pseudomonadota > Alphaproteobacteria > Pelagibacterales > Pelagibacteraceae > AAA240-E13. The sequence continues at coordinate 50,218 of AZYB01000006.1, forward strand.
ATCAATGGACTCTTTAGAAATTATTTGTAAGACAAAAATAAATAAAGATGTTCCGAAGATTAAAAATTCATTAATAACAGAAATTCCTGATCTTTTAAGACAAAGTCAATCTGAATTTTCAAAAACTGGTGGAATACATGCCAGCGCATTATTTAACAAAGAGGGTAAACCATTAGTAATCAAAGAAGATGTTGGCCGCCATAATGCTTTGGATAAAGTTATTGGTCACAGCTTTAAAAATTCTCTATTTGATACAAAAAATCAATTCATAGCTTGTTCAGGACGATTAAGTTTTGAATTAGTTCAAAAAACTCTTATGGCTAACATTGGACTTTTAATGGGAGTGGGTGCGCCAACAAGTCTTGCGATAGATCTGGCAAAACGTTTTGATATGACATTAATTGGTTTTGTAAAAACTGATAGCTTTAATATATATTGTGGTGAAAATCGTATTTTAAAATAAATTTATTATGTCAAGAAATATAAGCAAACTTTCAGGAAGAAAAGGTCTTAAAGATAATCTTTTTAAAAGAATGATTAGCACCACAAAAAAATCTGATAATGGAAAACAAATCAAACAATTGGCCGAAGAATATCATGTGGGAATGTCAACTATCCATGGAGCTGAAAGTTTTTATGAATTTTTAAGGCCAGAACATAAAGAAAAGAAAAATTATTTTTTGGACTGCCAGGAAATCCTATTTCGTGTGCAGCGGGATTTCGTTTTTTTATTTATCCATTGCTACGTAATAGTTT
>AZYB01000007.1 GCA_000513055.1 alpha proteobacterium SCGC AAA288-N07
TCTTTTGGTCCACCTGCTTCAACGCCAATAAGTTCAACTTGATTTTTGTCATAATCTATAAATTCATTCCAGAAACCCATTGCCGAAGACCCCCCACCTATACAATTAATTAATTTTAATTTTTTTGGAACTTTTCCAAATTCTTTTTTTACCTGAACTATAAGTTCTCTAGAAATTTGTGCAGTGCTCCAAGCACATATTTTTATAAATATATTAGGTCCAACTGTCGATCCAACGCACATCGAAGTTGTATCATTATTGGAAACCCAATATCTCATGCATTCACTAACAGCATCCACAAGAGTTCTGCTTCCCGAATTGACGGGAACTATTTCTGCACCATTTTTTCTCATGGCACGACAATTAACTGCTTGACGCACAATGTCTTTGGTTCCCATAAATATTTTGCATTTAAGACCAAATTTTTTTGCAGCCATACTTAGCATTTTGCCAGCGTAGCCTGCTCCGGTGTCTCCAATTATGTATTTTTTTTTGGCCCTTTTACATAACAGAGCATGAACCGTAGCATTATAGATTTTGTGGGGCTCCTAACGGGCAGAGAACTTGCTATTAGCACCATGAATAAAGAATATAAATTAAAATACGTGTTTCCTCTTATAGGAAAAGACTTTCTTAAAATGATTTTTGGTTTAAGTGTGTCGATCGGAATCGTATTAGCAATTCACTATATAATTATTCCTAGTGGCTTAGGTTTATAATTTTCATTTTTCATTACAACTTATGCAAACTCTCCACCTTTTCTAAATCGCCAAATGTAATCTGGTAGTACTGAATCGATAGTTTTGGGATTAATCTTTAAATTTTTTAATGTTGGATACTTATTGCTAACAATATTATCAAATTTTAACATCTCTATTTGATCCGTTGAAATTAAAGGTTTAGAAAATAATTGAAAAAACTTTGCTGGAAATGATGCGAGTGCCCACGGAATAGGAATAAGTAATCTTTTCTTTTTTATTTGCTTTAATAAAATTTCCATCAGCTCTTTAAAAGTAAATGTCTGGGGTCCTCCTAGTTCAAAAATATTTTCACTAATTTCTTCTTTTTCTAAAACTGCTACTATAGATTTTGCTACATCTCCTACGTAGATAGGCTGAAAATAAGTTAGACCTCCACCAATTAAAGGTAGCACAGGAAGAAATTCGGCTAGTGAAGCAAATTTATTAAAAAATTGATCTTCTGGACCAAATACTAAACTAGGCCTTAAAATTACAGAATTATTGAAATTGTTTAAAATATTTTTTTCTCCTTTTAATTTTGATTTCATATATTGTGAACTAGCATTTTCATTGATTAAAGCACTAATGTGAACAAGTTTTTCAATATTAAGTTCACTACATAGTTTTGATAAAAGGTCAGGAAATATTGCATGAATATTATTAAAACTTTGTCTCTTAGTTTGATATAAAATCCCTACACAATTAATTACTACATCTGAATTTTTTATTAATGTTCTTAAATTTTCTTTATCAAAGAGATTTACTTTTTCTAGGTCAATTTGACCTGGATTTCCAAGTGGTTTTAAATATCCATGTAAATAAGGTGATCGAGTAGCAACAACTATTCTAAAGTCTTTTTCTGTCAATCTTCTAATTAAATGTCTTCCTATAAATCCACTGGCGCCGAAGACTGTAATGATTTTACCTGTGTTTTTTTGCATTTTGATATTAATAACATTATATATAAATTTAGATATGACTAAAATTTATAAGTTTGAAGATGATATTTCATCAGATGCATTAAAAGAGTTAGAAAAGCATTCTAGCCTTGCAATAGATACTGAGGGGTCTGGTTTACAAATTCCTCACAGAGATAAATTAAGTTTAATTCAATTAAGCACAGGACAAAATGATGCATGGATAATTTCTCCAAATAGAAAAACATATAAAGCTCCAAATATTGTTAAAATTTTAGAAAATAACAAAATTACAAAAATTGGCCATTATTTACGATATGATGTAAGTGGTTTGGAATATTTTTTAAAATGTGAAGTAAAGAATATCTGGGATAGTAAAGTTTGTAGTAAACTAGTTAGGACCTATAGTCAAAACCATGGCTTGAAAGACCTTGTTTTAGAATTTTGTGGAAAAAAATTAGATAAACGACTTAGTAGCAGTGATTGGAATAAAAACTTGAACGAACTTACAGATGCTCAGCTACAGTACTGTAGTAATGATGTTATATATTTACATAAAATAAAGGATGAACTCCACAAAATGTTAATTCGTGAACAAAGATTAGAACTTTATGAAAGTTGCATGAAATTTTTAAAAACGAGAATTAAGTTGGATCAAAGCGGATTTACTGAAGATATATTTCAACATTAATGAACAAAGACTTACAAATAGCTAAAAAAACAGTTCAAACAGAAATACAAGCTTTAAAAAAACTTTCAGCTAGTTTTGGGCGTTTGTCACAATTCTCTAAAGCCGTTAATTTAATTTCAAAAATAAGAGGTAAATGTTTAGTTGTCGGTGTAGGAAAGAGTCATCTGTGTGGTCTTAATATATCCGCTACATTAGCAAGTCTAGGAACACCAAGTATTGCATTCTCAGCAAATGACTTGCAACACGGGGGCTTGGGAGCAATACAAAAAAATTATGATATCCTTTTAGTATTAAGTGTATCGGGAGAATCTTCAGAATTAAATAGCATATTAAGATATGCAAATAGACATAACATTCCAGTAATTGGTGTAAGTTGTAAATTGGCATCAATGTTAATTAAACATTCAAATATAAAAATTGTATTACCTAAAGTTGCAGAAGCTGGCCACAGCTTAGCGCCAACTTCTTCGACATTAAATTTTCTTTCATGGGGTCACGCACTTGGAATAGCTTTAATGAAAAGAAAAAAGTGGACAAATAAAAAATTTGTTGCCACACATCCGTCTGGGTCACTAAGCACAGCTTTGATTCAAGTAGGTGAAATTATGTCCAAAGGAAAGACGATTCCACTTGTTTTTTCTAATAGTACAATGAAAAAAGCAGTAACAGAAATGAACAAAAAAAAAATGGGATTGGTTTGTATAAAAGTTGGAAATAGAATTATGCTTTTGACAGATGGCGATATTCGAAGACACTCGAATAATTTATATAAGAAAAAAATCGTAAAAGTTGCTACAAAGAATCCAACCTGGATTGCAGATATAGATACTGCTCTTTCTGCAATCAATACAATGAATAAAAAAGGCATAACATCTCTCTTAGTAACAAGAAAAAAGGATATAAAAAAAAAGAGTAAAAGACTGATAGGTATCTTGCATATGCATAAGGCTTTGGCTCTAGGAATAAAATAATGAAGAAAAAAAATATTATTCAGATTTCTCTTGTTATATTAGGTATAGTATTACTTTTTAATACTTATTATTCCAACGATAAAGACAAGGTTGTCGAAGAAATAGATAAAAATATTTTAAAAGAAGATTTTGGCAATGTAACAGAAGATACTGTTAACATGATAAAGAATGCTAATTATTCTGGAGAATCTGGGGGCACATTTTATGAATTAAATGCTGACATAGCAGAAATAAAATATGATAATCAAAATATTAGCCACCTCCAAGGTGTTACAGCTGTTATTAAACTGGGCAATTTGAGAACAATCAATATCCGTTCCGATAAAGCTATGTTTGATAAAACAAGCAATGATACTAAATTTTTTGGTAATGTGTTGGTTACTGAACAAGATAACATAATAACTTGCAATAATCTTGACCTGCTAATGTCAGCGTCAACTCTGTCGGCATATAATTCCGTTAAATATAAAAATTCAAAAAATTCATATGTGTTGGCTGATAAAGTTGATATTGATATGATAACAAAAAAGGCAAATATTTTTATGTACAAAAAAGATGATAAAGTACGCGTAAAATATATAAATTAGTTCAAAATCATGGGAATTAAACGATTCAGGATAATTAAATTTAAAAATCGCAAACCTATTTTATCTTTAAAAAATATTATTAAAAGTTATGGTAAAAGACCTGTTTTGAAGGGATTAAGTTTCGATGTGTTCCCTGCACAGATACGTGGTCTGCTTGGCCCTAATGGCAGCGGCAAAACTACCATTTTCCAAATAATCATGGGCATTATCAAGCCAAATAAAGGTGAAGTTAGAATAAATAATGAATTAGTAAATAAACTACCTATACATGTTAGAGCTGTTAATCATAAGATTGGATATGTCCCTCAGGTCGGTGGGTATCTAATTAACTTATCCGTACGAGACAATATAGAAGCCTTTGCAGAAATCCATTTTAAAGATTCAAGAGAAAGGAATGAAAGGGTACAAACTATTATTTCTGAGTTTAATCTAGATCCTATTTCTTCTTTAAAAGCCGCAAATATATCAGGTGGTGAAAAGAGGAGATTGTCAATTGGGATCGCCATGATTAGTAAACCTCGTTTAATACTTTTGGACGAACCTTTCTCAGCTCTTGATCCGCAAACAATTGAAATGATCAAAAATCTTATACTACAACTTCAAAAGCTAAATATTGCATGCATAGTCAGTGATCATCAAGCTGCATCTATTCTTGAAATTTCAGATTCAACTCTCATACTTGGGAATGGCACTATAATCGCAGATGACACGCCTAAACGACTCTTAGCTGACGCACGTGCCAGGGCAATTTACTTTGGGGAACATTTCTCGAGCCCTTTCTAAAAACTAATGAAATCTTTTTCGGTAATTATTAAAAAAAAAATAAATAAATTTAATAAATCTATATCTGTTCCAGGTGATAAATCTTGTTCGATTAGATTTTTTTTTATATCAAGTCTAGCCTATGGTGTTTCGTGTGCTAGGGGAATTAACTCAAACTCTCAAGATGTATTAACTACAATAAAAATTTTTAAACAATTGGGGGTAAAAATATTAAAAAAAAAAGGTATATATTATGTTTATTCAAACGGCCTTGATTCCTATAAAACAAAAAATAGTCTAAAATTTGACTGCCAAAATTCTGGAACCGTTAGTCGTCTTTTGCCCTCTGTCCTTTTGAATTATAAACAAAAATTTTTTTTAGATGGTGATTTTACACTTCGTAGAAGAGATATGAAAAGAGTAATTGAACCTTTAGAAAAATTTGGAATGAGTTTTTATCCCTCTAAAAAAAACACTCTACCTTTAACCGTTCAGGGTACCGAATTTTCGATAGGTGGTAATACCTTTGTGCAAAATTTATCTTCAGCTCAGCAAAAGACACTATTGATTTTTGCATCAATTCTTTCTCCAGGATTATCAACCATTATAGCAAAGAAGTCGAGAACGCATACCGAACTCATGCTTTCTCATTTTAAAGCAGGTATTAAAGTTATTAAGAAAAAAAACTTTGATGTAATCAAAGTCAAAGGTCAAAAAGATTTTAGAGGGACAGAGGTAAACATAGGAGGGGATATCAGTTCTGCTATTTTTTTAATAGCGCTCACAATTTTAAGCAAAAATTCAAAAATCAGAATCAAAAATGTAAATTTGAATCCTTCAAGAACAGCTATACTTTTTATTTTACAAAAAATGAATGCACAAATATCAATTAAAAATAAAAGAATCAAATCTAATGAGATCATCGGAGATATTTGTGCTGAAAGTTCATCAAATTTAAAATCTATTATTTGTCCTAAATCATTAAATAGTAATTTAATAGATGACTTCGTTATCCTATTTCTAATAGCAGGAAAATCTAAAGGAATTTCATATTTTTCAGAACTTAAAGAATTAAGACAGAAAGAATCTGACCGCCTTAGCATTTCTTCTAGGATTTTAAATCAAATTGGAATAAAAACAAAAATCATTAAAGACTCAATAAAAATTTGGGGAAACCCAAACTTAAGTTGTAAAAATAAAACCTACAAAATATCTTGTCACTATGACCATCGAATCGCTATGATGAGCATTATTATGGGTTTAGTTAGTTTGGGAGGTAAATTTAAAATTTCTGACGGCCACAGTATTGCTACTAGCTTTCCCTCGTTCCTTGCCATTATAAAATCTCTCGGGGGAAAATATGAAATTAAATAATTCATTTTCGTTAAGAATCGCCTGCGATGGGGAAAGTGCTAGTGGAAAGAGTTTTGCCAGCAAAGCTATTAGCAAAAAATATAAACTTTTTTGTTTGAACTCTGGTTTGTTGTTTCGTTTTGCAAGCCTCCTGATTTTAAAATATAGGCCAAAAAAAATTATTCCATTTCTCAAAAAAAAATTCAATAATTTAAATTATAAAAAAATAACCCGACTTAATCTACATACTCAAGAAATCAGCGAGCACGTTGTCATTCTAGCTCAGAAGAAAAACTTACGCACTATAATAAAAATAGTTCAAAAAAAAAATATAAAAAAATATCCTCGAATATTAATTGAAGGAAGGGACAGTTCCAGTGTCATTTTAAGAAAAAACCCACGTTATGATTTAGCCTTTTATTTTAAATGTAACTTACATACTGCTAGTTTACGAAGGTGGCGTGACTTAAAAAAAAAAGTGCCATTCGAAATTGTCAAGAAAACCCTTCGAGCAAGAACAAGAACCGATAAATTGAGAAAAAATAATCCCTTGAAAAAGGTGTCCGATGCTGTACTAATACGAACCGATATTTTACATAAACAAGCGGTAATTGCTAAAATGTCAAAGGAAATTGAGAAAAAATTAAAAAAAAAATATGGAAATGGAAGTCTTTAAGGATCTAAAAAATTCACCTAAAAATAAAGAATTTGCTAATTTATTAAGCAAGCAATTTGAGAAGGAATATATTCGAGAAGGAAAAGTTTACAAAGGCACTATAACAAAAATAAATCCAAAGATATGCTGGGTAGAATTAGAATCCGCAAAAAGTGAAGGAACGCTCGGAGATGAAGAAATTAAAATTCTGAAAGAAGAAGGTCTGTTAAATCTAAATCAAACCATAAATGTAATGGTGGTTAAATTGGAGTCTAAATCAGGCGATCTAGTTATAAGTTTTGATCGTGCACGCAAGTTAGACAAATGGAATGTTCTTTTGAAGGCATATCAAGAAAAAAAAGAAGTGACGGGCCGCATCGTTTCCAGAATTAAAGGGGGATACTGCTGCTCAATAAATGGTGCTCTTGCATTTTTGCCTTCATCACAGGTAGCGTTAACTCAACTTAAAAATAATGAATTAAATCAATTAATGAAAGAACCACAAAGATTTCTTGTGGTTAAGGCTGATGAACTGAGGGGCAATGTAGTGGTCAGCAGAAGAGCTATATTAGAGACCATACAGAATGCGTCAAAAGAAGAAATATTAAAAAAGTATAAAGTTGGACAGATTGTTGAGGGTACTTGTAAAAATATTGTGCCATATGGGTGTTTTTTTGATCTAGATGGCGAGGTTGACGTTTTATGCCATATAAATGAAATAAGTTACAGCCGAATTAATCATCCCAATGAACTTTTTGAAATAGGGCAGCGTTTCGTGAAATTGAAAATCATTGGCATAGATAAAGACACAAAAAGAATTAGTGTATCCTGCAAACAAGTTAAGCCCGATCCATTTGCTACAAAAATAGATTCCTATAAAGAAGGTCAAATAGTACACAACTGTGTAGTCGAGCGCGTTATGGAATATGGTGCATTTGTAGCATTAGAAGATTCTCTACAAGGATTGGTACATAGTACTCATTGCAGTTATAAAAAAAATATTTCACCGAGAAAAATTCTGAGTGTTTCACAAAAAGTTTCTTGCAAAATACTTTCTATACAAAAAGACCAGAGGAGGATTTCTTTAAGTATAAAAGATTGTTTATCTAACCCTTGGGATGAATTTGAGAAGAAATTTGAAATTAATTCCGATATTCCAACAACAATTACTGATATCAGTGATTATGCAATTCATACTAATATAAAAGGTCATGAAGAACTAGCCGCCATAATACATAAAGATGATTTAGCTTGGTCTGAAAAAGAGCAAGATCTTAAAAAATTTAAAAAAGGTGAAGAAATTACAGCTAAGTTGTTGACTTTTAATCGTGACAAAGAACTTATACGGCTTGGGTTAAAACAGAAACTTCCTGACCCGCTAGATTATTTTAAAGATAAAGTAAACGAAATTTTAACAGTTAAAATTTTAGAAACTGAAGAAAATGGTTTAATAGTAACAGCTATTGGCTGTCCAGATTTAAAAATACTGATTAAGAAAAATAACCTAAGTATGCATAAAGAAGATTGCAGGGTTTCAAGATTCAATCCTGGTGACCGTATTGATTCGATTCTAACTGAATTAAATTTAAAGCGCAGGAAGATAGCTTTAAGTATTAAAGCTTTAGAGTTAAGACAGACTGAAGATGCAATAAAAAAGTTTGGATCGGTTTCAAGTGGAAGAGCACTTCCATTTGCTGATCTTTCTAATACTCTTAAAAAAAAAGATAAAAAAATTATTCAGAAAAAAAGTAAAAAAGAAGAAAAATAAAATTGAATTTTGTTAAAAAGGAAATATTAGATCAATTAGCTAATTCCTATCCCAGTTTTCTTAGGCGAGATTTAAAAAAGGCCTTAAACCTTGTATTAGATGAAATAATAAAAGCAGTAGCTAACGGCAAAAATGTTGAAATTAGAGGTTTTGGTACCTGGAAAATTAGACAGTTAAAATCTAGAATTGGTAGAAATCCTAAAGATGGATCAAAAGTAAAGGTTCCTGCTAAAAAAAGCGTACACTGGAAAATAAGCAGAGAATTTTTTCAAAAATTGAATCAAAACAAGAATCACAATGAATAGAATTATTCTCGCTTTGGATACAACTGACACCAATCAAGGATTAGAAATAACTAAAAAAATAATAGACAAAATTTTTACAGTAAAATTGGGTTTAGAATTTTTTAATGCCAATGGAAAAAATGGAATTCAAAAATTTAACAACATAGGGGTCAATAATCTAATGTTAGATCTTAAATTGCATGACATACCTCAAACTATTTATAAATCAATAATAGCGCTGGAAGATATTAAATTTGGTTTTATAACGATACACGCTCAAGGTGGTAAGGTAATGATTCAAAAAGCCAAAGAGGCAGCCAGTAAAATTAAATCTCAACCTAAGATTTTAATGGTAACCATTTTGACTTCTCTAAATGATAATGATTTAAAAATTATGGGCAATAATAGTAGTGTTACGAAGCAAGTAGAACATTTCGCAAAAATGGCGAAAGAAATGGGAGTTGGTATAATATGTTCCGGTCATGAAGCAAAAATTGTCAGAAAAATTATTGGTCCAGATCTTGAAATTTTTAGTCCAGGAATTCGAATGCCTAACGATAATAATGACGATCAAAAAAGAACCTGCTCTCCTTTGGAAGCTATTAAAAATGGATGCGATAAATTAATTATGGGAAGAAGCTTGATGAAAGGAAATATTGAAGAAAACTTAAATCAAGTATCAGCATCACTAAAAACATAAATCTATGCCCATAGAGTTAAAAATCTGTGGCATAAGCTCAAAAAATATTATCCAAACAATAATTCAAAACGGCGGATGTCAATATTTAGGATTTGTTTTTTATCCTCCTTCCCCAAGAAATTTATCAGTCGATGAATCAAAAAAACTTACATCAATTCTGCCTGATAATATTAAAAAGGTTGCAGTTTTAGTAAAACCAGAAAATAGCTTTGTTGAAAAAATTAAAGATCAATTTGATTATCTCCAAATATATGAAACTTCTCCATCGAAAAGCAAAACATTAAAACTAATATTTAATAAAAAAATTATTCAGGCTATTAAAATAAAAAAAAAGGAAGATATAAATTTATATAAACAATATATGGGTATTGCAGATGAGTTTCTATTTGATTCATCGTCTATGGAAAAAAGTTCCACTTTTGATTGGAGTTATTTAAAAAATATTGAAATTAATGACTGGTTTCTTGCTGGCGGAATCAATATAGACAATATTGAAAAAGCATCAAAAATTTCAAAAAAAATTGATATTTCTTCAAGTTTGGAAGATAATCCTGGAATAAAATCTTCTAAAAAGGTTTCAGATTTTTTGTTAAAGGTAAAAAAATTATGATGAAATTAAAAAAGGGTAAACTTTTAATTGATCAACATAATAAAAATTATATGTATGGCAAAAAATTTGGTGGTAATTATGTGCCAGAAACCTTAAAAAAACCAATTGAAGATCTAACTAATCTTTTTGAAAAACTCCGCTATAATAAGAAATTTTTAAATGAAAGAGACTACTATTTTAAAAATTATGTAGGAGTTCCAACTCCTTTTTTTAAATTAAATAATCTAACTAAACATTTAGGTGGTGCTCAAATTTGGTGCAAGCAAGTTTCAAAAGCTAATGGAGGAGCTCACAAAATCTATAATGCTACGGTTCATGCTCTGTTATGTAAAAGGGCCAAAAAAAAATACATAATTGGAGACACCGGAGCAGGCTACGCTGGCAAAATGCTAAGTATGGCTGCAAAAAAATTTGGTCTTAAATGCAAAATATTTATGGGAACCAAAGACATTGTGCGTCAAGCAGTTAATTGTCGTGCCATGAGAAAAAATGGTGCAGAAATAGTTCCCGTCAATTCGGGAAGCAGAACTCTTGTGGATGCTGTTAGTGAATGCATGAGATATTGGGTTTCCAATAATGATACAACTTCGATGTGCGTTGGATCGACAGTTGGACCTAATATATTTATAAAAATATGTGCTTGGAGCACTGCACAAATTTCTAGAGAACTTATAGTTCAGGTAAAAAAAGAATTTGGAAAAGTTCCAAAAAAATTAAAATTAATTAATTGTATAGGTGGGGGGTCTTCGGCAATGGGTTTCTGGAATGAATTTATAGATTATGACAAAAATCAAGTTGAACTTATTGGCGTTGAAGCAGGTGGACCAAAAGATAGTAAAAGACATGCTGCCCCACTAACCAATGGAGCTAAGATTGGTGTTCTACATGGAGCTTTACAATATGTAATTCAAGATGCAGAAGGCCAAATAGAAGAAACGGAATCAATTAGCGCAGGTTTAGATTATCCTGGGGTTTCTCCATTACATTGTCTTTTAAAAGATTCGAAAAGAGCAAGATATACTTCAGCAACTGATGAGGAAGCTCTTGCGGCTTTTAAATTAATTTCAAAGTTAGAGAAAGTTAGACCATCATTGGAACCTGCTCACGCATTTGCCGAAGCCATTAAAATTGCTCCAAGATTAAATAAGGATACTATTATTGCGGTGAATAGTTGCGGTGATGCTAAAAAAGATATGAATATTATTAAGAAAAGACTGGGATGTAGTTTATGAGACCTTCAAATATAGCTTTGGCATTTAAAAAATGTAAACAAGAAAATAGACCTGCGCTTTTAACCTATACAGTTTCAGGAGATCCTAACAAGAAAAAATCTTTTGAAATTCTAAAAGCTATTTCCTCATATGCAGATATTTGTGAAATTGGAGTTGGTCACAATTGCAATACAGGTGATGGAAAACAAATTCAAGACAGCACATACAGGGCAATCAAAAATGGTATAAAAATTAATGATACATTTGCAATCGTAAAAAAATTTAAAAAAACTAAAAATGCCAAACCTTGCATTCTTATGGGTTACTATAATTCGGTCTTTCAATATGGCGAAAACCGATTTATCAAAAAATGCAAACAATTTGGCGTTGATGGATTGATTGTTGTTGACTTACCATGGCCTGAAAATAAAAACTTTTCAAAAAAATGTAAAAAAAATTCTATTAATTTTGTACAGCTTGTGTCTCCCACTACATCTAGTTATAGAATGAAAAGAATCATAAATGATTCTCATGATATGATTTACTATATCAGCATGTTATCAACCACAGGAGGAAAGCTTAAAGTTTCTCCAAAAGAAATTTTGGAAAATTATAATAAAATTAAAAAAATAAATAAGTCCAAGAATTTGGTAATTGGTTTTGGAATTACTATCAAAACTATTTCATCACTAACAAAAGCTGATGGTTTGGTAGTCGGTAGTGCTTTATGTAAGAAAATATCAGATTCGATCAAAAATAGACAAAATCCTGTCACAAATATAGGTAATATGGTAAAAAATCTAAAAAGAAAATTATATGCCTAATTGGATTACAAAATTTATAAAACCTAGACTAAAAACTTTACTAAAAAAGAGACAACCAAGAGCTGATGATACTGGATTATGGGTAACTTGTGTTTGCCAACAATTGATTTATAAAGAAGACCTTCATAAAAATTTTTTTGTATGTCCTAAGTGTGAAACACATCAAAAAATATCATGTCGAGCCCGATTCAAAATTTTCTTAGATAATAATGAATATGAGATTTTGAAAACTCCCTTGCCTATAGATGATCCATTAAATTTTGTTGACACAAAAAAATATACTGATCGATTAACTGCTGCAAGAAAGTTAACCAAGCAAGATGATGCTGTTATGATTGCAAGTGGAAAATTAAAAGGAATTAATGTAACGGTTGGTGCTCAAAACTTTTCATTCATTGGAGGATCGGTTGGCTCAGCATCAGGAGAAGCTTTTATTTGTGGTATCCAACACGCAATTGATAATCAAACACCTTTCATTTTTTTTTGTTGTTCTGGCGGCATCAGAATGATGGAATCAGCGATAGCACTTCAACAAATGTCAAGAGCTGTAGTTGCGTTAAATGAACTCAAAAAAAATAGCCTTCCATATATTGTAATTTTAACTAATCCAAGTTATGGCGGAGTAACGGCATCGTTTGGAATGCTTGGAGATATTCAAATTGCAGAACCGAAGTCTCAGATAGGTTTTGCGGGAAAAAGGGTAATTCAACAAACAATTGGTGAGACATTACCAGAAGGATTTCAAACAGCAGAATATATAAAGAACCACGGAGGAATTGATTTAGTTGTATCTAGAAAAGACTTAAGAGATACTATTGGAAATCTTATAACTATTTTACTAAAGAAAAACAAAGTCAGATCGAACGAAGCAACAAATGAAAATCGAGAAGATCCTCCAAAAACTCTTGTTGCTGCATCCTAAGTCAATTGATCTTTCTTTACACAGAATTCAGCGCTTATTAAAGTCTCTAAACAACCCTGAAAAAAAACTTCAAAACTGTATTCAAGTTGTTGGAACAAACGGTAAATTTTCAATCTGTTCAACACTTAGGGAAATTTATGAAACCGCAGGCTATAAAATAAATATGCATATAAGCCCTTCTCTTAGAAAATTTAACGAACGATACTATTTCTCTGGTGAACAAATTAATGATGATAAATTATATGAACTCTTAAGTGAAGTTGAAAAAATTAATAAAGGTCAACCAATTACTTTTCACGAAATTATTACTGCTGCTTTTTTCTTAGAAGCTTCAAGAACAAAAGCTCATATAAATATACTAGAAGCTGGACTTTTTTTTAGACTAGACGCCAGTAATGTATTAAAAAAAAATATTGCATCAATAATTACTCCCATAGGAATGGATCATAAAGATTTTTTAAAAAAAGGAACAATTGACGAAATAATCTATGAAAAGTGCTCACATTTATTAGGAAAATCAAACATTATTGTTGCCGAACAAAAAAATAATGTGCTTAGAAAAATAAAAAAAAACATTCTAAATAATTCATCAAGAAAAATATTTTTTAATAAACATTATAATTATCAAAAAAATGTTGATGGATTTGTTTACAAAGATGAATTAGGTTCAATGAAACTACCATTGCCAAATTTAATTGGTGAATTTCAAATTAGTAATATTTCTACAGCAATAGCTGCTGTCAGAAATCTTAATCAATTCAAAATAACAGAGTTTCATATTGCAAAAGCAATAACTAAAATAAAAAATGAAGGAAGATTGCAAAAAATTATTAAAGGAAAATTAAGAAAATATATATCTAAAAATAATCAAATTATAATTGACGGTGCACATAATACTTTAGCTGCTTCTGTGATAAAAAAATATTTGGATATATTAGGTAAAGAAAAAAAAATTTATATGGTACTTGGAATGATGTCAAACAAGGAACATAGAAAATTTATTCAAATATTTAAAGATAAAGTTTATTCCATAATAACATTGGACATACCAAATCAAATAAACTTTGCTAAAAAGGAAAAACTTTCAAATATTGCTAAATCTTGCAAAATTCCTTCCGCAACTGAAAATTCTATTGAAAATGCCTTAAAAAATATTTCAAAACAAGATCCCAAAGCTATTATACTTTGTACAGGCAGTTTGTATTTTTGCGCAGAAATTTTAAATTTAAATTAAATATTTTCTTTAATCCATGAAACTATATTGGATTTTGTTGTAGCTCCGACCTTCGTTCCCTTTAACTCACCATTTTTAAATAACAACATAGTTGGAATTCCTCTTACTCCATATTTTGTTGGAGTGTTGGGTTCATTATCAATGTTGTGTTTTGCAATGGTAACTTGATCTGCCATTTCATTCGATATTTCTTCAAGTACTGGTCCAATTTGTTTACAAGGACCACACCATTCTGCCCAAAAATCTACCAGGATAGGTTTTGACGATTTTAAAACATCTGTATCAAAACTATCATCAGTTACATTTATTGTTGCCATAAGATCCTTATAATTTTACTTACAAATTATTCAAGCAATAAATCGTCTTCGTCAACATCTAATAAATCATCGGGTAAATCAGCATTTGATACTATGGAAGCCATAATCGATCTTATATTTTTTTTATTTTCTTCATAATTTTTTTTACGATTCTTAAGTGAAATGTCATTTGATCTTTCATCTTTCTCAATCTGCAGACCCTCTTTTCTAATACCATTAATCGTTTTTCTATATTGAAGCTTGAATTCATTGCTATTTAAATAATCATATAAAGTTTGTAATTTCAATGAAGCATCTTTTTTACTTAATTGATTTAAATGAATTTGTTGAATTAGTTTTCTATTAGTTGAAACTATCTGTCTTAATATTGGATATTCTGAGCAAATTACAACCCGTCCACCTTCTCGCTCTTCTACTAAACCATTAGATTTTTTTGGCATTGCTTTAGTAAATATTATTCCAACAGTTGCATTTTCTCGGGTCATATCATCAATTAATTTGCTTACCCATTTTTCATCAAAATTTAGAACATCTTTACTTTCGAAAAGTATTTTTCCAACCGTTTCATTTTTTGCCTGTACAAACTGAATAACATCAGCTCCTCTTTTTCCCTTTTTAACTGGTTCATATTTGTCATGAGGAAATTCTTTTTTTAAAAACTCTTCAATTAATTCTTCCTGTACTTCACCTTTTCGTTCAACTGGTGATTGGCTAACACTTCGTGCTGCTTCTTCATGTTTTTCTTTAATTCTTTTTACATCTATTTGATGAGCTTTTTCCTGCTTTGCTAATTTTTCTTTTAGTATTTCAATTTCCTTTTTAGATTTTCTCTCTACTTCTTCTTTAATTTGTTTTTGCTGTTCAGCGTGCTCCTTTTTAAATTTAAGTATTTTTGTATCAGCTTTTTTTTTTAGCTTCTTCCTCTTGTTTTTTCTCGTTTTCTTTTCTAAGTTTTTCTAATTTAGAATTAAATTTTTTTTCAATTTCTTTCTGTCTTTCTTTTGATTTTTTCTCCTCTTCAGCCTGAAATCTTTTTCTTATTTCCTCGTGCTCGTGCTTTAACGATTCTTCTACTGGAAACCATTTCTTACAGTGAATACATTTTATTTGTTGTTTCATTATTTAATTTTTTTTATTTTTCTTTTTTAAATAAATTAACTATTTTTTTAATCATAATTTAAGCATCTATATATTTTTTTTCAATTCCCTCTACGTAAGCATTAATTTCATCTAGAAATTTTAGTTTTTTTTCGTCTTTATTATTTGTATATTTTTCTCTTAAATTATCACATTCAAAATAAAATTCTTTACAAGTCCACCATTTTTCCTTTTTATCACTAAGTATTCTTTCGGCAATTTTTTGTTTAATCTGTCTATACATGGTTATTGGAAGAGTTTCGGGAGATTCTTGAAATATAATTTTTTTTCCAAAATCAATTAACCGATCATCTTCAAATTTGTCTAGTATGATCAATTTATCTTTCCAGGACGCTTCATGCCATTTTGGGAAAAGAGCCGTATCTTTAGGGGAAGTAAATTTTTTATAAATAGACTCCTCTGCCAAAATTTCTTCTTGCGATGAGGTTTGTTCCTTTTCTTCTGCGGTTTCCTTAAGCACAATACATATTTTTTGAGCAAATTTTTCATTCGTTTTAATAAGTTCTGCTCTTTCGTTTATTAAAGCAGTACTCATTTTGTTATAAGGTTCAACCTTCATTCCATAACTAGCATCTAAAATAATTGGAGCTTTGTTAGATCTTATAGTTCTTAAAAATTTAGGAGTTTTTTTCATTTCATTTTTTAGGTCTGAAATTGAAAGTTCTAGTAAAGGTTTAATATCTACTCGTAGATCTACCGCCTGCCCCCATTTATAGCGTGGATGAATACATGAATTAGGATGAAGTGGTGCCGACAAATATAAACGACTTTTACCATAGAAATATTCATTCAATGTAAACATTTTTTCTTTTTTAATAATTGTTTCGGTGTCATCTCTATTTCCAGTCCTTAAAAAGGCATCCCAGGTTTGAGGTTGTTTTTTTTTAATTAAACTTAAAACTTTAACAGTAAGTTCTGCATCAAATAATGCTGAGTGAGCCCCTGCTACTTCAAAACCATTGTGTTTTGCAAGTGATTCTAGTTTCATGACTGCATTTCCTTTTTTATTTATCTCGGTCTTTAGTAGATTATTGTCCACTGCATAAGCTCCCCTTGCAATATTTAGTCCATCGTGCCTTTTATTTGGAGAAACGCTAGTAATATAAGGGTAACGAATTCCTCGAAAAAATTCTTTTCTAAGCATCTCATCATCAAATCCGATATTGGACCAACCTAAAAACATACAGCCATTACTTAGTTGGCTCCATTTTTTAAAAATTTTTTCAACTTCACCAAGCAACTGGTAGTGACTGAGATTTGTTTTTGTTAACATTTCAACACTAGTTTTATTAACAATGAGTGCCATGGCTTGGGGAATCTCTCCCTCGGGAATTCTACATCTCAACTTGAAGCGATCTTTTTCAATCAAATTATTGTCAAGATATATAGCTCCAATCTCAATTATTGATCCAAAAAAAGTGTCTGATGAGCTAGATTCTATATCCCATATAACAAAATTCATTTAATACTGCCTTATCTTCAATTTATTTAATTTACGAAATATTGATTTAAACAAAAGTTTATACAAAAAGTAAGAAACAGTAGACCAAACTCCGCATCTAAACCTGTAGCCTCGTTAGTAATTACTAACTTGTTAATTGTCAAGTACTAGATAGATGATTTTTTTTTATTATATTCTTCAACTTTTTCTAAAAATTTTTTCTGATAATCAATTAGTTGATTACCTTTGATTTTAAAAACTTGAAATAAATTATCTATAGTGCAAAGCAAAATTACACCTTGAATAATTTTTGATTGATAAACTTTGTTATGAGCTAGAGAATATGCTCCCAATTGAAGAAAAAAATCTTCAATGTATTCTTCTCTTTTAACTTTATTACTTTGTTTAAAATCAATAATAGTTTCTTGCTCCTGATAAATCCCTATACAATCTGCTGTTCCTGCATACAATTTTGGATAATAAACTGTCACTTCCGCTCCCCAGATTTCTGTTAATTTATCATTTAGTCCATCATCAATTATTTTTTGTGCCATAATTTTAGCCTGGTTATTTTCTTCTATGAGTTGCATGTTTTGTTGTCCTAATAAATATTGTTCAATAAATGAATGCATGGATGTTCCCCTAGATGCTGCTTCTATTTTTATCTTTTCTGCCTCTTGATAACCCACTCTTTCTTTCCAGGCCTTTAGAGCATCCTTTTTTTCTTGGGAAGCTGTGGTTGACAATATAGCAGTTACGCTAGGTAATTTTTCTTTATTAATATCATAATGCCTAGATCCACCAACGAAGAATTTTGTAGATTTTGGATAGTTGAATTGTCTATTCCACTTCATAAATAAAACTTTTATTATTAATAATATAGCAGATGTAATTATTATTTTGAACTATAGAAAATTAATTTTTTAATTAATATAAAAAAATGAATATAAAAAAATGAATATAAAAAAAATTTTTGATTTAGCTTTTAAAGATCATCAAAAAGGTAATTTTGCTAATGCAGAAATATTATATAAAAAAATATTAAAATTAGAGCCTAATCATTTAAAAACTAATTTCTTTCTTGGAACTTTGTTTATGCAAAAGAAAGATTTTTCTTCTGCTGAAGAAAGATTTTCTAGAGTGGTTTCAATAAAACCAAATCATTTTTATGCATATAATTATCTCGGTATAATTTATAAAGAATTAAAATTTTTTAAAAAGGCAAAAAAAAACTTTGATAAAGCTATTAGCTTAAATAAAGACTATGCTGATGGCTATTACAACCTTGGCTTACTTTTTAAAGATAACGAAGATTATAAAGATGCAAAAAAATATTATCAAAAAGCAATTATGTTAAATCCAAAACATTTGAATGTTTATAATAATCTTGGAAATGTTTGTAGTATTTTGGGTGAAAATAATAAAGCAATTGAAAATTATAAAAAAGCTGTAAAGATAAACCCTAGAAATGCGCAAGCATATAATAATTTTGGAAATAAATTGAAAGAATTAGGCAAATATAAGAAATCAATTGAAGCATATAATAAAGCAATTCAAATTAATCCAAATCTTCAACAAGTTTATGAAAATCTTGGAAATGTTTATAGAATTAAGAAAAATTTTAAAAAGGCTATTGAATATTTTGAGAAATCAAATTCGGATAACTCTAAAGCACAGCTATTGGAATGCATTTATTTTCAATATGGTTTAAAGAAATATAGTGAAAAAATTGAAATTTATTTAAAAAAAGATTTTCTAAATAGAAGAATCGCTACTATTTCTTCGTACATCTCGGCAGCAACTTCTTTAAAAAATGTGTATCCATTCTGTAAAAATCCTTTTAAATATTTTTATAAAACGAATATTGAAAGTGATCTTCATAATAAGAATAAATTTCAGAAAGATTTACTAATTTATCTTGAAAACTTAGACCCTGTATGGGAACCATCCTCTAAAACAACGACTAAGGGTTATCAGACAACTGGAAATTTATTTTCAAAAGATAAAATTAAATTTAAAAAATTAATTCAACTTATTGAGCAAACTCTTGTTTTTTATAAACAAAAATTTAGTAACTCGGATGATTTAATAATAAAAAAATGGCCAAACAAATCAATGTTAAATGCCTGGTATGTAAAACTAATTCAACAAGGTTATCAAAAATCACACATTCATCCAGATGGGTGGATCAGTGGTGTATTTTATTTAAAAGTTCCAAAATTTACAGACGGCTTAGACGGTTCGATAAAGTTAACACTTTATGGATATGATTACCCTGTTAACAAAAAACTTCCTAACATACTTCATGCTCCAAAAGACTTTGATCTAATATTGTTTCCTTCTAGTCTTTTTCACAAAACTATCCCTTTTAAACTAAAAGAGTCGAGACACGTTATAGCTTTTGATTTAGTTCCACTAAATTAATCAAATATTATTAAATAAATTATAAAGAAAAAAAGCTGTTAATATTATTTATAAAATAATTCTAAGTGTACCCATAGTGTGCTGGAAATTTTGATACATAATTATTAATATGCTTAGATATCAACAACAACATTCTAAATTAACCTTGCATAAAGGCATAAAAGAATTTTATTCTATGAATCCTGTATTTGCTGAAGCTGCGAGCGCCAACAGCGAGCAAGCATTTAAGGTTTAAATACTTGAAAAATTTAACTAAATAACCTATTTATTCTTCCAAGCCCTCATAGCTCAATTGGTAGAGCAACTGATTTGTAATCAGTAGGTTCGCGGTTCGAGTCCGTGTGAGGGCACCACTTCCTTCATAAAATCACCAATAATTATTTTTGCAAATTTTAATTTTAACTAAATTTTAACTTTGATTGTGTACAGATTGTGTACAGAGTGTGTACAGATTGTGTACCAATCAAGATCCCTAGAAACTTTTTCATAAACTTATGCTACAAGAATTTTACTAGGTTTTGGATACACCGAAGTACTTTAATACTGTTTAGTTTATTCAGCTGCCGTTATTGCTGCTGAATATAAGTGCCTATAACAATTATGCCTATTATCACCCACATAATGATACCTCCTTTTTTTTATTTATTATACCAAATCTGATAAACGTTTCATTAGTTTTCTAGCTTCAACAAAGAGCATGGGATTATGATAAGGTTATTGCTACTGATAATAGTACAATAGTAAGTGTTCCGGAGATTAAAAATGCAGTTCGCATGACAAAGATTTAAAAATTAACAAATGGTCCTGTAAGCAGGATAAACCAATAACAAAATATAAAAATATAAAATAATTTAAAACGCATTTGATGTCTAAGTAGTAATCGATTGTGTTCAAATAGTGTTTTGGCTAGAAATTTTAAAAAATATTTTTGTAAATTTTATCGTAGTTAAGAAAAAGAGATTAGAAGAAAAATCTTTTCTGAGTGTGCCCAAATTGAGCTAAGTTCAGTTATACTAAGTTTCTAAACGTCAGAAAAGTGTGGTGGTGGCCAGGGACGGAATCGAACCGCCGACACAAGCCTTTTCAGGGCTCTGCTCTACCGACTGAGCTACCTGGCCATTTAGTTAATATCTAAAAATAATTCTTCCTTTAGTTAGATCATAAGGAGTAACTTCAACCATCACTTGGTCACCGGCTAACACTCTAATTCTATTTTTTCTTAATTTTCCGGCTGTATGTGCAAGAACCTCGTGGTTGTTTTCAAGTTTTACTCTGAACATTGCATTGGGTAGCAATTCGGTAACCTTTCCTTTAAATTCAAGTAAATCTTGTTTTCCCAATATTTTACCTTTTTTATCTAAACTAAAATTATTAGACCTTTGCACATCTTCTAAATCATTAAAATCTTCTAATGTTATAACTAACGATCAAGTTGTTTCAATACCTTTTTTTCGGGAAAATTTCTATTTTTTTATTTTTATAATCTTAATATTTTATATTTTGTGTTTCGGAAAATGTTTTACTTCCCAAAAATGCTGCTGATCTTCAAACATGACGTCAATTTCTTCAGATTTTAACAGTATAATGCTATTTCCAGAAAAGACTAAACTTATATCATACAAATTATTTTTGTTATAAATGCATTTAATAGCTAACAATTCAAGATTTCTGTTTTTTTGCTGTTGCTTTATATTTTTAGCTAAAACACTTTCTATAGAACTAAATTTTAATACATTTTTGATTCTTTTATAATTTCTGAATACACCTTTTTCAATATCTTCCCACATAAATCTACTCATCATCATGATGAATATTTTATTTTCTTTTAAATATGCTAGATCCTTAATTTTGACAATTGAGTCCTGACTATATGCTGAAATGGTTTTTAAATCTTCAATATTTCTTCCAATAAGTTTTAGCCTGTTGACATCCTTTATCATTCAATTCTTTTTATTTGAGCTCCACAATTAGATAGTTTTTTTTCTATATTTTCATAGCCTCTGTCCAAATGATAAACTCTATTAATTATTGTTTTTGATTTTGATGATAAAGCAGCTAAAACTAATGAAACCGAAGCTCTAAGGTCAGTTGCCATCAATTCTGCGCCGTGTAGCTTTTTTTTTCCCTGAATGATTGCTTGGTTACCTTTGATTATTATTTTAGCACCCATCCTATTTAATTCTGGTATATGCATAAATCTATTTTCAAAAATATTTTCTTTTATTTTTGAAACTCCATTGGCCCCACACATTAAAACCATAATTTGTGCCTGAAGATCAGTAGGAAAACCTGGATACGGAGAAGTTTTAAGATTTACTTTTTTAATATACTTTGAACTACGAACCATTATTGATTTTGATTTAACAATTATCAATACTCCCATTTTTTTCATTACTAAAATTTCATTTTTAATTATTTTTGGATCAATATTATTTATTTTAATTTGACCACCTGTCACAGCAGATGCGATCATATATGTGCCTGCTTCAATTCTATCAAACATCACTCTATAACTTAATGACTTAGGATTTGTGATACCATTAATTTCAATTATTCTTTTTCCGACCCATTTAATTTTACATCCCATTTTGATTAGAAACCTAATTAAATCTTTTATTTCAGGTTCGCATGCACAATTACTGAGTATAGTTTTTCCTTTGGCAAGACAGGCAGCTAAGATCGTGTTTTCTGTTGCTCCAACAGAAATTTTTGGGAAAGTGATTTTATTTCCAATTAATCCATTTTTAGTAATTGCATTAATATATCCGTCTCTAATTTTAAAATTTACTCCCATCTTTCTAAGTGCTGCAAGATGAAGGTCCACAGGTCTCGAACCAATTGCGCATCCGCCTGGTAAAGAAACTTTTGCTTTATTATATCTTGCCAAAAGTGGTCCTAGAACAAGAATTCCCGCCCTCATTGTTTTAACTAATTTGTAAGGTACAAAAGTATTAAGTTTATTATTATTGAGTATTTCTATTTTTTTTCTTTTTCTATCCAATTTAATTTTTGAACCTAAAAGTAAAAGCAAATCAATCATTGTCTCTACGTCTTTAACCAAAGGAATGTTTTCAATTATAACTTTTTTCTTGCTAAGTATTGATGCGGCTAAAATAGGTAGGGTTGCATTTTTAGATCCAGAGATATTAATTGAACCCCTGAGTCTTTTTCCTCCAACAACTATTAATTTTTGCATTAATTAGATTTTAGGAAGTGTCACCCCGGATTGTTTCATATATTTTCCGTTTCTATCGGCATATGTAATATTGGGTTTTTCATTTCCTTTTAGAAAAATAAATTGTGCAGCTCCTTCGTTTGCATATACTTTTGCTGGAAGAGGAGTAGTATTAGAAAACTCAAGCGTTACATAACCTTCCCAGCTAGGTTCTAAAGGAGTAACATTTACAATTATTCCACATCTAGCATAAGTAGATTTTCCTAAACAAATTACCATTACATCATTTGGTATTTTAAAATATTCAACTGTGCTTGATAAAACAAAAGAATTAGGTGGAATAATACATTCTTCTGTCTTTTTAGAAATAAAATTATTTTGTCTGAAATTTTTAGGATCAATTATTTCTGAATTTATATTTGTAAATATTTTAAATTCATTTGAAACTCGTGCATCATATCCATAAGAGGATAAACCATAGGAAATCTTATTCCCTCTTACTTGCTTATCTTCAAAAGGACTGATCATATTATGGTTTGTCGCCATTTCTTTTATCCACTTATCAGATAAAACGGTCATTTTTTCTTTCTATTATTGTATTTTTTTTGAAATTTTTTTCTTTTTTTTAGATTTTTTTTTAATATTTTTTCAAGCTTCTGACAGTAAATTTCATTCTTTTCCATCTACCCGCAATAATTTATTTCTTGTTATCTGGATTAGTTAAATCATCTAAAGTAATGGGTTTTTGAATATCGTGCATTGGTGATTCACTGCTTGTTTCGTCTAACCCTAAATTCTTTCTTTTTGCTCTTCTTGCAGCAAGACGAGATTCTCTCTTTGCTTGTTTTAGCACAGCCCGTTCACCTCTTTTAGATTTATAATCGTAATGAATGCCCATAAGAATTTCACCATTTCTAATATGTTTACTTTGTTAAAAGTAAATTTTCAAGCTACTATTCGTTTATGGCTATTTTAAAGCTGTTGAAAATGTTTTTTTTCAAGTATTAACAATGCTAATTGAGCCCACATAGCTCAGTTGGTAGAGCACTTCCATGGTAAGGAAGAGGTCGCAAGTTCGATGCTTGCTGTGGGCACCATAATAAATATTATTTTCAAAGTTTTTAGGATTTAAAGTGATTTTTTTTTGTAAATTTGTAAAAGGCCAAAAAAAGTAAACAATAAAGTAATTGACATAATCACACGTGAAGCTGTCGTCTCTAAAGTCCATGCTAGATCATAAGGAACAATTAAAAAAATAATAACCAAAGAAAATAAATAAGCTATTCCAATCGATAAACTAAAATAAAAATTATTTTTATTTTTAGTTAATTTAAAAGCTACCAAAATGAAAATTATTGAAAGAATAAATTTTGTATCTAAGATGAAAAATTTAAATATTAACCCTATTGAATTATAATCAACAATATTATTTATAAAAAAATTAAAATTAAAAATACTAGAATTTATAATAATATTTTTTACATTATAATTAATGCAAATAATTTTCCAAGTTATAATTGGAACAATTGAAAATAATAAAAAAACTATTTTTTTATAATTTTGTAAAATTTTTTCCTTCGAAATATTAATTGCACCTAAAATTAAAAATAAAATTATAATCATAACTATTCCTTCGTTTTTTAGTAAAGAAAGAATAATAAAAAAACAGAATGCTATAAATAAATTATAAAATGAATTTTGTTTGCTTATAAAAATTTCATATATCAAATAGGAACTAAATGTAAAATATATAGCAACAAGCCCGTCCACAAGACCTGAAACTAATTGTAAATTTAATATGAATAATGCAAATATTAAAAATAATAAATTATACCTAACGTTAAATATTTTAATTGTTAGAATCAGTGGTGGAAAAAACATTAATAAAAAAGCAAATTTAGGAAAAATATTATTCCAACCCCCAATTAATGTTGCAAATGATGTAGCAAATGCTGGGGCTATAACTGGGTAATCATTATGACTCCATAGCGCATATTCATCTAATTGAGCAATGATTGATTGTTCTAATAGAATTCTTTTGGCGTGAAACAACCAAATAGCCCATGCATCCCAAGCGTATGTTGGATTTCCAAGAACGATTACCATTAATGCAATTAGTGTTATTTTTAAATGAAAAAAATTTAAAGGCTTATAAATTAAAAAAAACAAAATAGTAAGAATATAAACGCTAAATATTGTTTTAATAATATATGAATTGTAACTTATAAACATTACAAAATAATTTAATAAAATTAATAATGATAAAATAGATACAACTATTTCTATTTTAGAACCTTTTTTGATTTGATTTAACATTTTAATAATTTAAGATATTTGCCTTCATCTATTTTTTCACATTCTTTGGAAGTTTCTTCATTTTTATAAAAAAGAAAATATTTTGATTTCAAATCAAATTTTGATGGGTAATTGTACGTTATTATTCTGAAAAATGTATATTTGTCAGACTCCTCAACAGCTTCGGTTGATTTACAGCAATAACTGGAACCAGGACCTATTATTTTTTTGCTAAGATTAAATTTTTTAATTCTATTTTTATCTAATAAATATTTAGATTCAATTACCTCGTGACGATATATTGAATACACAGGTATCCAATCTTTATTAAATGAATTTTTTAAAATTTCTAATTTAAAATAACTTATATTTTTAATATATAATATGTTTATTGTGAGCAGAAAAAAAAGAAATAAATTTAATTTATTTTTTAAAATACTTTTCACTTTAAAAAACTCAATTTTTTTTGTTTTTTCATATTAAATATTTTTTTAAATTTTAAAAATTTATTATTGAAAATCAGTTAATTAATCAAAAATCGCATATCTAAAAATACAGTAAATTGCTACAATTGCATCTCGTACACGCATTTTTTTTCCTTCTTCATAAGTTCTTCCTCTAAACGAAATTCCTACTTCATAAAATACACACTTTAACTTACTAAGTTTAATAGTAACTTCCGGTTCAAATCCAAATCTTTTTTGCTTAAGATTTAATTTTAAAATTTTTTCTGACCTGAATGCCTTAAAACCAACCATCATATCCGTATGATTTATATTAGAAAAAATATTAGAAAGAAATGTCAGCACATTATTACCAATTTTATGCCAAAAATATAAAACCCTATGTTCATCTGAACTTACAAATCTCGATCCATAAACCACATCTGCTCCTGATTTTAGGATAGGATTTATTAGTCTTTTATATTCATTGGGATTATATTCTAAATCTGAGTCTTGAATAATAACTATTTCATTTTTAACATTTTTTAATGCGGTGTGAATTGAAGCACCTTTACCAAGATTTTTTTCATGTTTTATTAGATGTATGTTGGTAAATTTTTTTGCTAAATCTTTTATAATAAGGTTCGATTTATCGGTAGAAGCATCATCAACAACAAGTAAATTATCATGGGAACTTAAATTTTTTAAACATTCAAGAATAACTGTTTCGATTGTCTTTTCTTCATTGTAGCAAGGTACAATTACATCAATGTTCATATATAAATATAAATATGTTGAATTATTAAATATATTACAGAAGAATTATATAATTAAATTTTCTTTAATGTAAAGTATTTTAAAAATAAATTAAATTTATTCTTTTTTACACTTTAACAAATTTACTATGAGAGGGTAAAATTTGAATAAAATAAATAATATAGTATTACTGAAGAAAGTAATTATATGGATATAAAAAAATTTAACAATTATTTCTTTATATATTTATTCTTATTATTTATTTTTGGAATTTTTTGGTTACATACAAAACATCTTGTTGGGAATGATTCAACAATTTCAGAATGGATTATAAATTATCAAGGTGGTTTTATAAAAAGGGGCTTGATTGGAGAAATATGCTTTCAGATAGCTAAACACTTTGATCTAAGTCTTAGGTTTGTAATATTTTTATTTCAATCTTTTATATATTCAATTTTTCTAATTCTAATCTATAGATTTTTTAGAAATATACCCACAAATTTAGTTATTGTATTGTCAATATTTACACCAATTTTTTTATTATATCCAATTGCCGAAGTTGAGGTATTGGCTAGAAAAGAAACATTCTTATTTATTAGTCTATTACTATTTTTAAACATATCAAATTCTGATTATTCAAATAATCTTCCTGTTTACTATGTTTTTTTTGTTTTACCTATTATTTGTTTAATTTGGGAACCAGTAGTATTTTTTTTTCCTTTCATAGTATCGGTTTTGATAATTAAACTGAGAAATGATAAAATCATAAAGCTCTTAGGTAAAATAATAATATGTTTTATTCCTACATTGGTAGTATCAGTAATAATTGCAATAAATCCTTTAACTCCGGAAAATCATTTGATCATGGAAAATTCATTAAAAGAAAATTTTGGTCAAGATTGTTATATGTCATGCGGTTTGTTGCTATCTAAATCATCAATTATTTCACAATTTAGAGGATCTTATGAATTGTATACGTTACATCCAGAAGTTATTTTAAGATATTTTCTAATAATATTAGTTGGTTTTGGGCCGATCTTTTTATTAAGTTTTAATTCAAAATTAAAAATTAAAATATTATTTTTTAAACATTTTGAAAATTTATTTTATCCTATTTTATTATTGTTAAGTCCGGTTTTAATTCTATTTGCTATGGGCGTTGATTGGGGCAGATGGGTCAACATTAGCTATACATTTACAGTACTTTTTTATTTTTATTTATTGAAAAATAATTTGCTAGAAATTAATTTAAATAAAATAGCAAAAAAAATATCTTTTTTTGACAAAAAGAAATTTTTGCTCATTTTTTGCTTTATTATTTATGCTTTTGGATGGAACCCCCAAAACGTCATAACGGGGGATGTTTCTTCTTTTCCAGGATATAGAATACCTTATAAATCAGTTAAAATGTTATACTATCAAATTAAAATTAAAAAAAATAATTAAATAAATTTTCTGTCAAATTTATGACGAAAAATAAAATATTGATTTTTTCTGCGACTTATAATGAAGTCGGAAATATTGAAAATTTTCTTAAAGCAATTGAGGAATTAAATTTAGCGTTAGATATATTGTTGATTGATGATAATTCTCCAGACAAAACATGGGAAAAAATTCAAGAATATTCCAAAAACAAAAAAAATATTCATCTAATTATCAGAAATAAAAAAGAAGGTTTGGATACAGCTCACAAAATTGCTTACGAATACAGTATTAAAAATAATTATGATTTGTTGATCACTTTAGATGCCGATATGTCACATGATCCCAAAATAATTCCAAAATTTATTAATGAATCAAAAACAAATGCTTTTACAGTGGGTTCAAGATATATGAAAGGTAGTAAATGTGAATTGCGTGGATTTAGATTATTTTTAAGTTACTTTGGAAATAGATTTATTAAATTTATATTTGGTATTGATTGTACTGAATTTACCACTTCATATAGAGGGTTTAATATTAAAAAACTTAATAATTTCACTCTAAAAGATGTAAATGCTAAAGGGTATAGTTTCTTTATGGAAACTATACTTCAAATTCATAGAAAAGGTATATTTATAAATCAAATTCCAATTCATTTTGTAGATAGAAAAAAAGGTAAATCAAAAATTCCTAAAATAGAAATATTTAGAACTTTCTATAATATTTTAAGATTAAAATTTAGAAGTAAGTTGTAATCTATAGTTTTAACTATTCCTTAAAATAAATTCTCTTAATTACAAATCCTATTATTAAAAGAATAAAAAAACAAACTATTGGAACATAAATATCAGGAGAAAAAATAACTTTGGCAATACTAATTTGAGCATTTTGATCTATAATACTTTCTATACCACTTCCTATAGATACAGTAACAAACATGGATGGCATGCTTCCAAGAAAAGTTGCAATAATATAATTTTTCATGGACATATTAAATAATATTGGCAAAGTATTTTGTACTGCATAAGGAGTTCCTCCCCCTCCAATAAATCTATAAAACATAAAATAGATAAGTTCGTTTTTATTAAAAAATTTTTTTAATTTTGAAAATTTTGGAGCTAATTTTTCCTGGATAATATCACGAAAAAATAATCCGACTAGAAAATATAACATTGCCGCTCCTATTGTTGTAGAAGTAAGTATAATTAATATTCCCCACCACTTACCAAAAACAAAACCCGAAAATATTAAAAGTGGCATAGCAAAACCAAGCATCAATACCCAAATAATGGAAAAAATAAAAAAAAGGCTAGTTAGAGTTATAAAATTTTCACTTTTGTATTCTAAAATTGTATTTTTGTTTAATTTTATAAATTCGTAACTAAAGAAATCTGAAATGTTATAATTTGTTAAAAGGAATGTAATTCCCGCTATTAACAATAATAAATAAATGGATCCTACGATCCATTTAATGTTTAATAATTTTGAGTTCATAAATAAATTTTTGACTGTACATA
The DNA here is from genome assembly GCA_000513055.1 of alpha proteobacterium SCGC AAA288-N07. GTDB lineage: Bacteria > Pseudomonadota > Alphaproteobacteria > Pelagibacterales > Pelagibacteraceae > AAA240-E13. Next base: position 29,178 of record AZYB01000007.1, read on the forward strand.
TTAAGTCTTATTACCTATAAATATCAAAAATTTCGCAAAGAACTATACAAATTTTATGAAAAGAACATATCAGCCAAGTCGTCTTGTTAGAAAAAGAAGGCATGGATTTAGATCTAGAATGAGAAAAAAAAGTGGAAGAAAAACCATTTCTAGAAGAAGATCAAAGGGCAGAATAAGATTATCTACATAATATTAATGATTAAATTGAAAAACCTAAAATCTGATTTTCAATTTAAAAGATTATTGGGTCAAAAAAAATTTCATACCAACTATTTTTCAGTCTATTTTGGTAAAAATTCAACAAAAGAAAATAACAAAAAACTAAACATAAGCTTCATAATGAAAAAAAAAATAGGTAACGCTGTAGTTAGAAATAAAATCAAAAGAAGATTACGATCGGCAATTCAAAAAAAATTGCAAAATAAAAAAATTATAGACACCAATTATTCTTATATAATTTTTGGAAAATCAAAAGCTTTTACTGAAAAATATTCTCTTATTTCTAATGAATTAGATAAAACTTTTTTTAAAATCAATCAAATAAATAATTAAAATGAAGTTTGTTAATTTAATTTTAATTTCGATAATAAAACTTTACAAATATTTTATATCTCCCTGCATCGGACCAAACTGTAGATACTTACCAACTTGTTCTGATTATTTTATTGATTGTATTAAATTAAATGGTGGGTTCAAAGGATGCATATTAGGAGTAAAAAGAATTTTGAGGTGCCATCCGATTAAATTTTTAGGAGGAAGTGATGGATTTGACCCTGCACCAAATTTAAATACAAAGAGAGAAGAAAAATAATATGGAAGGTAAAAATCTTATTTTAGCAATTTCTTTATCTGCATTAGTATTGATAATGTGGTCAATATTTTTTGCCCCACCTCCTCCAACAATTGATAAGGAACAAAATAAAATAGAAAAAACTCAAAAAAAAGATGACGAAATATCTTCTCCTTCTATAGATACCAAAAAAGAAACAGTCACCTTAACAAGAGCAAAATCTTTAAAATCTACAAAAAGAATTTCTATTAAAAATGAAAATATATCTGGATCCATTTCATTAACGGGTGGAATTATAGATGATATAACTTTTAAGAATTATAACCAAAAGTTAAATTCTGAAGAAAAAGTAATTTTACTAAATCCAAATACTTCTGAAGATGGTTACTATATTGAAACTGGATGGGCTTCTACTAACAAAGATATGGATTTGCCAAACAATAAAACAGAATGGTCCATAGTTGGTAATTCCAAACTAACTCCAAATAATCCGGTTACTCTTAAATGGACAAATAATAATGGAATTATATTTCAAAAAACTATTGAATTAGATGAAAAATTTTTATTTAAAATAAATCAAAAAATTAAAAATGGTGGAAATAATAATTATGATTTTTATCCGTATGCACAAATTGTAAGAAATAAGAAACCCGAAGTATTAGGGTTCTATATACTTCATGAGGGCTTCATTGGTGTATTCGATGAAGAACTTAAAGAAGAAGATTATAAAGATATAGAAGAAAAAAAATTTACAGCAAATTCTTCTTCTGGTTGGCTAGGTATAACCGATAAGTATTGGATTACAGCCATTGTTCCAGAAAAAAACAAGAATTTTAAGTCAGAATTTATTCACGATAAAAATTACAGAGCCAACTTTATCCAGACCGAACCAATCCAAAGCTCACCAAATCAAACAATTTCAAGTGAGATAAGAGTTTTTACTGCTGCTAAAGAAGTGGCTGTAATTGATGGATACGCTAAAAATGAAGAAATAGAAAAGTTTGATTTAACTATAGATTGGGGTTGGTTTTATTTTTTTACTAAACCTTTGTTTTTTGTAGCAGACTATTTTTTCAAACTTACAGGAAACTTCGGCATAGCAATAATTTTGATAACTGCTTGTATAAGATTAATATTTTTCCCCTTGGCAAATTATTCATTTAGGTCAATGGCAAAAATGAAAGTTTTGCAACCAGAAATGGTAAGACTAAAAGAACTACACAAAGACGATAAAGTAAAACTTCAGCAAGAAATGATGGCTTTATATAAGAGGGAAAAAGTTAACCCAATTTCAGGATGTCTTCCAGTTTTAATACAAATTCCATTTTTCTTCGCAATTTATAAAATGTTGTTTGTAACAATCGAGATGAGACAGCAGCCTTTTTTTGGATGGATACAAGATCTTTCTGCGAGGGACCCGACCTCGATATTTAATTTATTTGGATTGATTCCTTGGGATCCACCAACGTTTTTAATGATTGGAGTCTGGCCTATTTTGATGGGTGTGACTATGTACATTCAACAAAAACTCAATCCAACGCCTCCTGATCCAGTGCAGGCAAAGATTTTTATGTTCTTTCCATTATTTTTAACAATTATCTTGGCTCCATTTCCTTCGGGTTTGGTTGTTTATTGGACCATAAATAATATTTTAACTATGGCTCAGCAGTGGGTAATAATAAAAAGAACTAAGGTTAAAACTGTTTAAATAATGCTATCTGTTAAAAATTTAGATAATCAAATAGAACAATTGTGGCCCGACAATGGTCCTTCAACAAAAGAAATTTCAAAATATTTAAAAAAATATCAGAATGAAAAAATAGTTATAAAGTGTGGAGGAAAAGTTCTTCTAGATCCAATTCTATTGGATGGCATGATTGGAGATATAGCCATTTTGAAAAAACTAGGCTTAACCCCCATTCTGGTACATGGCGGTGGCCTTGGTATAAAGAAAAAATTGGATGAATTAAATATTGAAAGCAGGTTTATCATGGGGCTAAGAGTAACTGATAAAAAAATGATAAAAGTTGTTGAAGAAATAATGATTGAATTTAACAAAGAAATTATTAAAGCCTTAGAAAAAAAATCTTGCAAAGCAAGATCTATAACAATTAAAGAAAATAATATAATTTATGTTGAACAGGAAAATAAAGAACTGGGATACGTTGGAAAACCAGTAAAAGTAAATACTGACTTGTTAAATGATATAATTCAAAAAGATTTTATTCCAATTGTAACACCAATGGGTTTGGATCAAAAAGGACAAGCATATAACATTAATGCTGATACAACCGCAGGTGCTTTGGCAAGAAGTCTTAAATCAAGAAGATTATTGTTAGCAACAGATGTTGAAGGAGTTCTTGATAAAAATGAAAAATTAATTTCTGAAATTAGATCACATGAAGTTGAAAAGTTAATTAACGATCAAACGATTCATGGTGGAATGATACCAAAAATCAAAACTTGCATTGAAGCTGTAAATAATAGTGTAAGAGGTGTTGTAATAATTGACGGCAGAAAACCACATTCTATTCTTTTCGAACTATTTTCAGATCTAGGTGCAGGAACTCTTATAAGAAAATGAAAGAACTTAAATCGATCAAGTATTGGATCTTTGATCTTGATAATACATTATATTCTGGAAAAACCAGAGTTTTTGAGCAGGTTGATAAAAAAATGTCAGAGTATATATCTAAAAAACTTAATGTAAGCACAGCTGAAGCAAAAGAAATTCAAAAAAATTATTTTCACGAATATAATACTACTTTGAATGGAATGATTAAAAATCACAAGATTGATGCAGATGAATTTTTAGAATTTGTTCATAACATTGATATTGATTTTCTTAAAAAGGATCTAATACTCGGTGAAGAATTAAAAAAACTTGATGGAAAAAAAATTATATTTACCAACGGTTCCAAAAAACATGCACTTAATGTGACGGAACGAATTGGAATTGATCATTATTTTGATGATATCTTTGATATTATTGATTGTGAGTTTGTGCCGAAACCCGCAATCCAGCCCTATAAAAAGTTAGTAGAAAAACATAAAATTGACCCAAAATTATGCGGATTTGTTGAGGATATTGCAAGAAATTTAAAACCAGCATATGAAATGGGCATGAAAACAGTTTGGATTGAAAATGACGAGCCTTGGGCAAAAAAATTTTCTGATGGTGATTTTATTGATTTCAAAACGAATAACTTATCTGAATTTTTAAAACAAATTAATTTATTGAAAGCTGCATAATGAATACAAAATCTTTTGAAAAAATAATTAACGAAGCCTGGAAAAATAGAAATCAAGTAAATAGCAAATCTGGAAAAAAAATTATTAAAGCTATAGATGAAACAATTGAGCTTTTGGATGAGGGAAAAATCAGAGTAGCTGAAAAAAAGAACAATCAATGGATAGTTAATCAATGGATTAAAAAAGCAATTCTTCTTAGTTTTAGAACGAATGAAATGAAAAAACTTAAAGGTCCTTATGGTACATGGTTTGATAAAGTCGAGGGAAAAACAACAGATTGGGACAGAAAAAAATTTATTAAAGCTGGTTTTAGAAGTGTGCCCAATGGTGTAATCAGAAAAGGTTCCTATATTGCGAAAAATGCTGTTCTGATGCCATCATTTATAAATTTAGGAGCCTATGTCGATGAAGGAACAATGATTGATACGTGGGCTTCGGTTGGATCATGTGCTCAAGTTGGAAAAAATTGTCATATCTCCGGGGGAGCTGGAATTGGTGGTGTATTAGAACCCATGCAGGCAAATCCTACCATTATTGAAGATAATTGTTTTGTTGGTGCACGTTCAGAAGTTGTGGAAGGTGTTATTGTTGGAGAAGGATCTGTTTTATCAATGGGCGTGTTCATAGGTAAATCCACAAAAATTGTAAACAGATCAAATGGAGAAATTTTATTTGGAAAAATTCCACCTTATTCAGTGGTCGTTCCAGGTAGCCTGCCAAGTAAAGGTAATCCCGATGGACCTGCTTTGTATTGTGTAGTAATTATTAAACAGGTCGATGAAAAAACTAGATCAAAAACTTCAATTAACGATCTATTGAGAGAATAGTTAATGCCGATATTTAACGAATTAAAATTAGCTAAGGAGCTAATGAAGTTTCCAAGTGTTACACCCGTAGACGCTGGAACCATTAATTTTCTAGCAAGAAAATTAAGATCCCTGGGATTTAAATGTAAAATATTAGAATTTAAATCAAAAAATTCAAAACCTGTAAAAAATTTATATGCAAGACTTGGAAGTTCTAGACCCAATTTTTGTTATGCGGGTCACACAGATGTTGTGCCTCCCGGAAAATTAAGTGATTGGACTGTCAATCCCTTCAAACCAGCAGTTAAAAAAAAACACTTGATTGGTCGCGGTGCTAATGACATGAAGGCGTCGATTGCTTGCTTTGTTGCAGCGGTAAGCAAATTTAAAAGTAAAAAATTTAAAGGCTCAATAAGTTTATTAATTACAGGTGATGAAGAAGGTATAGCAATTAACGGAACTAAAAGAGTTGTTGAATATTTAAAAAGAAAAAAAGAGAAAATTGATTTTTGCCTAGTAGGTGAACCCACCAATCAAAACAAGCTGGGAGAAATGATGAAGATTGGTAGAAGAGGAAGTATAACCGGATATCTAACAGTTTGTGGCACTCAAGGTCATGCCGCCTATCCCCATGATGCCAACAATCCTGTTCCAGTTGTGACAAAAATATTAAATCAAATTGAAAATATAAAACTTGATAAAGGAACAAAGAACTTTCAGCCTTCAAATCTTGAAATAGTGAAAATTAATACTGACAATACTGCCGATAATGTTATTCCTGGAGAAGTTACGGCAACTTTTAATATAAGATTCAACGATAAACATTCTTCAAATTCTTTAAAAAAGAAATTAAATAATATTTTTAGAAAAGCTTGTAGAAAAAGTAAGTGTTCTTTTAAAATTTCCTACATGGTATCAGGGGAATCGTTTATTACTGTTCCTAACAAGATAACTATAATGATTCAAAATACCATTAAAAAGATAACTAAAATAAAACCAGAACTATCAACAAGTGGTGGAACTTCAGATGCAAGATTTATAAGAAAAATATCACCATGTGTAGAATTTGGTTTGGTTGGAAAAACCATGCATAAGATTGATGAAGCGGTATCTATTTCAGATCTAAAAAAATTAACTCATATATATCGAAATATTCTAATAAATTATTTTAAATGATTAAAAATAAATTAAATTTTTTCTTTAAAAACCAAATTTGGCACATTGGTGGCCTAATCATTTTATATTATGTAGCTCTCCAGCTGGTTGATTTTGAAACTGGCTCAAATGTCTTTTTTGGGATTAGTGCAAAAAATTGGTTTCTGTTTTCTATGATAACACCATTGCTTCATCAAGGTTATGTCTGGTTATGCTGGAGGTCAGAATTATGTTGGAAAACAATTAGCAGAACGATTGGCTTTAAAGCTTACGTTATAATTTTTTTCATAATTGCGATTTTAAGATTATTTTCTGTTGGATTATGTTTTGCTGATTATGGAACTTGGTTTACCCCAGGCTGGATAGCATGGAGCGTATCCTTGTTAATTTTTATCCTATTCGTATATACAATGTATTCTGTAAAAAAATATTTTGGATTTTTGCGAGCAACTGGGATTGATCATTTTGATCCAAGCTATAAAGACATACCTTTTGAAAAAAGAGGAATTTTTAAATGGGCTCCTAACGCAATGTATACTTTTGCCATTGCCGTATTTTTTGGCTTTGCTATTTCCGCAGGATCAAAAGCAATGTTTGTATTTGCTGCTTATACTTATATTGGCGTGTGGCTACATTATTTCTGTACAGAAAAAGAAGATTTTAAAGTCATATATGGAAACAGCTAAATTGGCTTGGTAAAATAATTAATTTTTATGGATGTTGTGAAAATGGTTGAGGTCACTAGAAGTGACTTTATTGAAAGTACACACAATGGTGTTGCCATATTAATTAATTCAAATGGAGAAATATTAAAGGAGTGGGGTAATTCAAATATATTAATTTATCCAAGATCAGCATTAAAACCCATTCAATCACTTAATCTTTATAAAGATGGTGTGGCCGAAGGTTTAAGTTTATCAGATGATTTTATAGCTTTGACTACAGCTTCACATCACGCAGAAAATATTCATCAAAAAATGATTAATAAATGGCTTAAAAAAATTAAATTAAAAGAAAATCATCTTTCTTGCGGGCCTAGTTGGCCATGGAATATTAAAGATCAATTTGAGGCCCACACAAAATATAAAGTTAAAAGAAAAATTTTTCACAATTGTTCTGGAAAACATTGTGGTCATTTAGCTGTAAGTAGGTATAAAAATTTACCAATTAAAAACTACCAAAATAAAGATCATCCCATTCAAAAAGATTTGATTAAATTGATTGAAGACTTATCAAAATATAAAATAAAAAATATAGGTGTTGATGGATGTACTTTGCCTAATCCATTAATTCCCTTAAAAAAATTTGCATTAGCCGCTGCCCAATTAGCCGATTATAAAAAACTAGGCGAACATTCTGCAATAGCTAAGAGAATTTTTGATTCCTGTATAAGATTTCCAGAAATTACGGGTGGAAGCAAAAGTACAAATTCTATTCTTACTAAACTCTCAAAAGGTAGAGCATTTTTTAAAAATGGAGCAGAAGGAGTTTTTGTAGCGATAATACCTGAAAAAAAAGCAGCTTTAGCAGTCAAAATTATTGATGGTACCACCAGAGCAGCAGAAGTAAGTATTGCGGGATTAATATCAGAGCTTAAAATAATTAATAGTTGTCAAATTGAAAAAATTAAAAAAAGACCTATAAAAAATTCCGTCGGTAAAATTATTGGGTCTATGAAGTGGATAGGTTGAAAGGAGAAAAATTATGAAAGTAATATCAAGTGGAAGAACTAGAAGACGCCATAAAAAACACAAGAGAACAAAGAAAAAGAAAAAAAGAAAATGAAAACAGGTATTATAACAACCAATACCTACTTAAATCATAACACCGGCCAAGGGCATCCTGAAAGAGCAGATCGTGTAACAGTTGTTATTGATCATTTAAAAAAGGTTAAATCTAAAGATTTAATTTGGAAAAAACCTACAAAATTTGATCTTAAATATTTAGCTTTAGCTCATGATAAAAACTACTTGGATAACGTAAAAGACTCTTTTCCAAAGCAAGGATTAAATTTTTTAGATGGAGATACTATTGTCTCACCTGGCAGCAAAGAAGCAACACGGGATGCTGTCGGTTCAATTTTAACGGCTATCGATGGGGTAATGAAAAAAGATTTCAATAATGCTTTTTGTGCAGTCAGGCCTCCTGGACATCATGCTGAAAAACAAAAGGCCATGGGATTTTGCGTTTATAATAATATTGCAGTTGGTGCTTATTATTTACTGGAAAAATATAATTTAAAAAAAGTTGCCATTATTGATTTTGATGTTCATCATGGCAACGGCACACAGGATATTTTCTATGATAATGAAAAAGTTCTCTATATTTCATCACACCAATACCCTTATTACCCAGGTTCAGGGGCTGCAAATGAAAAGGGCAATAAAGACAATGTCCTGAATGTACCTCTAAGTGCCGGTACACAATCGCATGAATTTTTAAATGCTTATGAGAGTATCTTTAAAAAACTCAAAGAATTTAAGCCTGAATTCATTTTATTATCTGCTGGATTTGATGCCCATAAAGATGATCCTTTGGCGCAAATCAACTTAGAATCTAAAGATTATTACACCCTTACAAAAAGAATATTAGATTTTGCAAAAAAGCTTTGCGATGGAAAGGTGGTCTCTATTTTAGAAGGTGGTTACGATCTAAATGCCTTAAAAGAAAGTGTTGATTACCACGTAAAATCATTAATGGAATCATAGGTTCAATAAGAAATTTTTGTTAAGTAAAGTCCGCAAGAAGGAGCTGGACGAGCACAATTAGAACGTTTTTTTAATTTAAATGCATTTTTAAAATCATCTAGTTTCCATTTACCTTCGCCCAAATACTTGATGCAACCAACCATAGATCTAACCTGTTGTTGTAAGAAAGATTCGGAAGTAAATTTAAGAATTATTCTCTCATTATTTTTTTTGATTGAAATTTTTTTTAAAGTTTTGATTGGAGACTTTGCGCCACATGAAGAAGCACGAAATGTTGAAAAATCATGGGTTCCCAATAATAATTTTGCTCCTTTTTTCATAGCATTTAAATCTAATTTTTTCCTAATATGCCATGCTTTGTTTTTTTGCAAAGCCAAAGGAGATTGTCTATTGATAATCACATATTGATAGGTTCTTTTTTTTGCATCAAATCTTGAATGAAATTTATTATTTGTTTTTTTTATATTTAAGATAGTTACTGAATTATTTCCAATATATTGATTAACACCTAGTATAAAATTTTTTTTCTTTATTTTTCTTTTTAAATCAAAATGAGCAATTTGACCAATGGCATGGACTCCGGCATCTGTTCTACCCGCTCCTGTTATAGTTACTTTTTCCCTGGAAAATTGAAATATTGCCTTTTGCAGTATTTCCTGAATTGAAAGGCCATTTTTTTGATACTGCCAGCCAACAAAGTTGGTACCATCATATTCAACTTTAATTTGATATCTTTGCATTTAAGATAAAAGCAAATCTTTTTTTATTTTGGAACCTAATAAAAACTCTGCTGCTTTTTGTTTGCTTTTCCCTTGTCTTTGAATCTCTTGGATTGTTATTGATTTATTTCCACATGCGATGGTTAAATTATTATCTAAAACTGATCCTGGTTGACCTTTCAAATCTGATAAGGTGGCTTTTAATACTTTATATCTTTCCCCCTGAAACAAAAACCACGCTCCCGGATTTTGATACAAACCATTGATTTGTGCAATAATTTTAAACGCATCTTCGTTCCAATTTATCTTGGCTTCTTCTTTGTTTATTTTTTTTGCATAAGTTGCTGTATCATGATCCTGTTCTACAAATTTTGCTTTACCAATTTCGATCAAATCAAGACAATCCGAAATAATTTCAGATCCAATTTTAGAAAGTTGATTGGATATATCTTCTGCATTCATTTCATTACTTAATTTAATTTTTTTTTTTAACATCGTTGGTCCAGAATCTAATTTTTCAACAATTTTCATAACACTTATCCCTGTTATCTCATCTAAATTCATTATTGATCTTTGTATAGGCGCAGCTCCCCTCCATTTTGGTAAAAGAGATGCATGAATATTTATAAATCCATGCTTAGACAAATTTAAAAATTCTTTTGGTATTAATTGCCCATAAGCTACAACAATTACAATATCAGCGTTAAGAGATTTAAAATATTTCAATTCTTCTTCATTTTGATTTAAAAAATTTGGATTTCTAATACTTAGGCTAAAACTTTCAGCCAATTTTTGAATTGGTGATTTATTTATTTTTTGACCTCGCATGGCTTTTTTTGGTGGTTGAGTATACACAGAACATATGGAATATCCCTTTTGATATAAAGACTTTAGTATTGGCACAGAAAAAAATGGTGTGCCCATAAATACAATTTTTTTGAACATCAATTATTAAATTAGACTACGATTCTTTCTACATTCTCTTTTTTTTGTTTAGATAGCTTTTTAATAATCATTGCTTTTTTTAATTTAGATAAATAATCTATAAATAATATTCCTTCCAAATGATCAATTTCGTGTTGTATACAAGTTGCCAAAAGTCCTTCTGCTTTTAGTTCTTGAAAGTCTCCATTATAATCAAGATGTTTAACGTGGCATTTTTTAGGGCGATTAATTTCTGCAAATTGATTTGGTACTGATAAACAACCTTCTTCATAAGTTAATTTTTCTTCGGATTTCCAAATAATTTCTGGATTTACAAAAAACATGTGATTTTTTTTTGATTTTTTATCCTTATCTCTATTTATGTCTATTACAATTATTCGTTTATCTACTCCAATTTGAATGGCTGCAAGACCAATGCCAGGAGCGGCATATAAAGTTTCTAACATATCATCCATAAGCTTTTGAATATTTTCATCTACATTTTCAACTCTAAGTGATTTTTTCCTTAAAAATTTATTTGGTTCAGTTAATATTTTTCTGATTGCCATAAAAATTACTGTTTAATATACATTTAATTTTTTATTATTCTAGATCTTAATCAAACTCTGTAAGGTAAAGTTTTGATAATAATATTATTTCTTATTTTCTTTAAATCTAGTTTATTTAGCGTTGTTGTAATAAAATATAAACTCTCAGGGTCTAAATTTTTTAATTGATCTTCTCCAATAATTTCAATAATTTTTAGTAGTACTAGTCCTATTTGACCTTGGTTTGATAAGTCAATTAGTCCTCTAGGTATAGTTAATTGATCATTCTGATATCGTTTTTCTAATTTTTTAGGTAATTTTATTCCATCAGCTTTTAGAGAGTCCAACAAAATTACATCTTTGGTCGAAAAAAAATATTTTTTATTTTTTTTAATTTTTTTATAAATGTTAATTAAATCAACTTCTGCTGTTTCAATTCTATAATCTTCATCTATAAAATATTTAAGTAGTTTTGATTTATGTAAAATTTTGTTGTCGAATTTTATTCTGCCTAAATCTTCTTTTCCTTCTGTTGGTAAATTAAGTTTAGTTTGATAAAAACCAAGATGCTGAGAGGAAACTTCTTCTTCTTCTATGTATGACAAGATTGAAGATAATTCTTCGGAGAAAGCATTTTCGATATCGTCTTTTTTAAACAAATTATTTAATAAGATTAGTAAATCAAGTTTTTTTTCTAAATTATCAGAAAGTGATGCACTTTGATAAAGTAATGCCCTGGCTTTATAGGTTGGAAGAGTTTCATATATTTCTTCTGCATTTAAGAATTGATCAAAACTAAATAAAAATTTTCTATAAATATTAAATAATTCTTTTTTATTATATAAATTATTAG
>AZYB01000008.1 GCA_000513055.1 alpha proteobacterium SCGC AAA288-N07
TTCAACAGAAGGTGGAATGAGTGTAGAAGAAATTTCGAAAAATAAACCTGAAAGTATAATTAGATCAAAAATAGAAGTAGCAGTTGGAATGCAAAGGTTTCAGGCAAGAGAGATTGCTTTTGCTTTAGGTATTGATCCTAAACTTATTTCTAGAACTGCTGATGTAATCATGGGATGTTGCCGTGCCTTCAGTGAATTGGATGCTACAATGGTAGAAATTAATCCACTGATAATATCAAAAGATGAACATATTTTAGCTCTTGATTGTAAAATGAGCTTTGACAACAATGCATTATTTCGTAGAAATCAGATATCTGAGTTAAGAGATAAAGCTCAAGAAAATCCTAACGAAGTTTATGCATCTGATAGAGGGCTTAATTACGTAAGCCTCGAAGGTAATATTGGCAACATAATTAACGGAGCTGGTTTAGCAATGGCTTCTATGGATATGATTAAATTAGCTGGAGGTGAACCAGCAAATTTTCTTGATGTTGGAGGAGGTGCTACTCCTGAAAAAATGGTTAAAGCATTTAAATTAATTTCCCAAGATGAAAAAGTGAAAGTTATTTTAGTAAATATTTTTGCTGGTATAAACAGGTGTGATTGGGTTGCTGAAGGGATAGTTCAAGCTTTAAAAAAAATTAAAATTGATATGCCTCTTGTTATACGATTAGCAGGAACTAATGTTGAAAAAGGCAATAAAATTTTAAAAGAGAGTAAAATAAAATATATTGAAGCTTCTACTTTAGAAGATGCCGCAAACAAAGCAGTTGCTACTCTAAAGAAATTGAAAAATTAGATAAAACTATGTCAATTCTTATTGATAATAAAACAAAGATTATAGTTCAAGGTTTTACTGGTAAGTTTGGCTCTTTCCATGCAGGAGAGATGATCAAATATGGTACTAATATTATTGGTGGAGTAACTCCTGGTAAGGGAGGGCAAACGCATTTAGGATTACCTGTTTTTAATACCGTAAAAGATGCGGTAAAAAAAACTGGTGCTACTGCTACTATTCTGTTTGTTCCACCAGAGTTTGCAGCAGATTCAGCAATGGAAGCGGCTGATGCTGGAATCAAAACATGTGTAGCAATCACAGACGGAATCCCTTCTCATGATATGATTAAAATTAAACGTTATATGAGAAGATATTCTAAAAAAGATAAAATGACATTAATAGGTCCAAATTGTGCGGGTGTTATTAGTCCTGGAAAATCTCTGTTAGGAATTATGCCAGGACATATTTATATGCAAGGTACAGTTGGTGTTATTGGACGATCAGGTACACTTGGGTATGAAGCAGCACAACAAATGAAAAATTTAAATATAGGTGTCTCAACTAGTGTTGGTATCGGAGGAGATCCAATCAATGGATGTTCATTTAAAGATATTTTGGAAAAATTTGAACAAGACGAACAAACTAAAGCAATATTGATGATTGGTGAAATAGGAGGGCCACAGGAAGTGGATGCAGGTAAATTTGCAAAAGAAAATATGTCAAAACCAGTCATAGCTTATATAGCTGGATTGACAGCTCCCAAAGGAAGAGTGATGGGTCACGCAGGGGCAATTGTTTCTGCTTATGGAGAAAGTGCTGTAGAAAAAGTTGAGCTGCTAAAGGAATGTGGTGTTATAATCTCTAAAAATCCATCTGTTATGGGGGAGACTGTAAAATCAATTTTAAATGGGAAAAAAAAATAAATACAAAAACCTAGCAATTCTTAAACTTTCTAAAATTGTTCATTTACTAGGAAAAATATTAGGGCTAGTCATTAAAGAGCAAGAAGGTAATTCTTTTTTTAATAAAATTGAAAAAATTAGACTTTTATCAAAGACAAGCAGGGGTAAAAAGGACAAGAAAAAAATAAGATTAAATGAAACAAAGAAGTTTCGCCTTCTAAAATCAAATATTCGTGGACTAAATCCTCAAGAGTCTTTAGTAATAGCTCGGTCTTTTAGTCAATTTTTAAATTTTTCTAACTTAGCAGAATCCCTTTATAGCGTTCATAAAATACATAATCTCGACGTTCGCAAAGCTCAAGGAACAAATGAGCTTGTTATTTTAGATGAGGCTGTAGAACGTCTAACAAAAAATAAGTCTATTTCCAAAAACAAATTTTTTCAAATTGCTAAAAAATTAAAAATTGAGTTGGTTTTAACTGCACATCCAACGGAAGTTAAAAGAAGAACGCTTTTACATAAATTTACACATGTAAATAACAATTTTAGAAAGGTTTGTTAATTTAAGAATTTTTACAAAAAAAAATGTTGATCGTGAAGTAAAAATATTAGAAGAAAGTCTACATGAAGAAATTACATCTATATGGAAAACTGATGAATTGAAACGATCTAGACCAACTCCTGTAGATGAAGCAAAGTGGGGATTGGCAATTATTGAGGACAGTTTATGGAATGCATTACCAAAAATTTGTTCTTATTTTGATCAGGCTATACAAAATTATGTGGGTAAACGTTTACCAATTAATTTTTCTCCAATTACATTTGGATCTTGGATGGGAGGAGATCGAGATGGTAATTCTAGTGTTACATCAAAAACCACTGAGGAAGTTGTTTTTTTATCTAGATGGATGGCAGCTAATTTATATGAAAAAGAACTTACAAAACTAATACGAAATTTGTCAATTCACGAATGTTCCAAAGCTCTTCGAGATAAAGTTGGTTGTAGCACAGAACCATATAGAGTTTTTTTAAGGCCTATTCGGGATAAAATGAAAAATACCCAAAAATTGATTGAACTACATTTAAATGATAAAAAAAATTTAAACGAGTCATATTTAGTTCGATCAATTAATGAAGTTATCCAGCCACTAAATGCAGTTTACAATTCTCTTTGTGATGTTAAATGTGAATCTGTAGCTAATGGTTCTGTATTAGATTTATTGAGACGAGCACATTGTTTTGGTTTAAATCTAGCAAAATTAGACATTCGTCAAGAAGCTAGTCGTCACGAAAAACTAGTAAAAAACATTTGCATGCAATTAGGTTTGGGTAATTATCAAAATTGGTCAGAAGAAAAAAAAGTCTCATTTTTATTAAAACATTGTAAATCCAAACACTCTTTAATTCCTAAAAATCTTGTATTGGATAAAGAAGATAAAGAAGTGTGGTCTACATTTCAGATGATAGCAAAATTACCACAAGAATGTTTAGGGGCATATATTATTTCGATGGCTTCCAATGTTTCTGATATTTTGGCTATGATGTTCCTTCAAAAAGAAGCAGGAATAAAAACCTATTTGCGTGTTGTTCCTTTATTTGAAACATTATCCGATCTTCAAAACGCTCATCAAGTGATAAAATATTTATACAATATTTCCTGGTATTTAAAAAAATTTAAACGTCATCAAGAAGTAATGATCGGCTACTCGGATTCTAGCAAAGACGCTGGAAAGCTTGCAGCGAGTTGGGCTCAGTATGAGGCTCAGGAGAATTTACAATCGGTTTCAGACAAACATAAAGTAAAATTAACTTTATTTCACGGACGTGGTGGTTCAGTTGGTAGAGGGGGTGGACCTATTCATTCAGCATTGTTATCTCAGCCACCAGGCACAGTTAATGGAAGGACACGTGTAACTGAACAAGGAGAAATAATTCAGCAAAAATATAGTACAGTATCATTGGCTGAACACACTCTTGGTACCTATATTGCTTCAGTATTAGAAGCGACCTTAATACCTCCTACTCAACCTAAAAAAAGTTGGCGTGAATTAATGAACAATATGAGTAAAACTGCCAGCACAGCATATCGCAATCATATACATGATTCTAATTTTCTCAGAT
This sequence comes from alpha proteobacterium SCGC AAA288-N07, assembly GCA_000513055.1. Taxonomy (GTDB): domain Bacteria; phylum Pseudomonadota; class Alphaproteobacteria; order Pelagibacterales; family Pelagibacteraceae; genus AAA240-E13. The sequence goes on from AZYB01000008.1 coordinate 3,802, forward strand.
ATTATAGAACAATCACTCCTCAGAAAATTCTAGATCAATTATTAATTGGTTCAAGACCCACTAAGAGAAAAAAAGGTGATGAAATAGAAAACTTGCGAGCGATACCTTGGGTATTTTCTTGGACTCAAATTCGTTTTATTTTACCCGCATGGTTAGGAACTCTTGAGGGTTTAGAATTAGCTAAAAAAGGAAAAAATAAAGTTATACTAAAAGATATGTTAAATAAGTGGCCATTTTTTTATGCAATGATGGATATGCTAGATATGGTGTTAACAAAAACCGATCTACGTGTCATTCAATTTTATGAAGAATGCCTTGGTGACAAAGAATTACAAAATATTGGTAATGAACTTAGAAAACAATTGTTATCATTAATTCATATAAATAAAACATTGATACCAAAATATATTTTAGAACAACGCAAATCATATAGAGAGTCAATAAGAGTTAGAAATACATATGCTGAAATATTAAATTTATTACAGGCTGATATAATGAAAAAAATAAAAGTAACTAATTTAAAAAATGCAGATAGGAAATTATTAATGGACGCTATGATGGTAACCATAGCTGGTATATCTGCGGCAATGAAAAATACTGGATAGTTTTATTATTTTTTTCGATAAATGTTACCATCCCTAAGCATTTTAACTATATAATGACGACTATTGTTTATTTTTAATGTTGATTTTTTTCATTTATGCAGTCAAAATATGATTTGAAATGAGTAACTCGATTAAATATTTATTGGAAGAAAGTAAGCTGCCTAAAACGTGGTATAATATTTCAGCAGATCTTCCAAAACCATTATCGCCACCATTGCATCCTGGCACACATAAGCCTGTCGGCCCTGATGACTTGGCGCCATTGTTTCCTATGGCATTAATTGGACAAGAAGTATCTCAAGAAAGGGAAATTGAGATTCCCGAACCAGTCAGAGAAATATATAAACAATGGAGACCATCACCATTATTTAGGGCGAGAAAACTTGAAAAAAAATTAGATACACCAGCAAAAATTTATTACAAATACGAAGGAGTGAGCCCTACGGGAAGTCACAAACCCAACACGGCTGTTGCTCAAGCTTTTTATAATAAAGAAGAGGGTACGAAAAAAATCATAACAGAAACTGGAGCAGGTCAATGGGGTAGTTCACTTGCTTTTGCATGTTCAATTTTTAAAATAGATTTGGACGTCTATATGGTAAGGGTTAGTTTTGATCAGAAACCATATAGAAAAATGATAATGCAGACATATGGCGCAAGATGTGTTGCAAGCCCTTCGAATGAAACAAATATAGGAAAAGCAATTCTTAAAAAAGATCCTAATAATACGGGTAGTCTTGGAATAGCAATATCTGAGGCTGTTGAAATGGCTGCACAAAACGATTCTACTAAATATTCTTTGGGAAGTGTTTTAAATCACGTTTTAATGCACCAAACTGTTGTTGGTAATGAAGCAATAATGCAAATGGAAATGGCTGGGGATTATCCTGACATACTAATTGGGTGTACCGGCGGAGGAAGTAATTTTTCCGGTCTAGCTTTTCCTTTTCTTGGAAAAAAATTTCGCGATAAAAAAGATATAAAGGTTATAGCTTGCGAACCAAAATCTTGTCCTTCTTTAACAAAAGGGAAATATGCTTATGATTTTGGTGACACAGGTAATCTTACACCCTTGGTTAAAATGCATACTTTAGGTTCTTCATTTATGCCTCCAGCAACACATTCGGGAGGTTTAAGATACCATGGCATGGCTCCAATGGTCAGCCATTTAAAAGAAATAGGAGCTCTTGAAGCAAAAGCTTATGGACAAAAAGAATGCTTCGAAGCAGGTGTAATATTTGCAAAAGTTGAGGGTATTGTTCCAGCACCTGAAGCAACACATGCTGTTAAAGGTGCAATTGATGTTGCTCTAGAGTGCAAAAAGAATGGGAAATCAAAAACTATTCTTTTCAATCTATGTGGCCACGGACATTTTGATATGCAAGCTTACGGTGATTATTTTGATAATAAACTAGAAGAAGATGTTTATCATGAGGCTGAAGTCAATAAAGCCTTAAAGTCCTTACCTAAGATTGCATAATAAGTTTTTTTATTTGTAGTTTGTTATGCATTTTATAAATCCATTTAAAGGCTTAAGACCAACTGAAGAAAAAGCTTCGTCTGTATCCATTCCTAGCACAGATCATTTATCTGAAGAGATAATTACAAAACATAAAAAAAATAATCCATGGAGTTATTTAAATATTTTTAGTAATAAAATACTCAGTAAAGCAAAAGAACAATTTGAATTAATGAAAAATAATTCGATAATAAAGAAAGATGACACTAACTCTTTTTATATTTATAAAATATCGACAGAAAATCATTTTCAAGTTGGTGTAATTGGTACAGCAAAATTGTCTGCCTATGATAATTTACATATTCGTGGACATGAAGAAATTTATTTTGAAAGATCTCAGAAAAGATTTGATCAAATAAATAATTTAAATGCTCAAGCTGGACCTATTTATGTAGTTCACCCTGATGACATTAAATTAGCTGAGCTAATAAAGGAACAAATTGCCTTAAAACCTATATATTCCTTTGATGCATTAGATAAATGTCATCACGAGCTTTGGATTGTAAATGAAGAAAGTACTATACTTAAAATAAGCGAGATATTTAATACAATAAATCGAATTTATATCGCGGATGGTCATCACCGAATTGAAGCATTATCAAAATTTGCAGAATTTAAAAAACATCAAAATCCAAACCATACAGGAAAAGAAGCATACAATTATTTTATGGTAGCTATATTTCCAAAAAGTCAAGCGCGTATACTTGACTATAATAGGTTGATAAAAGATTTGTATGGTTATTCTCCTAAAGATTTTATTAAACAAATCAAAAAGAATTTTTTTGTTGAAAAGAAAAATTCTTCATTCAAACCGAGTGAATCTAGATCTTTTGGAATGTATTTAGACAAAAGTTGGTATTCAATTAAATTGAAAAAAAATCCTGAACAGAATTTATTTAGTATTATTAATTTAGATATCAATTTATTACATTATTATTTACTTGAGCCAATTTTAGGTGTTGGGGATCCAAGATATGATCAAAGGATTGATTTTATTGCAGGTTTTCATGGATTAGTATCAATTGAAAGAAAAGTAGATTTAGGTGAAGCCAAAGTGGGTTTCTCTTTATTCGCAACACGAATAGAGGATGTGATTGATTTTGCAGATCAAAAATTAACTATGCCTCCCAAATCAACCTGGTTTGATCCAAAACCCTTGGATGGACTAGTTGCTTACGATTTTGAATAAATTATACTGTATTAATCTTTGTCCCTTTTAATAAAAAATCACTAATCTGATTTGCTGCCATTTCAGCAACTACAGTTGAGGCTTCAGTTGTTGATGCCGCAATATGAGGCGTTAAAATTACTTTTGGATTATTAAATAAAATATTTTCTTTTGCTGGTTCTTTTGAAAAAACATCCATTGCCGCTCCAGCAATTAGATTTTCATTGAGTGCTTCATTTAAATCTTTTTCATCAACAATATTACCTCTCGCAGTATTAATTATGCAAGCTGTTGGTTTTATTTTTTTGTAATGCTCTTTAGTAATCATCGGTTTGCCATCGGCTGCTGCTTTACAGTGAAAACTAATTATATCACTTTTACTTATCAGCTCATCAAAACTAACATTTTTAACATGCGGATAATCTTTTTTTCTAGATTCTAAAGATTTTGAGTTAACTAGTATTTCCATATTAAAACCTTTAACTAAATTGCTTAATCGAACTCCTACATTTCCAAAACCTACTATTCCAAGTGTTTTTTTAGACAGCTCTGTGCCTTTAATATTTTTTTTCTCCCATTGTGCTTTGTGAGTAGTTTGGTTGGCAAATGGAATTCTTCTTAGCACAGACATTATTAATGCAAAAGCATGTTCTGCAGTAGCATTTGAATTTCCACCTGGAGTATTCATAACAATCATATTATTTTTTTTTGCAGTGGGTACATCAATATTATCAACGCCTGCACCTGCTCTACCTATAACTTTTAATTTTTTTGCAGCTGAAATTATATTTTTCGTTACTTTTGTAGCAGATCTAACAACCATACCCTCATACTCGGGAATAATTTTAATAATTTCTTCTTCTGACATGCCTGTTTTTACATCAAATTGAATATTATTTTTCTCAAATATTTTTTGAGCAATATTACTCATTGAATCTGAAATTAAAACTTTAGGCATTATTTTTTACGAAATTATAAGCCCAATCTATCCAAGGAAGTAGTGCTTTCATGTCACTATTTTGTACAGTCGATCCACCCCATATTCTTATGCTAGGAGGTGCTTTCGGGTATCCATTAATATCTTTAGCTACACCTTCTTTATCTAAAATTGAAAATAGTTTTTTTAATACTCCCCTTTGTTCTTCTTCATTAAACCTAGTAAACCACTCGTCTTTAATTAATAATGTAATACTTGTTGCAGATCTTGTATTTTTATCTTCACACATGAATTTTACCCAATCACTTTTACTGACCCAATCTTCTACAATTTTTAAATTTTCGTTTGAAATTTTTACCAAGCCTTTTGTACCACCTACAGATTCAACCCAGTTCAAAGCATCTAAAGCATCTTCAACACAAATCATTGAAGGGGTATTAATAGTGCCACCTTCAAAAATACCTTTAATTAATTTTTTCTTATCTGCTAGTCTGAATAGTTTAGGAATTGGCCATGAAGGAACATAAGTTTCTAGTCTTTGAACTGCACGAGGTGACAGCGCTAACATCCCGTGAGCAGCTTCTGCTCCTAAAACTTTTTGCCAAGACCATGTAATTACATCAAGTTTGCTATAGTCTATATCCATAGCAAAAATTCCTGAAGTCGCATCACAAATTGTTAAACCTTCTCTATTTTCAGGTATCCAATTTCCATTTGGAATTCTAACGCCAGCAGTTGTTCCGTTCCAAGTAAAAATTACATCATTTTTAAAGTTTACTTTTTTTAAATCAGGAAGGATGCCATAGTCAGTAACATAGCTATTTACATCTTTAATTTTTAATTGATCAAGTACATCTATTACCCAATCTTTTCCAAAATTTTCCCATGCCAATACATCTACACCTCTAGATCCTAAAAGAGACCACATAGCAGCCTCTAAGGCTCCAGTGTTTGAGCCAGTCATTATTGCTAGTAAATAGTTCTCTGGTAAACCTAAAATTTTTTTTGATTTAACTATTACTTCATTAAGTTTATCTTTACATTCTTTAGACCTGTGAGATCTTCCAGTTGGAGTATTTTTTAGTACATCAATGCTCCATCCTGGTCGTTTTGCACAGGGACCGCTAGAAAAATTTGGGTTTAGTGGTTTGCTTGAAGGTTTAACTATTGTCATAATTATTTAAAACCCAATCATTAAAAAAAATCATTAATAAAAAAATAACATTTTTTATTACTAAAAAATATATATAAAAAAAATAAGAATAAAAGCTTTGAAAATAACTTTGTTTGTGTATACCTTAAAACAATTGAATTTGAATAGTTATGGCATTCCCAACAAAAGCTAAATATGTTGTTATAGGAACTGGAATTCACGGCTTAAGTACAGCTTGGCATTTAGCTGAAGGACTCAAGAAAAAAAATAGCAACGGTAGTAACAACGATATTGTAGTTATCGATAAAGGTGGAATTGCATCAGGTGCAAGCGGTATAGCATGTGGTGTCGTTAGAAATAACTATTTTCAACCAGCCATGAGAGAACTTATGGCTCATAGCGTAAAAGTTTGGGAAAGTGATCCAAAAGCATTTCATTATCATCCAATCGGTTACATGCAGATAAGTCCAGAAAGCATGAGAAAAGATGTAACAACGATTTACGAACAACAAAAAGCAATTGGATATGAATCTACATTTGTTGAAGGAAAAAAAGATTGTACTGATTACATGAAAACTATTTTTGACGATTGGCAAGCAAAAGGTATTACTTCCGTCTTGCATGAAAAAAGAGGTGGTTATGCTAATAATACAGCTTCAATACAAGGTTTGGCAGACAAAGCAGAGTCTTTTGGTGTTAAAATAATTACAGGAACCGAAGTAACTGGTTTTAAAAGAGGTAATAATAGCAAAGCTGTAACAGGTGTTACAACTTCAAAAGGAACAATTGACTGTGAACAAGTAGTTGTTGCTGTTGGTCCTTGGGTAAAAAGTTTTTGGGATATGCTCGGACTTCCAAAAAAAATTTCAATTAAAGATGAAAAAGGTAACACGCACAAAGATTACCCAATGTGGATATACTGGTTTTTGCAAGAAGGAGTTTTGGGTGTTGATCCTAATTTATTAAAAGATAATAACGGCAAAATGCCTCCGGTTATTCACGTTGATAGTGATGCTCACTTATTTTCAAATGTCGACGGATCACTGATTACTGATAAAATGTGGGGAATATATTATAAGCCAGATTTTAATTTTAAAGGTGTACAAGGTGGAACAGCTCCCTACAAAGTAAACAAACCAGCTGACATGGTAAAAGTTGATCCCTACGGTCCAGATTCAAAAGAATATTTAACTGGAGATGAATTTGCACACATGTGGACTTCTGCTCTTGCGCATTGTCAAAAAAGATTTGAAGGAAAAAAGAGTGTATTCCACAAAGAGCCTTCAGGTGGTTTGGGCTGCTTTACTCCGGACTCATTTCCTGTCTTTGATCGTTTTTGTGAAAACGTTTATATAATTGCTGACTCTAACCATGGTTATAAAATGATAGGAGTTGGAAAACTTGTGGCTGAAGAAATTTTACAAAATAAAGAAAATAAATTATTAAAACCTTTTAGATTCAATCGATACGCGAAAGGTGAATTGCATCCTACTTCTAGCAGTCCATTTCCTTGGAGCTAAATCTAGACGTGCATTTATTTTTCAGTTAACATCTTTTGAATTTATAAGAATTTAAACTGACGCTATTAATCTTTGAGGGAGGATTAGTTAAATGACAGATTTAGAAAAACATGTAAACCAGCCGGGCAGAGATAAGCTTGTAAAACAAGTTAGAGCTAAAATTAACGAACTAGGTGTTGAATATATATTTTTTCAATTTATTTCTGTAACTGGAAGAGTTGTAGGTAAAGGCATTCCCACTGATCATTGGGAAAGAACTTGCGAAAAAGGTTTTCAATTAGTTTATGGTGCAACAGCAAACTTGTTTGTTGATCGTCATAAAAATTATATTGGATATGGGCCAGAAGCTAAGGAACTTGTTGGAATACCAGATCCAGAAACTTTTTGTCAACTTCCTTGGGATAAAAAAGTTGCAAGAGTATATGTTACTTGTTTTAGAAACAGAGAAGAAAGAGAAAACCCAGGTGCACATTTAACATCTGATTGTAGAGGAAATTTAAGAATACATTCTCAAGAGTTTAAAAAAAAACATGGCTATCAATTAAGAGTTGGAACAGAGCCAGAAATGATGTGGTTAACTAAAAATGAAGATGGAACTCCTACTGGCAAAGGTTTTTCTAAACCTTATTGTTATCATATAGATCAATTTGAATCCTTAAGACCAGTTTTCATGAAAGTTTTTGAATATGCTAGAGCAATGGGTTTTGATATGATTCAAGGAGATCATGAAGATGCACCGGGACAACTAGAATTAAACTGGATGTATGATGATGTCATGAGAAATGCAGATAGACTTTCAACGTATAGACAAATTTGCGCACAAGTTGCTAGAGAGTTTAATATAATAGCTTGCTTTATGACAAAACCATTTATGGGTGTGTCTGCAAGCGGTTGTCATACAAATATGTCCTTATGGACAGGTGGAAAAGATGTGGTTAATAAATTACACCACAAATCTCTACCAGCTATGGATGAAGTATTTACTTATGTTGAGGGTGGAACCAATACATTTATGCCAGACACTAAAGATGTTCAGTTACCAGGTAAAGTTGGTTTAAAGGCTATTGGAGGTGTTATGAAACATTTAGGAGCATTGACAGCTATCGGCTCATCAACTGTAAACTCATACAGAAGATTATGGGATACAGGATTTTGGGCGCCTGTTTATGCTGACTGGGGTTATCAAAACAGAACTTGTGGCTTAAGAGTATCTGCACCAGGAAGATTTGAATATCGTTCAGTGGATTCAATGCACAATCCATATTTAATGGGTTCTGGATTGTTAAAATGTTTTGAAGACGGAATAACAAATAATATTGATCCTGGAAAACCTGAATCGAGAAGTATGTATGAAGCTCAAGCCGCAGGAAAAAAGGTTAAAAAATTACCATTAAGCCTTGGTGAAGCCTTGGATCGTTTAAAAGAAGATAAAGTTATTCAATCGGCTATGCCGGATGAAATGTATAAAGTATTTCATTGGTATAAAAACGATGAATGGGAAAAATTTTTAGGAGCAACAACTCAATGGGATCTAGATACCTATTTGGATTGTTTGCCGTAGTCAAAAAAGGGAATATTATTATGTGTGGAATTGCAGGGCTAATTCATAAAGATAAATCAGTAAATATAGGTTCTGAGCTTCAGAGTATGCTCCAAGCATTAAAACATAGAGGTCCTGACTCAACAGGATACGCTCTTTATGCTGATAATGATGGCCAAAATTTTATCATGAGATTTAAAGTTGGTGAAAATGTTGGAGAAGGTAGTAATGCTGTAAATGAAGAAACCTCTGTTTATGATAAAAGAAAAAAAATAGTTGATAAAAATTTATCAGATTTAGGCGCTATAATTGTTAAAGAGGAAAGACTTACACCTTATTCTTTTAGATATGAAATTAAATACGATAAAGATTTAATGGAATTTTCTAAAAAAATTGAAAGTGCAGAAATGACTGAAATTCTTTCTATTGGAAAATCTTTAGAGTTAATAAAAGATATTGGTGACGCAAAGGAAGTTTGCGATAGATACAATTTAGACAAAATTACCGGCACTCATGGAATTGGTCATGCTAGAATGGCAACTGAGTCTGGTGTTGATATTAAATCAGCTCATCCTTTTTGGGGTTATCCTTTTAGCGACGTATCTGTAGTTCATAACGGTCAATTAACAAATTATTGGAACAATAGAAGAGCACTGGAAAACAAAGGTATGAGATTCATGTCTGAATGTGACTCTGAACTTATCGCTGTATACTTAGCAGAAAAAATGAGAAATGATGCAACTCTAGAAGAAGGAATGAAAGACTCTTTAAAAGGACTTGATGGTGTATTTACTTATTTTGTTGCAACAAAAGATTCTTTAGGGATGGCAAAAGATACTATGGCTGCAAAACCATTAGTGCTTTATGAATCGGATAATTTAGTTGCAATGGGATCAGAAGAGATAGCTATTAGATCAATTCTACCACAAGAGATTGATACTTATGATCCTTTTGATGGCGAAGTAAAAGTATGGCAAATCTAAAAACTACAGAAAAAAAATCAAAAGCCCAGTCAATGGGTATGCACTCGGAAGTTTTAACAGGAAGAACTCAGCAAAAATTTTTCAATCCCGATGAGGCAGAAAATTTTTATTACTTTGGAACTTACGAAGTTGATTTCAATAAAAGAACAGAACTCGATGTAAAGAACATGGAAGCTCCTGAGGCTAACAAAAAAATCGATAGCTTAATGAGTGAAGGATATGGAACAATTGTAATTAAAAACCCTCAAGGAAAACATAGTTTAGGAGTTGGAATTTTAAATAAACTAAATCTGATTTTCGAAGGAAGTTTAGGATATTTTGGTGTCGGATCATGTGATGGACCAAGCGTAAGAATTAACGGAAGAGTTGGATGGTCTTGTGCTCAAAACTTAATGGCTGGAAAAGTTGTTGTTGAAAAAAATGCAGGATCAAGTTTTGGGGCCGCTATAAGAGGTGGCGATTTAATTTGTAAAGGTAGTGTTGGTGCTCGAACTGGTATTGACATGAAAGGAGGCACAATCATAGTTGGTGGGGATGCTGGAGCTTTTACTGGTTTTATGATGCAAAGAGGAAGAATAATTGTTCTAGGAGATGTTGGAATAAACTTAGGTGACTCTATGTATGATGGAAATATATTTATTGGTGGCAAAATTGGATCATTTGGAAGTGATGCTGTTACTTCTGATTTAACTTCTAGTGACAAAGATTGGCTAAAGAGAAAATTAAAAGTGGCAGAAATTGACGAAAATTTTGACGTCAGTAAAATGACAAAAATAGTAGCTGGTAAAAAACTTTGGAATTATGACAATTTAGAGCCTACAGAGAAAAAGGGAGCAATTTAATGGCTAAAAAGAAACCTAAAGAAAAAGCCTATAGTAAAGTTGGCGGAAAAGCTGACGTGCATATAAATGAAGATGATAGCAAAAACAAAAGTTTGCTTGGGCAAAATGCAATTTTTACTCCTGAAGTTATAGACGATATTCATATAAAAGCTCAGTTAGGAAGATACAGAATGCGGGGAATGGCATTAATGAAAAAAATTCCTACATTTGATGATTTAGTTTTCTTGCCAGGAACTCTTACAAGATTTGTAATCGAGGGTTACAGAGAAAAATGTGAAACAAAAACTGTAATTGGCCCTAGATGCGAAAACCCAATTGAATTAGATATTCCTGTTTATATTACTGGTATGAGTTTTGGTGCACTTTCATATGAAGCAAAAACTGCTTTAGCAAGAGGTGCTACAATGGCTGGTAGTGCTACCTGTTCAGGAGAAGGTGGAATGATACCTGATGAAAGAAGATATTCTGAAAAATGGTATTACCAATGTATTCAATCAAGATATGGTTTCAATCCACACCACGCACAACTTGCCGATGCAATAGAAGTATTCATCGGCCAAGGTCAAAAAGTTGGAATGGGTGGACATTTAATGGGTCAAAAAGTTACTGATCAAGTTGCTGAAATGAGATCTTTACCTTCTGGTATTGATCAAAGATCACCCGCAAGACATCCCGACTGGCTAGGCCCGGATGATTTATTTTTAAAAGTTCAAGAATTAAGAGAGCTAACAAAAAATAAAGTTCCTATTCAATTAAAATTAGGTGCTGCAAAAGTTTATGATGATGTTCGTATGGCTGCAAAATGTAATCCAGACTCTATTTTTTTAGATGGAATGGAAGGATCTACTGGAGCGGGACCACACATCGCCGCTGCAAACACGGGTATTCCTGGTATTGCTGCAATTAGAGAAGCAAGGAGAGCTTTGGATGATGTAGGACAAACTGGAAGAGTAACATTAATCTATGCTGGTGGTGTTAGAGATGGCGCAGATATGGCTAAAGCTTTAGCTTTAGGTGCAGATGCAATAGCAATTGGAACTGGCGCATTGATTGCACTAAACTGCAACAAAGATATCCCTGAAGCCAACTTTGAAAAAGAAATGGGAGTTAAAGCTGGACATTGCTATCATTGTCACACAGGTCGTTGTCCTGTTGGAGTTGCTACTCAAGATCCAAAATTAAGGAAAAGATTAAATCCAGATGATGCTGCATTAAGAGTTTATAATTATTTACATGCAATGACTTTGGAAGCTCAGCTTCTAGCTAGAGCTTGTGGAAAAACCAACATTCACTCGTTAGAACCAGAAGATTTAGCTGCATTAACAATGGAAGCTTCTGCTTTAGCAAAAGTACCTTTGACTGGAACTAATCACACCGTTGGTGTTGATGACTTCCATAAAATATAAGAATTAATTATGGCTAAGAAAATTAAGAAAAAAATTAAAAATAAAAAAGAAAAAAAAATAAAATTAGGAACCTCAAAAGAGACTGCTAGAGAAAAAATGATCGGTCAACATATCGGGTACAGATATGATGTTAACATGTTGCCTGATTATAAAAAAATTACTCCCTTTCTAAAAAAATATGTAGAAGCTATGGGGTGGGATGATTTGAATTGGCTAGAAGATGTTCACATGGGATATGAAGAAGGTCGACCCGCTGTTTTTTGCAGAAATGCTAATGGTTGGGTCACAATTCCAAAAAAAATCAAACTACCAAACGATCAACAATCAAGAGATATGATTGCTCGAGAGTTATTAATTAAGTTTCAAATGTCTCCAAAGCATCCTTTGGTAGATTTAAAAAAAGCATATAAAAAAGGTTAAAGTCTACAATCTTTAGTTGTATTAATTTTAAAAAGTATTGCAAAATAACAATTTTATATTGTTGTACTGCTTGGTGTAGACAATAGAATATTCTCATTAAATAAGTAAATTAAGTAAATAAGGGAGGACATATGGATAATGAGTTAACAGCTCTAACAACCATATTTACAGAATTTTACTACTGGATGACAGTAGTTCTCATGTTTTTAATTCACGTGGGATTCTGTATGTATGAAGTTGGGGCTTCCCGTTATAAACATCACCAACATACTTTGATGAAAAATACCTTGTTGATACCTTTGGTAACAATCACGTGGTTTTTCTTTGGTTGGTGGATTTATTGGGCGTTTCCAACTGGACCAGGTATTTCTGCATCGATAATGACTGAAAGCACTGGTTTGATTTTAGGTGGCGGCTTTGGAGCAAATGAACTGGCTAATCCAACAAATGCTTTAATGGCGATTAATCTTAATGACCATATCATGGGAGTGTTTTGGGCTGCTTTCTTACTATTTTCTTGGACAGCAGCTTCTATAGTCTCTGGAGCAGTAATCGAAAGAATAACAACTTTTGCATTCGGTATAATGGCTATTGCAATTGGTTCTGTATTTTGGACGATTGATGCTGCTTGGGGATGGCATTTCGATGGTTGGATGGTTAGAGAACTTGGTTATCATGACGCATATGCTTCTGGCGTAATTCACGCAATTTGTGGTGGATTTGCCTTAGGTATACTGGCTGTCTTAGGTCCACGAATTGGAAAATTTTCATCTAGTGGAGAACCAAGAAATATTGGACCAAGAAACCCTTGGTTAGTTTGTGTAGGACTGTTTTTAATTTATACAGGTTTTTGGGGTTTCTATGCAGCATGCAATATTCCAATATTTGATTTAGGACCAGAGTATGGAATGGAAGGAACAACATTCTTTACGGCAACTAATATCTATGTAACACCAACTACATTAAGTGGTATTACAATGAACTTCTTGTTGTCTTTAGCTGGAGGATTACTAATGGGATATTGGGTTTCAAAAGGTGATCCATTCTGGACTTACTCAGGAGGACTAGCTGGTATAATCACGTCTTCGGCAGGTAATGATTTGTATCATCCAATGCAAGCATTATTAATAGCTGCTGTAGGTACATGGTGTGCATATAAACTGCATTATTTTGTTGAACGTCGTTTCAAAATTGACGATGCAGTTGGCGCAGTTGCAGTACATGGTTATGCTGGAGTTGTCGGACTTGTAATTTGCGGCTTCGTTCTATGGGGCTATCCATCATCAGGATACGATGGTTATGCAGCAATCAATCCAATTGGAATGATTGTTGGAGCAGTTATTATGTTTGGACTTCTTGGTTTCTTACCAGGTTGGATACTAGCTAAAATACTTCATAGTGCAGGTAAATTACGTATACCTCGCGATGTTGAACTGGCTGGTTTAGATTATAATATAATGGAGCAAGCTCGAAAAGATGAAAGAGCAGTTGCTTCAACAAATAGATAAAGGGGGAACTATATATGGCGACAGTAACAAATTGGGTTGAACACCTAACTGCAAGTGAAGTGGCAGGTTCCGTTTATCCTTATGTTGGAACCGAACTGTGGTGGGTACTTGCTGGTATTATTTTCTGGCTTTGGTGGACAATATCTACTGCTACCGGAGAAGCGGAAGAACAGCAGAAGTTAGCTAGAAAGAAACATGGAGCTAACGATTATAAAAGTAATATTCCTGAATGGTAATATTATAAAATATTAAAAATTTAGGGCGCTGATTATATCAGCGCCCTTTTTTTTTAACTTAAGTATTAAAAAGTTTTTATGTCTGATGAGGATCAAAGAAAGCCTGAGATACCCAATCGAATGAGCAGGATTGCTTTTCCAAAAGCAAAATACGGAGTTTATTTGGCAATAATAATTATTGTTGTTGTTTTAATAGTCTTTTACAAAAATATAATTTTTAAATAATTTATTTAATGGCAAAAAATCTTGCATTAATTGCAAAACAAAAAAAAATTAAATATTTTTTAATAAGTTTTGTTGATCTATTTGGTGTACTAAGATCAAAGTTAGTTCCAGCAAATGCTATTAAAGAAATGCAAAAAAATGGGGCTGGATTTGCTGGATTTGCTACTTGGCTAGATATGACGCCAGCTGATCCTGACATGTTTGCAATGCCTGATCCCAATAGTCTAATTTTATTACCATGGAATAAAGAAGTTGGATGGCTTGCTTCAGACTTGTGGATGAATAATAAGCAAGTAGATGCATCTCCACGTATAATGTTAAAAAAACAAATAGAAAAATTAAGCAAAAAAAACCTGATTATGAAATCTGGTGTCGAGTGTGAATATTTTATAATCAACAGCGAAGGTACAGGAATAGCCGACAAAAAAGATATTCAATCTAAACCTTGCTATGACCAATCAGCGCTTATGCGTCAATATGATTTAATTAAAGAAATATGTGATTCAATGATTCAACTAGGATGGGGCCCGTATCAAAATGACCACGAAGATGCAAACGGACAATTCGAAATGAATTGGAACTACTCTGACTGTCTCCAAACTGCTGATCGACATGTATTTTTTAAATTTATGGTCAAAACAATTGCTGAAAAACATGGATTAAGAGCTACTTTTATGCCAAAACCTTTTGAAAATTTAACTGGAAACGGATGTCATGCACATGTTTCTCTTTGGCAAAATAATAAAAATATATTTTTAGATAATGGTGATCGATTTGGTTTATCAAAAATAGCTTATAACTTTCTTGGAGGCATTTTGCATTCCGCTGAATCATTAAGTGCATTTTTCAATCCCACAATAAATAGCTATAGGAGAATTGATGCTCCAACTACTTCGTCTGGGGCAACTTGGTCACCAAGTAGTATCACATATAGCGGAAATAATAGAACTCACATGATACGAATACCTGATGTTGGTAGATTTGAACTGAGGTTGATGGATGGTTCTTCAAATCCATATTTATTACAAGCTGGAATACTTGCTGCAGGCAATGAAGGAATGGATAAAAAAAGAGATCCTGGTAAACCATNATTAATCAATATGTACACAGATTACAAAGATTATCCTAACTTAAAAAAATTGCCATCTGATCTAGAAAGTGCACTTGAAAAACTTGATGAAAGTAAAGAGCTCAATGATGCTTTTGGTAAAAAAGTAATCAATAGCTATATAAAATTAAAAAATAATGAGATAAATAACTTTAACACCAAAGAAAACTTCGTGAAGGAAAAACCAATCACAGATTGGGAAAAATTCAATACCTTAGATTGTTAATTATTTAATCACCCATTAGATGATGGGAGATAATTCTGTTCTTATTTTTTAGTCGATGCTCAAACAAATAAAGTCCTTGCCAGGTTCCCAAGATTAGCTTTCTATTTTTAACACTTAATGTGAGTTGAGTATTGTTTAACATTGCTTTTATGTGTGCTGGCATATCATCAATGCCTTCGGTAGTATGCTTATAATAATTATTATTCATAGGAACTAATTTATCAAAAAAATTTTTAATGTCATAAAGAACATCTTTATCTGCATTTTCTTGAATAGTGAGCGAAGCACTAGTATGTAAAATGTTTAAGTTTAATATTCCATTATTTACTTTTTGTTTTTTTACCCAATTGATAGTTTCTTTTGTAAAATCGTACAAACCTTGCCCGAGGGTTTTAATGTTTAATTCATAAAAAAATTGCATATCACTAGTTATTCTAATAATTAAAAAACATTAAATGAATTTACCTTTAAAGATTAATATTGAAAGAAATATATTTCTCTAATCAAAGATGACTACTGATTTATTGGTTAAAATATAAAGACCATTGTTGCTTATTATGGGCTCAGATAATTGAGAGTTACCAACTTTAAATATTTTTTCAACATTACCTGTCTTAACAGAACAAATTATTAAATAACCAAGATTAGTTGTTATGTAAACCTTGTTGGAAGCGACTAAAAAACCTTGCATAAATAATTTCTTCTTTTGCTTTTCTTTAAATTTATTGAGAATATAATTTGACCTAATAACTTTTCCTTCTATATTATCAATCACTATTAAGTAACCTTCTTGTGATATCGTAAATAAGAAATTATCTATTAAAATTGGTCTTAAGTTTGAATTAATATTTAATATCCAATTGAATTTTCCCGAATCTTTATTTAAAGAAAATAATTTTTCAAAATTATTTGAAAAAAATATATTTTTTTTAAATAAAACAATATCTGATGTTTCTAAAAAATTTGTTTGATGCTTAATTAAGGTGTTTTGAGTTGGTATAAACCAAATTAATTCGCCGTTATTTATATTTACTTTTGTAATATCACCCGCCGTATTTGAAAATAATACCGAACTTTGGGTTAGAATAATTGAAAGTTTTTTATTTGTTTTTATAAATGTTGGAGGTGTTTCAAATTTCCATATTTGTTTTCCATCTACTGTAGAAAAACAATTGATTATATTATTACTATCAACCAGCAATATTTTGTTTTTAGTAATTTTTATTTGGGAATTAAATAATGCTTTATGTCTTTTAACCCAAACTATCTCACCTGAGTCTACATCTATTGCGTAGTATTTTCCTAAATTATCTGCTGCATAAAGTATATCTTTGTAAATAGCTAGGGAAATGTTTTCAATTTTCTTTTTTTCCTTTTTACTATAAATATTTCTCCTCCACTGTAGTTTTCCTTTGTCAACAAATTTTAAAATTGAACCCTTTTCACCAATAGTAACAAAATAGTTTTCTTCTACAATTAACGGATTCTCTTTGATTGTGCTGTTTTCAATTTTTTTAAATTTATATTTAGAAAATTTATTAATTTGACCATCAAACTTTTGATGATTGGTAAAATTTGAATAATTTAATCCTGACATTATCCATTTTTTATTTTTTTTTGCTTTGGAATTAAGATTAATTGTTAATTCAGGATTGAGTTCTTCTTGAAAGTTTTTTTCTTTATTAGATAATTTTATTAATACAGTATTAGCAGCCTGTCGTTTTTTATTTGCCCATATACCAGTTTTCTTATCAAAAGAACATTCAAAGAGAATAATCGCAAAAAAAAATATTAAAGCAGATCTAAAAACTTTACTCAACATAGTTTTTTAGGATTCTTTGTTGAGCTTGGTTATAAATATTTTCATTTGTTTTCTGGGATGTTAAAATTTGAGAATAAAAATCTTTGGCTTTTTGCTTTTCTCCTTTAAATAAAAAATAATCTCCAAGTAATAATAGAGAATGGGGCTTCCAAAAACTAGCAGAATTAATTACTGGTTTTAAAATATCTATCATTATATTTCCGGGTTGAAAATCAGCATTAATAAGAGCCTTTTTGTAAATTACTAAATTTTTAATTTCTTTATCGAGATTCGAATGGTTAAGTACTTGATTGAATAAACGATTTATTTCCTCGTTTGATTCTAAAACTTTATTATCAATTAAAAAAAATAGCGCCAAAGGAGCATATGTTGTGTCATTAGTGCTAATTATTTCATTAAATTCTTTTAGATAATATGCTTTTTTTTTTAAATTATAATTTATTGCTGATTCTATATATTTATTTGCAATTGTGACTTTTTGCTTTTTAACATTATCTAAATAATAAAAAGTTGATAAAATAGTTAATAATATTAAGCTTGCTAAAAAATAAAATTTTTTTTTATGTTTAATAAAAAACTTTTTTATTTCTTCTTTTCTAGCATTTTTTTCGATTATAGCTAAATCTTCATCCATAAAATTTAAATGTTTAATATATATTTTTTTTACTCGGAAATTTCTTACTTATAACATCGTATTTAAATCTCGAAACACTTTTATTTATTATCTTCTTAATATTAGAATATCTTCTTATAAATCTTGGTGTAAAATTACTTAATCCCAACAAATCATCGGTTACTAAAATTTGCCCATCACAATGTTTTGAGGCACCTATACCGATAGTAGGAATAGGAATATATTTTGAAATAATTTTAGCTAAACTTTCTTCAACACATTCTATCACAATAGCAAAAACTCCAGCATTAGATAATAATCTTGCATCTTCAATAATTCTTCTTCTTTCAATTGAACTTTTTCCTTTAAATTGAAATTTTTTTCTTTCAGATTGTGGCAGCAAACCTACATGACCCATAATAGGAATATTTTTTTTAACTAAATATTTGACAACATTTATAATTTTTTTACCTCCTTCTAGTTTTAAAGCATCACATCTAGTTGATTTCATTATTTTTTTTGCATTTTTGTATGCTTCTTTTTTATTTCTATAGGTTCGATATGGCATATCGATAACTAAAATACTTTTTGAAATACCCTTTTTAACACTTTTCGCATGGTTAATTATCATTTCAAGAGTAACTTCTCTTGTAGATTTCATCCCGTACAAAACCATACCGAGAGAATCTCCAACCAAAACTATATCACAGTATTTATCTAAAATTTCTGCAATTGTTTTTGAATATGCTGTAAGACAAACAATTGGTTTTTTATTCTTTCTTCTAAGAATTTCTGTAATTTTTTTATTTTTCATTAAAACTAATGAATTATTTTATTGGTTTGTAATTTTTTTTGGTTCAAGATTATTAATTTTTTCAGCAATAATACTTTTATTATTACATAATTTTGAACAAATTAATAAAAACTTTTCATTCAATTCTTTTGCTTTTGAAAAATTTGATTTATCTAATTGTAATTCAATTAACATAAAAAGAGCTTCTTCATTTTTTGGATTTAATAGTAAAGTAGTAGTTAAATTTTTTTCTGTTTCTTTTTCATTATTTTCTTCCCTATATATTTTTGCTAAATACAAATATGATAAATAATCTTTTGGATTAAATACTAAAAATTTTTGGAATAAAAATTTTGACTGACTATAATCCTTTTTTTCAAAGTATATTTTTGCGTCTTCAAAAATATTTTGATTAGAAGCGATAGAATTGTTTAATAAAAACAAAAAAATAATTAATATATGTAAAACAAATAATCTAATCATTTAAAATCTTTAAATTCTCACAAAAAATATAAATTTCCTTAGATTCTTTTCGACTTGATCTTGGTTTAAAAATCAAGACTTCTTTAAAAATTTCTTTTGCTCGAATTTGAATCTCTTTAAAAACAGTCCCCATAAAAATTTTTGATACAAAATATGCATTGATCTTTAAAATTTTTCTTGAAAATTCTAGTGCATTTAAACATAAATTACCAGTTCTTAAAGAATCAAGATTTTTATTTCCCGTGGTATTAGATGCCATATCAGAAACCATTACATCTATTCTTTTATTAAAAAATTTCATAATTTTGTTTTGAGTTTCTAATTTAGTAAAATCTCCCTTTAAAAATACGGTATTACTTATTGGTAACATTTCTTTTATATCCACAGATAAAATTTTTCCATTTTTAATTTTTTTTGAAGCTACTTGAGACCAACTTCCTGGCACAGATCCTAGATCAAGCAAAGTCCTGGATTTAGATAAAAAATGAAACTTTTGATCAATTTCAATTAGTTTATATGCTGATCTAGATCTATAACCCTGGTCCCTAGACTCTCTTACATAAATATCTCTATTTTGTTTATTAATCCAATTTTTAGAAGTTTTATTCTTTTTCAACTAAGCAATACCGTATCTAAGACTTTTAAGAATTTTATTTCCCTGCGTGGTTTCAATTGGAATCTTTATATCTTTATTTACTCTCATGTCTCTATTATTATTCCAAATACCAGCTGCAAGATGCATTATACCAATTTTTGTATTTGGTAGATAAGGTTCTACAAAACTTTTTGATTCTTGATCATATTTTGGTAGTACATTGCTTGCAATCCAGTTACAAGATAATGGCAAAAACTCTGCTTTAACATCATCTACATAGACACTTATATTCATCGCTAATCCCTCTGATCCAAAAATACTTCCGGTCTTTAAAGTTTTTTTTAAATTTTCTTGCCAAATTTTCCAACATTCAGAACCTTTTTCCAAAGAAAAAACTCCAATATTTAAATGTGGAGCAAAAGCAATTTTTCGAGCTATATTTTCGGAAAAGCCAGATTTCTTGGCATGTTTATAGTTTTGAGATTTTATTACTGCTAGACTTCCTAAAATCCACTTTACTCTTGATAAAACTTTATACCCTGCCCCAATTGTTTGAGTAATACCAATTTTTCCATTTTCACAAGCCTTAAAATATAGATCAACACACTCCCAAGTATTCACCCAAGCATCACAATCTATCCATAAATATTTTTCAAAGTCAGGAAAATAGTCGGGTAAAAATGCTCTAGAGACTTGGCTTTTTAACCACTCTTTTCCCATAACTTTAAACTTTGGAACTTCAATGTCCCAATTTGCTTTTTTTATTACTTCAACTTGATTATTTAATTTTAGAATTTGATCGTCCTTCAAACCTGCATCAAGAACACAAATAGAAATATTTTTACTTTGTTCAAATTGTTTTATTGATGAAATTAGCTCAAGTAATAGATCAAAATAATTTGAATCTGCAAGAGTTACAATTGCTTGCGATTTCATTCTTTAAAGAACGTCCTCTGTTTCATCATTATCTTCAACCTGTTTTAAAATCTTCTCTTTGTTCTTAATTTTTCGAAAATGAAGATAACTAATAGGAATTGTACAAAGATAAACTGCTCCTGTAATAAAAAGAACCTCGAAAGTATAAACAAATACTAATCCAAAATATAAACCAATACCAAACAACAAAAAAATTGTGGTACTTCTTGGAATTGCTATACGTTTAAAAGAATAAGTGGGAAGTTTGCTAATCATTAAAATTGAAGTAATAATAAAAATTGTTGAAACAACTAATAGTCTATATTGATCAAAGTTATATATTTCTAATTTATACAAAATTAAAGGCAACATCACCAAACCAGCTCCTCCAGGAGAAGGAACTCCTTCAAAAAAATTTTGTTTCCACAATAATTCATCATCATAAGTCATAATATTAAATCGCGCCAACCTTAATGCGCAGCAAACAACATAAACTAGGACAATTAACCATCCTAATTTTCCAAGTTCATTTAACGTCCAAAAATACATTATAAAGGCAGGAGCTACACCAAAGCTTACAACATCGGTTAATGAATCTAGCTCTTTACCAACTTTTGATGTACCTTTAATTAATCTTGCAATTCTACCGTCTAAAGTATCAAGTATACCAGAAATTAGTAAGGCGATAATTGATAAACCGTAATTTTGATCCAAGGCAAATTTTATTGAACTTAAACCTATGCAAACACCAATGATGGTTAATGTATTTGGTAAAATTGCTCTAGGATTTTTATTAGAAACAATCTCAAAACTTTTTTTATTTTCATTCATATAATTTATTTCTTAGCAATTAATGTTTCTCCAGCAATTGTTATCTGATTTTGTTTTACTAAAGATTTATAATTATTAAAATAAACATCAACTCTGCTACCAAATCTTATCATGCCAATTTTTTCACCCTGTTGTAACGTTTGAGATTTACTACATTCACAAACTATTCTTCTGGCAATTAAACCTGCTATTTGAACAACTATAATTTCATCTCCATCGTTAGTTTTAAATTTAATTAAATTTCTTTCATTATCTTCGCTTGCTTTATCAAGCGTAGCATTTAAAAATTTTCCAGGCACATAAAATATATCTTCTATTAATGCAAGCACTGGTGATCTGTTAACATGGCAATTGAAAACGCTCATGAAAATACTGACGCGAGTAAATTTTTTATTTTCCAAAGAAAATTCTTTTGGACCATTGCTTTCTGCTATTTGAGTAATTAATCCATCGGCAGGACTTACTAAATAGTTTTGATCACCAATTGAAATTCTGTCTGGATCTCTAAAAAAATAATAAACCCAAATGGTAATTAATAATCCTATAAAACCTAAGAATTTTGAAATTAATAATAAAATGAAGGTAATTAAAACAGAAATGGCAATGAATTTATAACCTTCATTGTGAATTTTGTGAAATATTGCGTCAAATATTTGGGTTCCAACTTTCATATTACTCTAATTGATAATTTTACGTTAATATGTATAAAAACCAATTAATTTCAATTGTTAAGATTAATTAAATTAAATGAGCAAAATTAAAGTAAATAATCCGATTGTAGAGCTAAATGGTGATGAGATGACCAGAGTTATTTGGGATTTTATTAAAAAAAAACTTATTTTACCTTATTTAGATTTAAAAATTGAAAGCTACGACTTAAGTATTCAAAATAGAGACCTAACCGCCGATAAAGTAACCATAGATAGTGCCAATGCAATAAAAAAAATTGGCGTAGGCATTAAATGTGCAACAATTACTCCTGATGATGCAAGGGTTAAGGAGTTTAATTTAAAAAAAATGTGGCGCTCACCAAATGGAACTATCAGAAACATTATTGGGGGAACTGTGTTTAGAGAACCAATAATATGTAAAAATATTCCAAAACTTGTTCCATCTTGGACTGATCCACTAATTATTGGAAGACATGCTTTTGGAGATCAATATAGAGCAACAGATTTTTTAGTTCCAGGAAAGGGAAAATTAGAAATTAAATGGACCTCTGAAGATAAAAAAGATGAAAAAAAATATGAAGTCTTTAACTTTCCTGGTCCAGGAATAGCTTTATCGATGTATAACTTAGATAAATCTATCGAGGACTTTGCAAGATCTTGTTTTAATTATGGTTTAATAAAAAAATGGTCAGTTTACTTCTCTACCAAAAATACAATTTTAAAAACTTATGATGGAAGGTTTAAAGATATATTTCAAAAAGTATTTGATGATGAATTTGAAACTAAGTTTAAAAAAAACAATATTACTTACGAACACAAACTTATCGATGACATGGTCGCATGTGCAATGAAATGGAGTGGAAAATATATTTGGGCATGTAAAAATTATGATGGTGATGTTCAATCGGATATAGTTGCACAAGGATATGGATCTTTGGGATTAATGACCAGTGTATTATTAACTCCTGACGGTAAGACGATAGAATCTGAAGCTGCCCATGGTACTGTGACTAGACATTATAGGATGCATCAGCAGGGAAAAGAAACTTCAACCAATCCTATTGCTTCAATATTTGCCTGGTCAAGAGGATTAGCGCACCGTGGAAAATTAGATTCAAACCAAAAATTAATCGATTTTAGCAAATCTTTAGAAAAGGTTTGTATAGCAACTGTTGAGAAAGGATCAATGACAAAAGATTTGGCAATACTAATAAGCCCTACCAATAAATACCTGACCACCAATCAATTTTTAGAAGAAATTAATGGTACACTAAAGAAAGCGTTTAATTAATTTTTTTTAAAATTTCTTTATAGGATTCTTCAATCTTTTCTATTTTCTCTCCTCCTGCTTGGGCAAAATCATTTCTTCCACCACCTCCCTTTCCACCTAATACAGAAGATCCAACTTTAACTAGGTCTACAGCGCTAAATTTTTTGGAGAGTTCTTTTGTAACTCCGATTGCAATTCCTAATTTCTTTTCTTGTATTGCATAAGCAATTATAATTCCTTCTTTAAGATCCTTTTTTCCTTGATCAATTATTGATCTAAGTTCTTTTGTAGGAAATCCTTGTATTTTTTGAAATCTGATTTTAATTTTATTAACAATTTCATCTTTAACTTGATTTTTGTTTTGGTCTTTTAAAATACTATCTATTAATAACTTTTCGTACTGATTTTTTAATTTATTTAAATCTTGCTGATCTTGATTGACTTCTCCTCCTACAGATTTGATTTGATTTTTAATTATAATAATATTTTCTTGTAATTTTTTATCTTTCTCTTCTTGATCAATTTTTTTTGAGTTTAAATAATCTGTTAATTGTGAGGCTCTCAAAGCCTCTACTCTCCTTACTCCAGCAGCAATAGCTAACTGACTTACTATTTTAAAATTGCCTATTTCAGATGTATTTCTAACGTGAGTTCCTCCACACAATTCTGTTGAAAAATATATGTCTTTATCATTGCCCATTGATAATACTCTTACTTCTTCACCATATTTTTCTCCAAATAGAGCTAAGGCTCCATTTGCAATTGCATCCTTGGGTGTCATTAATCTGGTACGAACATCTCCTTTAGACTCAACCATTGAATTAACGTAGTTTTCAATTTTATTTATTTCATCTTTTGAAATTGGTTTCATATGGCTAAAATCAAATCGAAGTCTATTTGATCCAACAAATGAACCTTTTTGTGTTACGTGTTTTCCTAATACTCTTCTTAATGCCTCATTTAATAAGTGTGTTGCTGAATGATATGCCCTGATATTTGATCTTCTTTTAGAGTCTATTTTTAAATTTAAAATATCTCCTTTAGATATTGATCCTTTAATTAGCTTGCCAATATGAATATGGAGATCTCCTAATTTTTTCTGAGTATCTGTTACTTCAAACCTGCTTTTTGAACCAAAAAGAAAACCTGTATCTCCTATTTGACCCCCTGACTCACCATAAAAAGGGGTTTGGTTGGTAATTATTATTCCCTCTTTATCTTCATCTAAAACTTCAATTTCTTTTCCATTATGAATAATAGAAAGAACCACTCCTTGTGAATGATCAATTTCATATCCTAAAAAATCTGTGGATCCCAATTTTTCCCTAATATTAAACCAGATATGTTCAACAGCACTATCACCAGAACCTTTCCAATTTTTTTTAGCATCTTCTCTTCTCTTCACCATTAATTGATCAAATGCTTTAGTGTCAACTTTTATAGATTTTTTTCTTAGAACGTCTTGGGTAAGATCTAATGGAAATCCATATGTGTCATATAATTTAAAAGCAACACCGCCAGGAAATATGCCTTTAACTTTTTTTGTTTCCTCTTCGAGAATATCCATACCTCTTTCAAGAAGTACTAAAAATTTTTCTTCTTCAGTTTTTAAAGTTTCAGAAATAAGTACTTCTGCCCTTAATAATTCAGGATAGCTTGATGACATTTCGTTAATTAAAGTTTCTAAAATTTTATAAAAAATTGGTTCTTTAGAGCCTAACAAGTGAGAATGTCTCATTCCTCTTCTCATAATCCTTCTTAAAACATATCCTCTTCCCTCGTTAGAAGGTAAAACTCCTTCTGCAATTAAGAAAGAGCTTGCTCTTAAATGATCAGAAATAACCCTGAAACTTGCTATGTTTTCTTTATTCGTTTTTATTTTCAAAATTTCAGAAGTTGAATTTATTAATTTTTTAAAATGATCTGTTTGATAATTATCATGAGTACCTTGTAATAAGGCAGAAATTCTTTCCAGGCCCATGCCTGTATCTACTGATGGTTTTGGTAAATTAATTCTTTTTTCCTTAGATATTTGTTCAAATTGCATAAAAACTAAATTCCATATTTCAATAAATCTATCTCCATCTTGATTGGCGCTTCCTGGAAGCCCTCCTTTTAAATGTTCTCCATGATCATAAAAAATTTCTGAACAAGGTCCACATGGACCTGTTTCACCCATGGACCAAAAATTATCAGATGTGGAAATTTTAATAATTCTTTCCTTACTTAAACCAGAAATTTTTTTCCATAAATTGAAAGCATCATTATCTTCATCAAATACAGTCACATATAATTTATCTTTTTTAAGGCCAAATTCTTTTGTGATTAAATCCCACGCTAAATTTATTGCTTTATCTTTGAAATAATCACCAAATGAGAAATTTCCTAACATTTCAAAAAATGTATGGTGTCTTGGTGTATATCCAACATTTTCTAGGTCGTTGTGTTTTCCGCCAGCTCTCACACATTTTTGTGAAGTAGTTGCTCTTAGATATTCTCTTTTTTCTAAGCCCGTAAATACATTTTTAAACTGAACCATTCCTGAATTGGCAAACATTAATGTTGGATCATTATTTGGAACTAAATTACTAGACTCTACTATTTTATGATCATTTTTCTTAAAATAATTTAAAAAAGTGCCTCTTATATCATTTAATGATTTGCTAGCCATATTTCTAAAATACAGCTTTTTTATTTGATGTCTAGATAACAGTAAGCGAAAGAAAGGTGTTTAATAAAACACCTTTCTTTGTTTTAGATGACTATTTTGTTAATCTTTTTTATTATTTCCCTTTTCATTTTCATTTTCAGCAGTCTTTTCTATAGGGTTGCCTTCTATTTTTTTTGCAATAAGTCCAGCTTTTGTTCTTATTGCCATTTCAATTTCTGCTGCTACTTTTGGATTTTTTTCTAAATAAATTTTGGCATTTTCTCTGCCTTGGCCAATTTTTTCACCTTTGTATGCATACCAAGCACCTGCTTTTTCTACGATATCAGCTTTTGCTCCTAAATCAATTAGCTCCCCCGTTTTACTAATTCCTTTTCCATACATTAAATCAAATTCAACCACTTTGAATGGAGGTGATACTTTATTTTTTACTACTTTTACTCTAGTTGAATTACCAATTATTTCATCTTTTTCTTTTATTGCTCCAATTCTTCGAATGTCCAATCTAACAGATGAATAAAACTTTAATGCATTACCACCTGATGTGGTTTCCGGATTTCCAAACATGATTCCAATTTTCATTCTTATTTGGTTAATAAAAATTACCATCGTGTTAGTTTTTGAAATTGAGCTTGTAAGTTTTCTTAATGCTTGGCTCATCAATCTTGACTGTAAACCAACGTGATGATCACCCATCTCACCTTCGATTTCGGCTCGTGGTGTTAATGCAGCAACAGAGTCTATAACCAAAACTGAAATAGATCCTGATTTAATTAATGTATCCGCTATTTCTAAAGCTTGCTCACCTGTATCTGGTTGAGAAATTAAAAGTTCATCTGTTTTAACCCCTAGTTTTTTTGCATATACCGGATCCAACGCATGTTCTGCATCTATAAATCCACAAATTCCTCCTGATTTTTGAGCTTCTGAAACAGCTTGTAATGCTAAGGTAGTTTTTCCCGATGCTTCGGGTCCATAAATTTCTATCACTCTTCCTTTTGGTAGACCGCCTATTCCCAGAGCCAAATCTAAACTAAGTGATCCTGTAGATATTGCTTCAACATCCATAACAGTTTGTTGACCTAACTTCATTACGGAACCTTTGCCAAAAGCATCAACGATTTGGCTTATTGCCGCTTCTAAAGCTTTATTCTTCTCTTTGTTCTCTAATTCTTGATTTTTGTTTGATTTAACGATTTTTAAGTTATTTTTTGTCATTTTTGCCTTTTTTTTTCAATATTTGTTATGCGAATCACTAATTTAAATGTACACATTTTGTTCTTTTAATCAAGAGTTATAAACTATTATATTTTAATGAAAAATCAGTACTTAATTTAAACCTAAATAGGATCCGGTTAATCGGCCAATAGATACTAGAAGCATAAATTGAGATAAAAGAAAATCTCTTTTTGAGTTTACCAAATTAATTCTGGCATCAAGTAAAATAGAATTGGATTGTATGACATCAAGAGTAGATCTATCTGATCCAGACTCATACTCATTAGTAATACCTTCGTTTGCTATTTCAGCTGCTTTAACTTGAAATCTAATAGAAGTTAAAAAACTTTTGGAAGATTGAAAATTTGACCAAGCATTAGCTACTGAGGCTTTGTTAGATTTTTTGGAATCTTCAAGCAATAATTGTTTTTGATTTCTCAAACTCTTTGATTTCTTTAAACTAGCTATATTTTTGCCTCCGGAAAATATTGGCCAAGAAGCCTCTGCTTTCAAAATTTCTTTATCTGTTTCATCATACGATGAATTTGTGTCGTCAGTTTGTGTCATCTTAAATGAAATCGATGCTGATGGAGCTAATTTGGATCGTGCTATAAGTATATCTTGTTGAGATTGTTTTAACTCCAATATAGCAATATTTAAATCGGGATTTTCTTTTTTTGCAATTTGATTAGCTGATGCCAAACTTCCAGGAAGTTCATAATTAAAAACGTAAGTTTCACTCAGCTCTTCATAAGAGCTTACAACTCCTATAGTTTTTTCATAATTCAATTTACTAGTGATTAGTTGATTTTCAGCTTCAATTAATTTAGCTTTTGCTCCAGCCAAAGAGGCTTCAGATTGGGCCAAATCGGTTAAATTAATTTCACTCCGCTCTAATCTATTTTTGTCATTTTCTACCTGTCTTTCTAGTAAATTTACATTTGAAATATTAATCTCTACTTTTTTTTTACTTACAACAAAATTTGTATACGCTTCTATAGCTTCTAATAAAATTTCTTGTTCTACTTTTTTTAACCTCAATTTTGACAATTCTAAGCCTATGTTATTTTTTTTAAGATTTGCCACTCCTCCTAAGCCTTGAAAAAGTTTCTGCTCAATTAATATAGATTCTTGACTGGGTTCAACATCTGTGCTCTGGATTTCTGCTCCTTTTCTATTTGTTAGCTTAGTGGTATTTTCATCACTTACATATCCTGAAATTGTAATTGATGGCAGAAAATCACTTTTAGCTTCATTAATTTTTTCTTTAGAAATTTTTAAGTTTTCCCTTTCTGCATTCAATTTTGAATTATTCTTATATGTTGTATCTAGAGCCTGCACTAAAGTAGCTGAATAAGATGAGCTTAGAAAAATTGTACTAAAAAAGATAATTAAAATTAATTTTTTCATTCAATTTTTAAATTCAATTTTATTTATTTGATGTTTATCATTTAAATTCATTATTACAGAAGAAATTTTTGGCATATCATTAAACATGTGTTGGGTTACTCGCTGATAAGTAGACATAAAGTTTATTACTTCTTTTTTATTCATAATTTTTAAATTTTTTTTATTACTGGCTTTCAACCAAAGTTTTTTTTTCTTGTTTTAATCTCCATTTTCTCAATAGACGAAAATTTCGTACTTTTAAATATATTAAACCATCAAGTTTATTAAATAGTTTTTTATATTTTATTTTAAGCTGCTTGTTTACATACTTTCTCCATTTTAAAGATTTATCTTCTGTTTTTTCCAACAAATTTACTGGTTTTTTTAAATTAAATACCTTTTGAGGTCTAGCTCCAACACACCAACCTTCAAAAATAACTACATCGGGTCTCGAATAAATATTATACCATAAATTTTTATTACATCGATCATCGACAGATTTGTCAAACCTTGGAAGGTTAATTTGTAAAAATTTTTTTGACTTAACTTTATTAAAAAATCTGAACATTATTTTTATATCATGAGTGCCTGGAACGCCTCTTATTCTTAATAAAGGATGTTTAATTTTTGACAAAGAAATTCTTTCTTTTCTTGTTTTATAAAAATCATCTATAGAAATTTTAAAAACTTTTAACTTAAAATACTTTTTTAAAATTAATGATACAATTGATGAAATAGTAGTTTTTCCCGTTCCTTGCCCTCCAGATAAACCGATTAGCAAAGGCTTTTTATTATTTGTTTTATTTTTTATCCAATAACATAAAGGTATTAGAAAAGATTTGATCATTAGATTTTTATTTTTAAATTTCTCTGTTTTTGTCTCTTGAAATTTAATATATTTAACACAATCTTTGTACACAGCATTAAAACACTGATTAACTAATAACATTTAATATTATTTTTTTTGATCTAGAGGATGGTTGGCACCATCGTTAATTGCAACATTTTTTTAATTCAAACGGATTTATACCCTCAATACATGCAACATTTATCATAAATACTTTATCATGATTACTTCTTGGATTTGTATGAGTATAAATTCCACATTTTGAGCAAAAATAATGTTCAGCTACCTTTGTGTGATACTGATAAAGAGTTAAAAGGTCTTGTCCTTTAACAAGTTTAAAATTTTCTGGATTAACTGGCGTCATAATATAGCCCTTCCTTTTACAAATTGAGCAATTACATCTAACAAGTTTTTCAAATCCCTTTTCTGGTAATTTTACTTCAGCCTCTACTCCGCCACAGTGACAGGTCAGTTTTTTCATTTTTTTTTAGTTCAAATTTTCCTTTAGCATGATTTTTACACTCTGGTAATAGTTATCCACACCTCAGCTAAGACTGTATTTGAGTGTTCATGTTTTGATTCATTTGCGATTCCAATTTGGACTCAAAATACAACCTGACAGTTGACAATGTCCTTTGCAACCTTTAATAATAAGAACAAAATAAGAACATTTATGAATTTATTGTTACCATTTTACTTGCATAAAGCTGGGGCAGGTTTTCCATCACCAGCAACTGATTATATTGAAGAAGATATCAATCTTAATATTCATTTAATAAAAAATGCACCTGCAACATTTGTAATAAGAGTCCAGGGTAAATCAATGTCTAATGTTGGAATATACGATGGTGATCTTTTAATAGTAGATAAAAGTTTAAAACCTAAAAATTTTTCAATCGTAATTGCAAATGTGAATGATGAACTTGTAGTAAAAAGCCTTATAAAAGAAAAAAATTTACAATTTCTTTCTTCTGGTTCAAAAAACCTTGGTGATAAAATTATCATAAATCCTAACTCAGATATTTTTATTTGGGGAGTTGTTACCTATGTCATACATTCCACATATTAAAAAAATAGCTTTGGTTGATTGTAATTCCTTTTATGTGTCTTGCGAAAGATTATTTAAACCACATATTCTTAAAAAACCAGTAGTAGTTCTTTCAAATAATGATGGATGTATAATTTCAAGATCTTCGGAAGCGAAAGCATTAGGTATTAAAATGGGCGATCCATACTTTAAAGCAAAAGAGATAATAATTAAAAATAATGTACATGTATTTTCATCAAATTATTCTTTGTATGGGGATATATCTAGAAGAGTCATGAGAATTCTAAAATATCTCGCTCCAGAAATAGAAATTTACTCAATAGATGAAGCTTTCTTAAATTTATCAAGCATTAAAGATAATATACTTCCATCTTTTGTTAAAAAAGTTAGAGATGTAATATTACAATGGACAGGAATACCAACTAGTATTGGTATAGCAAATACTAAAACGCTTAGCAAAATAGCTAATCATATAGCAAAAAAAGAAAAATCTGGAATTGTAAATTTAATTGGCAATCAAAATATTGACCAAATATTGGAAAAAATAAAAATCAATGATGTTTGGGGCGTTGGTAAACAAATGTCTAAATTTTATTTGAAAAATGGCATCTGTAATGCAAAGCAATTAAAAAATACATCTAATAATTGGATAAAAAGTAGTTCAAATGTTTTAAGTTCTAGAACAGCAATGGAATTACGAGGTATTCCTTGTGTTAATTTAGAAACTTATCAAACAAAAAGAAAAAGCTGCTGTGTATCAAGATCTTTTGGCAAAAAAGTAGAAAATTTTCAAATACTTGCAGAAGCTATTACTTCCTATTCTTTAAATGCGGCAGAAAAAATAAGATCAGAGTCTTTATTAGCAAAATCTATAACTATTTTTATAAGAACAAGTCTTTTCCAAAATAAAAAAATATTTTATTCAAATTCAAAAACAATTGATTTTCCAATTGCTACGGATAACAGTATTGAAATAGTTAAAAATGCTTTGAAAGGATTAAAATTTATTTTTAAGAAAGGTTATAAATATCAAAAAACTGGAATAATTTTATCGGAATTATTAGATTCGGAGAAAACTCACAATCTATTTTCTTCTGTAAAAGAAAATAAAATAAAAAGTTTGATGAAATCCATTGATTATACAAATTATAGATATGGTCGTTCAACTTTAAGCTTGGCTAATGCGGGCATTAATAAAAAATGGAATATGAGAAGAAAATATTCTTCAAAAATTGATACGGCAGATTTTTATTGCTTGCCAACTATAAAGGCTATTTAAAATTATTTATTTCTGAAATGTTATCCAGAGATTTATTAAATTCATCTAAATTTTCACGATTTGAAAGCCAAAATACTGAAAAAAGAAGAATTATAATAAAAAATACAGGTAACAAGGTAATGAAAGATAACGACTGAAAAATTATAAACAAATATACAGCTAGAAAAATAAAAGATCTAAATAAAACTTTTTTTTTAAAAATAGCAATTATAGAAAAAGAATGAATTATGAGTTTAGAAAAGCTCATTTTAGATGGACCGTAATACCTCAAACTTCTAATAGAAGGTATGGAAATCCGTTCATGAATTATTTTGGTTAATGACCCTGAAAAACTGCTCCAAGTTGAAGGATCTTTAACCATTTTAGTAACTGCTTCTCTTGGCAAACAGCTGAAATTTCCAAATTTAATCAGGTGTCCTGTAAATATATAGGCTAAACATTTATGTATTTGATAACAAAATTTGAAAAATAATCCCTCTGATCTTTTTATTCTGTCTGCTGTAATAGATTTATTAGGATGTTCTTTTGATTTGTTAAAAAGTAAATTTAATTCTTCAGGCCTATCTTCACCATCTGCATCCATGGGTATTGCATAATCAAAACTTTCTCTTTCAATGAGAAACTTTAATCCAGTAGCAAAACATCTTGCGTGGCCTTGGTTATTTTTCATTTTTAAAATTTTCACTGACTCTATTTTTTTAAAATTTGAATCTATATTCGATCTTGCTTCTGTTGATGCGTCATCAACAATTAAAACGGACACTTTTGATTCCCAATCTACAATTTGTAGATCAATTTCTTTTAGGAGTCTTGAGACCGATTTCCAATCATTATACACAGGTATTAAAATTATAAACTTTTTCATTTTTTTCCAATCATACAAACATTGTGGTTAAAAGATTTAAGTTGAAATAAAACTACATGGGATGAAGTATTTGAAGTGGTGCAGATTTTATTTACATATATATTCTCATCATAATCCCCAATTACAATTATACCTACATCCTTAGTTAGAGGAGTTTCTTTAGTCCATTTTGGTCTCGATTTAAGATTATATGATAAATTTCCTGCATCCCATTCATTTCCAAAAACAATTTCAATTTTATTTGAGAAATTGCTATCCCATTTAGTTTGAATTAATTTAGCTATTTCTTTTCCTGGATAATCTGTTCTCTTATCTTTTTTAATAGTTGACATTAAATAATAAACTGTTGGAGAAAAAATAAAAATTATTAAAAATGCAGATAAAAAATATTTTATTTTATTAAAAGTAATTTTGTTTTCAAAGATATAAATAAAAAACACTCCAAAAAATAAATAAAAAGGAGTCATCCACATAGTTCTAGTTTTAATACCTAAAAAAAATGAAGTAAGAAAAATTAACAGTATTGGTACAATATTTATTATAATTAAAAATAACAGTTTTTTATCTTTAAAATTTATTTTATATTGAAATTTCGAAATTATAAATAATAGCATTACAAAAAAAGGTACGAGTATTCCTATTTGCTTAGCTAAAAAAGTTAATGGATAATATAAATGATTAAAAAAATTCAATCCCTCTAATCCTGTTCTGTGTAAACCATAGGTGATGGTAATAAAATTATTTTCTTTTAGCCAAATTAAGTGGGGCAGAAGAACTATTAAAAAGGTGATTAGAGAAATTAAACATTTAGAATTAAATTCTTTTTTAAATATCATGTAAATAAAAAATAAGTCTAAAGAGATTAACAGGTAAAGAAATAAATAATGTGACAAAACTCCTAGTCCAGCAAAAAATCCAAAT
>AZYB01000009.1 GCA_000513055.1 alpha proteobacterium SCGC AAA288-N07
TACATCCAAAAGCAATACATCTTTGACATCTCCTTGCAGAACACCTGCTTGTATTGCGGCCCCCATAGCAACTACTTCATCAGGGTTAACACTCTTATTCGGTTCTTTACCAAAAAAGTTTTTAACTTCTTCTATTACTTTTGGCATTCTTGTCATTCCACCCACTAATACTACTTCGTTAATTTCTGCAGCGCTTAGTCCAGCATCTTTTAAAGCCATTTTACAAGGAGGTAATGTTTTTTTTATTAAATTTTCAACAAGTGCTTCTAATTTTGCTCTCGTAAATTTCAAGTTAATATGTTTTGGTCCAGTTTTGTCTGCAGTAATAAAAGGGAGATTAACTTCTGTCTGAGTTGCAGACGAAAGTTCTATTTTTGCTTTTTCTGCTGCTTCTTTTAAACGCTGTAGAGCTAATTTATCAGTCTTAAGATTAATTCCATTTTCTTTCTTAAATTCGCTTAGCAAATAATCTACGATAGTTCTGTCGAAATCTTCACCACCTAAAAAAGTATCTCCATTAGTTGATTTAACCTCAAATACACCGTCACCTATTTCTAAAATAGAAACATCAAATGTTCCTCCTCCTAAGTCATAAACGGCAATTTTTTTACCACCTTTTTTATCTAAACCATATGCGAGAGATGCTGCTGTTGGTTCGTTAATTATTCTTAAAACTTCAAGGCCTGCAATTTTTCCTGCATCTTTCGTGGCTTGTCTTTGGGAGTCATTAAAATATGCGGGCACAGTTATTACAGCTTTTGTAACTTCTTGACCAAGATATTTTTCAGCTGTCTCTTTCATCTTTTGCAAAATAAAAGCAGATATTTGTGAAGGTGAATATTTTTCGCCTCTGGATTCTATCCAGGCATCATTATTATCAGCTTTAATAATTTTAAATGGAGCTACTTGAATATCTTTTTTTACATTGGGGTCATCAAAATTTCTGCCCATTAACCTCTTAACTGCAAAAATAGTATTTTCTGGATTTGTAACAGCCTGTCTTTTTGCAGGTTGTCCAACTAACTTTTCTTTATTTTCACCAAATGCTACTATCGAAGGCGTTGTTCTAGTCCCTTCAGCATTTTCCAAAACTTTAGCCTGCGTTCCTTCCATAATAGCAACACAAGAATTAGAGTGTTAACCCTGATGAAGTAGTTGCTATGGGGGCCGCAATACAAGCAGGTGTTCTGCAAGGAGATGTCAAAGATGTATTGCTTTTGGATGTAACCCCACTTTCTCTTGGTATAGAAACTTTAGGCGGAGTTTCAACAAAATTAATAGATAAAAACACAACAATTCCAACAAAAAAAAGTCAGGTATTTTCTACTGCTGAAGATAATCAGCCAGCAGTATCAATTAGAGTCATGCAGGGTGAAAGAGAAATGGCAGCAGATAACAAATTATTAGGAAATTTCGAATTAGTAGGGATTCCCAATGCTCCAAGAGGCATACCTCAAATAGAGGTTACTTTTGATATTGATGCTAATGGAATTGTTAGTGTATCTGCCAAAGATAAAGGCACAGGAAAAGAACAAAAAATTCAAATTCAAGCTTCAGGTGGATTAAGTGAAGAAGATATAAATAAAATGGTTAAAGAAGCTGAGGCAAATAAAGAAGCAGATAAGAAAAAAAGAGAAGCTGTGGATGCAAGAAATCAAGCAGATACAATGTTACATACAACAGAAAAAAGTTTAAAGGAACATGGAAGTAAAATCTCAGATGCAGAAAAAAAGGCAATTGAAACAGCATCTGCAAATCTAAGAAATGCTTTGAAAGGAACTGATTCAGAAGAAATTAAAAAAAAAACCCAAGAATTAGTTCAAGCTTCAATGAAATTGGGTGAAGCAGTATATAAAAACCAACAAAGTGCTAGTTCTCAAAATACAAAAGACAAAGGCAAAGACAAAAAAACTCAAAATGAAAATAAAAATGACAATGTTGTTGATGCAGATTTTGAAGAGGTAAAAGAAGATAAGACAAAAGATAAAGAAAAAAGCGCCTAAGACCAACAAACAATTGTTTAGTAAGTTTATATGGCAAAAAGAGATTACTACGAGGTCTTGGGAATTAATAACTCAACATCACAAGAAGAAATAAAAAAAGCTTATAGAAAATTAGCTTTAAAATATCACCCCGACAAAAATAAAGGTGACAAAGCTTCAGAAGAAAAATTTAAAGAAGCAAGCGAAGCTTATCATGTATTATCAGACAAGAAACGACGACAAAGCTATGATCAATTTGGTCATGCAGCCTTTGAAGGAGCAGGTGGAAGAGGTGGTTTTGCAAATTTTGATTTTACTAACACATTTTCTGACATTTTTGGATCAGATATTTTTGATGATTTTTTTGATGGCTTTGGTGGAGGTAGAAGGGGCAAGAGACAAAGACAATACGAAAATAGAGGCGCGGACTTGAGATACGATTTAACGATATCATTAGAGGAAGCTTTTTCAGGAAAAAAACAAGAAATTAGATATTCGTCATCTGAAAAATGCGATAGATGTAATGCCCAAGGTTCTGAGCCAGGCTCTAGTCCTAGCGAGTGTTCTATGTGTGCTGGACATGGTAAAGTTAGATCTAATCAAGGTTTTTTTACAGTTGAACAAACTTGTTCACAATGTGGAGGTACAGGTGAAGAAATTTCTAATCCATGTAAAAGTTGTAAGGGAGTAGGAAAAAAACAATCTAATAAAAAATTATCGGTTACCATTCCTAAGGGAGTAGATGATGGAACAAGAATTAGATTGTCTAACAAAGGTGAGGTGGGAGTAAAAGGAAGTTCCTATGGAGATTTATATATTTTTATAAATATTAATTCCCATGATATTTTTAAAAGATCAGAGGAAAATCTCTTCTTTGAGTTTCCAATATCCATAGCTGATGCAGCACTTGGAACGGTTGTAGAAGTTCCAACAATTGGTGGGGGAAAGGCAAAAGTTAAAATCCCTACAGGAACTCAAACTGGCAAACAATTTAGATTAAAAGATAAGGGAATGCCAATAATGAGAAGTAAAGAATATGGAGATTTGTATATTAGAATAATCACAGAAGTCCCAATTTCTTTAAATAAAGAACAAAAAGAACTTCTTGAAAAATTTAGAACTCTTGAAAATAACAAAACAACTCCTAATATTAGAAATTTCTTTGAAAAAGCTAAAAATTTTTGGAAAAGTTAAATGAATAAAATTAAACTAACTATTACTGGATGTCTTGGAAGAATGGGGCAACAGCTGGTTAAATCAGTCAAAAATTCAAAAAAATTTAAATTAGTTTCACTTACAGAAAATAGAACAAATAATAAAAAAATATCTGGTTTAATACTTCAATTAAATTCAGTATCTGCATTTAAAAATGCAAATGTAATTATAGATTTTACAATTCCAAAATGCACTTTGGAAGTTTTAAAAATTGCTTCAAAACTAAAAAAAAGGGTAGTGATTGGAACAACTGGATTTTCTAAAAAGGAGGAAAATTTAATTAAAAAATATTCAAAAAAAATCCCAATACTTAAAGCTGGCAATATGAGTTTGGGAATAAACTTATTAATATATTTAACTGAAATAGCCTCTAAATCCCTTGGAGATAATTTTTTAAGCAAGGTTTTTGAAGTACATCATAAACATAAGAAAGATCATCCATCTGGAACAGCTTTGATGCTTGGAAAAGGTATCGCTGTAGGAAAAAAGAAAGATTTTTATAAATTAGCAGGAAAAAAATATTTTAACAAAAATACTTTTCCTTACAGCAAAAAAATTAATTTCAATTCAATAAGAAAAGGTGAAATTGTAGGAAATCATAAAGTTTTCTTCTCAAGCGGAAAAGAAACCATCACCTTAGACCATGAAGCGTTTGATAGAGCCCTTTATTCAGAAGGTGCTTTTACCGCAGCTCAATGGTTAATGAATAAAAAACCTGGTCTTTATTCGATGAGAAACGTTTTAAATTTCAAATAAATGAAAGAAGAAAAAAAGTAATGACATATATAAGAAAAGAAAATGGTACTTGTAAATGTGGTAGATCTCCAACTGGAGATTGTGTTGGTTGGCATACACTAACTGAAGAACAATACCAGACAAAAACGAAAGAAGATAAAGAAAAAATAATAAAAGAAGCAGAAGAGAAAAAAGAATAAATGAAATCAGGAGAAATAAATTCTCTATTTAAAAATCTAAGTAAAATAATAAAAAATCCTAGAAGTGATCTTAAATATAGAAATAAATTTACTCTTTTAGTTTCGGTTGTTCTTTCTGCTCAATGTACTGATATCAATGTAAATAATGTTACTAAAAATATATATCCAAAATATAATAAGCCTGAACATTTTATTAAATTAGGAAGAAAAAAGATTGAAAAATTAATTAAAAGCATAGGTCTTTTTAGAAATAAAGCTAAAAGTGTATATTTATTATCAAACCAATTAATTGAAAATCATAACGGAAAAGTTCCAAAAAATTTTGAAGATTTGTATGCTCTACCAGGAGTTGGAAAAAAAACTGCAAGTGTTGTCTTAAATGAAGGTTTTGGATTGCCTACTATTGCAGTTGATACACATGTATTCAGGGTGAGTAATAGAACGGGTTTAGCCTGTGGAAAAAATCCTGACGAAGTTCAAGAAAATTTATACAAAGTAGTTCCTAAAAAATACTTAAAAAAAGCTGGTCATACCCTATTGCTTCATGGAAGATATACTTGCAAAGCAAGAGCACCTTCATGTAAGACATGCATAATAATCAAATATTGTAAATATAATAACAAGGAACTTGTATGAAGGTACTAGGAATTGGAAATGCTATAGTTGATGTAATTTGTAAAGTAGAAGAAAACTTTTTATCTAATAATAATCTCACCAAAAGCACCATGAAACTTGTTGATGAAATTGAATTTAAAAAACTATTATCAAATTTAAAAATTGAAGAAACAATAGCAGGAGGTTCTGTTGCAAATTCCATAGTGGGATTATCACAATTAGGAAATCCAGTTTCTTTCATTGGAAAAGTAAATAATGATGAATTGGGTAATAAATATGAAAAAAGTTTAATAAATGAAAAAGTAAAATATTGTTATCAAAAAAAAGAAGAAACAATACCAACGGGAACTTGTTTAGTTTTAATTACTCCTGATTCTGAAAGAACTATGTGTACTTTTTTAGGTATAGCTGGAAAAATTAGTGATAAAGATATTGATAAAAATGCAGTTAAAAATAGTGAATTAATTTTTTTAGAAGGCTATTTGTGGGATGAAGGTGAACCTAAAACTGCTTTTAATAAAGCTATAAATATCTCTAATAAAACAGCAATGTCACTATCAGATAAGTTTTGTGTTGATCGTCATAAAAAAAGTTTTTTGGATTTAGTAGATAATAAATTAGATATTACTTTTGCTAACGAACAAGAAATTTTATCTTTGATTGATGCCAAAAATTTTGATGAAGTAATTTCATTTGGTAAACAACTTGGAAAACTTATTGTTATTACTCGTGGTGAAAGAGGAAGTATTGCAATACAAAAAAATGAAGTGGTTGAATACGATAGTAAAAAAAATTTAAAAATTGTTGATTTATCTGGAGCGGGTGACCTTTTTGCGGCAGGTTTTTTACACGGCTATGTTAATAAATTATCAATAAAGGAAAGTCTTGAAAAGGGAACTGAAATGTCTTCAAAAATTATTCAAAAAATTGGATCTAGACTAAACTAACATTATTTTTTTTTTCTTATAAAACTTCCTTTACCTTTTTTAGACTTTACTATTCTTTTTTTATATTTTGAAGAATAAAGGTCTTTTGCTATAGGATTTCTTCGACTCATTTAAATATAATAGCCTTCTTTATTATTTTTAATAAAATTATTATCATTAAAAGAATTTAAAAATTTTTTTCTTAATCGATGTACATGAGTTTCGATCGTATGGGTCTCCATCCTTTCTGAATAACCCCAAACTGATTCGAGTATATATTTTATTGTTTGCGGTTTTTTAGAATTTTTAAGAAAAAGTAAAAAATCTTTTTCACGTTCTGTTAATTTTAATTTTTTTTGTCCAATAATAATCTCTCTAGTATTTAAATTAATTGTATAATTCAAAAGTTGAACTTTTGAATTAATTGCAAATTTAGATTTAATATATGTTAAATTTATTTTTTCTATAAAATTTTTTAAATTAAGAGGAAAGTAAATTAATTCATATCTCAACATTTTTTTTTTAATATTTATTTTTTTTTTACTAGTTAAATAAAAAATAGGATTGTAAATTTTAAATTTTGAATTTTTGATTGTTTCAAAATTAGAAAAATCAATAATTACGATATTGTTTATGATGTTATCTTTAATATTTTTAAAAAAAAAATCTAAATTTTCAAAAAATAAAACATTCATTTTTGTAATATCTTCTTGCTCTTTGAGCACATCCGCTAATACTCTTTGTCCTACAATATTCAATGTGATATTTTTCATTTTAAAACTATACACTATGTTAATTAAAATAAAAAAAAATGGAGTTCTGATTTATAAAAAATTCAGATTTAGATGCGTTTTGGGTAAGTTAG
The DNA here is from genome assembly GCA_000513055.1 of alpha proteobacterium SCGC AAA288-N07. Taxonomy (GTDB): domain Bacteria; phylum Pseudomonadota; class Alphaproteobacteria; order Pelagibacterales; family Pelagibacteraceae; genus AAA240-E13. Next base: position 6,539 of record AZYB01000009.1, read on the forward strand.
GAATAAAAAAAAATAAAAAGGAAGGCGATAAATCCACTCCACAAGGAATTTTCTCTTTGGGAAAGCTTTATTATCGATCTGATCGAATTAAAAAAATAGATACCCATTTAAAATGCAAAACGATAAAAAAAAATATGGGCTGGTGTAATAATCCAATAGATAACAAATATAATAAAGAATTTGATTTAAAAACTAAAAAAAAGGGTGAAAAGCTATTTAGAAAAGACCACAAATATGATGTTTTGATTCCGATTAATTATAATACAAATCCAGCAATCCCCCATAAAGGTAGTGCAATTTTTTTACACTTAACTCAAAACTACAAATCAACAGTTGGCTGTATAGCCATTAATATTAAAAATTTCTTAACTTTAGTAAAATATATAAAATCTTCTGATAAAATAAAAATTGGTTAGCTAGTATTTCTTTCACCCAAAATCTTTGATCCAATTCTTAAAAACGTTGATCCACATTTTGCTGCAATTAAATAATCATTTGACATACCCATGCTTAAATGGTCGAGACCTACTTTATTCTTAAGTTGGTTTAAATAAAAAAAATGTTTTTCAGAATTTTCCTTTATTGGTGGTAAACACATTAATCCAATAATATTTAAAGAAAGATTTTTACTACAATGATTTATAAATTGATTTACATTTTTTGGAATAATACCATTTTTTTGATATTCTTCACCAAGATTAACCTGAACAAAAGTTTTAATTTTTTTATTTAATTCTTTTTCAAATTTAATAATTTTTTCTACTAATTTATAATTATCAACCGAATGAATATAATCAAAAATTTTTAAAGCTGTTTTGACTTTATTTGTTTGTAACTTGCCAACCATGTGTAATTTAATATTAGGGTATTTTTTTTTAACCTCTTTCCATTTTAATTCTGCTTCTTGGACTTTATTTTCACCAAAATGAACATGGCCAATTTCAATCAGTGGCAATATTTTATCCATGGAAAAAGTTTTGCAAACGATAACTATATTAAGATCTTTATTTATTGAATTATTTTTTTTAAAAAGTTCTTTGATTTCAGATTGAATCGATATTAATCTTTCAACAACATTATGCATAAAAATAAGTTACCAAAATATTTTTTATTTGTAGATAAATACGAAAAAAATATTTTAAAAAATAATATCATAAATTTAGGAATAATTTATAGAAATTATTTAAAAAAGCAAAATGAAAATGATATCTTTAAATTAAGATCATATTGTAACAAAAAAAAAATTAAATTTTATATTTCAAATAACCTGAAATTAGCAATTAAATTTAAAAGTGATGGAATTTATATACCCTCCTTCAATAAAAGAATAACTTTAAATAAAAAAAGTTTAACTAAAAATTTTGCAATAATAGGATCTGCACACAACCAAATGGAGATTAAAAAAAAAATTGATCAAGGGTGTGAAGCAATATTTCTATCTCCTTTATTTAAGGTTAAAAAGAATAATAAAAATTTAGGAGTTTGTAAATTTAATCTGTTAACTCTTAAATATAAAAATAAATTTTTTGCTTTGGGAGGCATTAGAAAACAAAATATAAATATTTTAAAAATATTAAATATTTATGGTATGGCAGGAATAAGTTATCTAAAAAAAAACCGGCCCAAAAATTTGGGCCGGTTTTTATAAATTTATATAATTTTACTTTTTAAAACGCTATTGACAAGTTTATCTCGCTGTGTGTTTTCTGCAAACCAAAACCTGTATTGGCTCCATTTTCACCCCAGCCACCAACTCTATTTTTAGTTCCTTTGATAGCTACAGGACCCATGTTTATTGCTGCAGAGAAGCCGTGGAATTTAGTTTCAGTATATTCACCACCTGATCCATCTATATCAAGACCACCAGATTTAAACTTATTTCCATTTCCTTCATTCAGATTGATACCCAAACCATGACCAGTATCACCGCCTCGCGATGCATCATTCCATCTATATCTATCCCATCCTTCACCGTAACTAAAAGATAGATTTTGGAATACTAATGCAGCACCAGCTACTATTGATCTCTTGTTTTTGATACCACTATCAGCAGATTGCATAGGATCTTGGAATGTTCCTTGAAGACCAAGATGTAATGGACCGAGCGCAAGTTTTGCAAATGTAGAACCACCATATGGATTACCCTTATGTATACTACATGTGTGTGCGTTTGAGGCATCTTGACAATGTTGTTCTGCAAAGATTTGTTGTCCAGCTATTCCCCATCTTAAACCAAAATGAGACGAAGAGTAGTTTACAAAGTCAATAGTGGCGTCAACGCCTCTATGTCCCGAACTTGCAGCACCACTGTCAGTTGCACCATCACTTATGTGACCAGTGCCCATTCTTGGAGCATAAGATACAGAAAACCCAGTGCCGACTCCAGGCGCTTTAACAGAAAAATGAACTGAACCTTTGGTAGCTGAAACAGCTCCAAGATCCGATATTCCTGTACTTAACCCATAGTCTATTTCTTCCCAAGCTGTTGGTACAATATTATCAACTGCATTTGCACCATATCCACCTGTTCCAGAATCATAAGCAAGAGTCGCTATTCCGCCCATGTTTATGGCTAAGCTTGCACTAGAAAGACCTAATGAATCACTTGCAGCAACTGTTGTTCCCCAAGTTACAGCACCACCATCAGAAATGTCACCAGAAGCACCAAATGTAATGTTTTTATTTACACCTAGTTTATTACCAGTAACCTTACCGTGGTTAAGGTTAGTATAACTTAGTTCCCAAGAACCAGTTACTGATACCCCTCCTGCTTCTGCAGCAGATAAGGATACTAGCGTACCAGCTAGAGCTGTTATACCAATGTTTTTTAATTTATTCATAAAAATACTCCTTTCTTTCTATGTTAAATTAAAATGACATCGATAAGTTTAGCTCTCGATTGTTATCATCCTTGCTTACACCGGTTGTACCACCATTAACGTTCTTACCTTCGTTATCAGTGAACTTAATAGCCATAGGACCAATGTTATAAGCAGCAGAAATTCCTGTGAACTCTGCAGTTATTCCACCAGCATAGCCTTCTGTTTCACCATATTGGTAAGATACTGACAGCGCGTCATTTACATTAAATGAAACACCATAAACGTCAGTGTCATAGCTTGTTGCACCGCTATCTTCGTCAGCTGTTTGGTAACCAATAGTTAAAGGACCATATGCATAAGTTGCAAACCATGTTTCTTCGTCTAGGTCTTTACCACCTGCTACACAATCTTCGCAGTTTCCAATAGCACCACCAACCCTAAGGCCAGGCACCATTTCAGGACTCCAATCAACTGCAAATTCCACAGCATGTCCTCCAGAACCTTCTGAAGTTGCTCCGTCAGCATTATTTGCTGCACCTGATCTTGGGTTATACGCAACACCTAATTGCGCACCAGCCATTACAGGCATTTTATAAACAATTGATCCTGATGGACTAACCGCACCACCACTAAGAACCAAACCAGTAGCCATACCAGCATCAGCTTCTTCAAAAGCAGTTGGCACAACGTTATCAAGTGCACTTCCCATATCTGCACCAGATCCTTGGTCTATGATTACAGTTCCTAATGAACCCATACCAATAGTAAGGGCAGCACTTGAAAACCCAATTGCATCAGTTGTTGCTATGCTAGTTGAAACTGTCCAACCATTGTCCAATTCACCTGAACCAGCAAAACCAATGTTCTTATTCATACCTAAAGGATTACCTGTTATCTCATCCCCATCACGCTGAGTATAAGATACTTCAGCACTACCAGTTACTGACAACTCACCTGCTTGCGCAGATAAAGAAGCCAGAGTACCAGCAAGAGCCGATAACCCTATTTTCTTTAATTTATCCATAAGTATTCTCCTTTTCTTAATAATTAATTATTATGAATGATGCAAAAATATCACGAATAATCCTTGTATACTTGATGAAAATTGAATAAATGTTATATTTTTTATTAAATGTTGCAAAAATGTCACTAAAACTAAACATTAATAAATACAATAAATTAGCTATTTTTTGGGGTAACTAACATTTTATTAATGTAAAAGTTGTTTTAAAGTGAGATTCATTCAGTAGATGTGCCTACTACATGGGAAAAGAAAGGAAATGACTGGTCATAATTTGATAAAAACAATTTTACCAATTTTGTATTTATTATTATTTTTTCCAATTTTTTCATGTGGAATATATAAAAAAAGTGATGCTAGAGTAGTTAGCCCTAATGTCGATGAAAGAGTTCAACAATCAATCCAAGAAGGAAGAGGATTTAAACTTGGAACGGGGATGGGGAAAGGTGGAACAACATTTGAGTTTGCTTCCTCCAATGAATTATGGAGAGCTACCTTAGAAGTTTTAGATTTCTTACCTCTTACAAACGTAGATTACTCAGGGGGAATTATTATAACAGAATGGTATAATGAAGGAACTTCAAATGATGAAGCTATTAAAATTACGGTAAGATTTTTATCTAATGAGATCAGAGCTGATGGACTTAATGTTATTATTCATAAAAAAATTTGTAACAAATTTCAACAATGCACAATAACTAAAGTTCAATCATCCTTGGAAGAAGAAGTAAAATTAGCTATTTTAAAAACAGCTACATTACTTGAAAAAGGAAAATACAAAAAAAATAGAGAAGAATATATTGAGAAATTTGGAGATCAGGAAGCTAAAAGCACAGGAAAAAAATACGGAAATAACTAATAATTTTCAAATTTATAATCAAATAAGTTAATGCAGAGATATAACTTTAAAACTGCTGAAGAAAAATGGCAGAAAATATGGAAAGAAAAAAAGAGTTTTAAAACTTCAATAAAAAAAAATAAAAAAAAATTTTATTGTTTAGAAATGTTTCCTTATCCATCGGGTAAAATACACATGGGTCACGTGAGAAATTATACTATTGGAGATGTATTGGCTCGAGTAAAATTAATGCAAGGATATAATGTTTTGCACCCAATGGGTTGGGACTCTTTTGGTTTGCCTGCTGAAAATGCAGCTAGAGAAAATAATTTACATCCAAAAATTTGGACTGAATCCAATATCTTGGTGATGAAAAATCAATTAAAAAAAATGGGCTTATCTTTAGATTGGGATAGAGAAATATCAACTTGCTCTGAGAAATATTATAAACATCAGCAGCTTTTTTTTCTTGAATTATATGAAAAAGGTTTAGTTTATAGAAAAGAAAATTATGTAAATTGGGATCCTGTTGAGCAAACAGTTTTGGCAAATGAACAAGTAATTGATGGAAGGGGCTGGAGATCTGGGGTACTTGTTGAAAGAAAAAAATTAAATCAATGGTTTTTTAATATCTCAAAATTTTCGGAAGAACTTCTTAAAGGGTTGGATGAATTAAAAAACTGGCCAGACAAAGTAAAAATTATGCAAAAAAACTGGATTGGTAAGTCTTTTGGTTGTGAAATTAATTTTAAAATAGAAGGAAATTTACCCTTTAATACAATCAAATGTTTTACAACAAGGCCTGATACTTTGTTTGGATTTTCTTTTTTAGCGGTTTCCGTAGATCATCCTTTATCAAAATATTTTTTGGATAACCCAGAATTTATAAAATTTAGAGAAGAATGTTCAAAAACTGGGACAACCGAAGAATCTATTGCTCTTGGTGAAAAAATTGGTTTCAAAACAAATTTGTTTGCCATCAACCCATTAGATAAAAAACAAAAAGTCCCAGTATATTTTGCAAATTTTGTTTTAATGGATTATGGTTTTGGCGCAATTTTTGGATGTCCGGCACATGATCAAAGAGATTTAGATTTTGCAAATAAATATGATCTAAATATCAAAACTGTCGTAAAACCTTTAGATGAAGATGACAGCTTTAATGTTCAGAAAGAAGCTTATATAGGACCAGGAGTTATTATTAATTCTGATTATTTAAATGGTTTTAAAGTTCCAGAAGAGTCAATCATTAAAACTATAGAGATACTTGAAAAAAGAAAATTAGGGAAAAAAAAAATTAACTTTAGATTAAAAGACTGGGGTGTATCAAGACAAAGATATTGGGGCTGTCCAATACCAATGGCTTACGATAAAAATGGAAATGTCTTTCCTATTCCAAGAAAAGACTTACCGGTAAAATTACCAGAAAATATTAATCTTAATTCCAAAGGAAATCCGCTAGATAGTGCTAAAGAATGGAAAAAAATAAAAATAGAAGGAAAAGAGCTAACTAGAGAAACAGATACTTTAGATACTTTTGTTGATTCATCGTGGTATTTTATTAGATTTTGTTCTCCTAATAATGAGAAATATGGTTTTGATTACGATGAAATAAAATATTGGATGCCTGTTGACCAATATATCGGTGGTGTTGAACATGCAATATTGCATTTACTTTATTCAAGATTTTTTACTATGGCACTAAATTATAAAAATGAAAAATTTAATTTAAAGGAACCATTTAAAGGGTTATTCACTCAAGGAATGGTTTGTCACGAGACTTATAAAGATGAAAAAAATAAATGGTTAAGTATAAATGAAGTTGAAACTAAAGATGGCAAAAATTTTTTTCAAAAAAAAGATTCAACAAAAAAAGTAATTGTTGGTCCTTCAGAATCTATGTCAAAATCAAAAAAAAATACTATCGATCCTGAGGAAATTATTGAAAATTATGGCGCTGATGCGGTTAGATTATTTATGTTATCTGACAGCCCGCCAGAAAAGGATATCCAGTGGTCGGAGCAAGGAATGGTTGCTTGCTATAAATTCATTCAAAAATTATGGACTTTGCATGAAAAGATTAAAAAAAAAATTGAGGACAATGAAAAAGAACAAAAAATTTCAGAAGATTTAAATAAATTTACCAATCAATTAATAAATCAAATTAATAAGAATCTAGAAAAGTTTAACTACAATGTAGTAATAGCTAAAATTTATGAAATGTATAATTTTTTTAATCAAATAATTGTTCATAAAATTGATAAAAAGACTTTAGTTGAAAATTATAAAAAAATTTTATCAGTAATATCTCCTGTAATTCCCCATTATACGTCCGAGTGTTTTGAAGATTTAGGTTTTAACTCATTTCAAAAATGGCCACTTGTTGATAATTCTAAATTAGAAGAAGATATTATAGAATATGTAATTCAGATAAATGGTAAAAAAAGGAGTTTAATTAGATTACCAATCAATTCCAATGAAAATTTTGTAGTAGAAAAAGCCAAGGAAGAATCAAATGTAAAGAAATATTTAACTAATAATAATGTTAAAAAACAAATTTATGTTAAAAATAGATTAATTAATTTTATAATTTAAATGACTAAACTTAAAAAAATTTTTATATCACTTACTCTTTTTTTGTTTTTTTTAAGTTGTGGTTACACGCCTATTTTTTCTAAAAAAAGTGTAAATTTTAATATAGAAAACATTGAATTTTCCGGTAACAAAGATGTTAATAATAAAATTAATTACACACTTTCCAATTATAAGAACAAACCCGATAAAGAAAAAACAATATCATTGGTTATTGCAAACACAAAAAATATAACTATTGCATCAAAAAACTCTAAAGGAGAAGCTCAAACAAAAAGAATTGGCATTGATGCAAATGTGAAAATTATTCTAGCTAAAAATAGTATTGTTAAAAAAAAGTTTAGTAAATCATCAATATACGATGTTATTGACAGAAAATCGGAACAAAAATCAACTGAAAATAAATTAATTGAAAATTTATCAGGAGAAATAGCTCAACAAATTATTTTAGAAATACTAAAAAGCATAAAATAAAAAAATAAATGTTAATAAAAAGTTTTGAAATTTTTAAAAAAAATTTAGATTATTTAAATTTCTTCCTAATTTATGGTGAAAATTTTGGTTTGAGACAGGACATATTAAAATCATTGCTTAAGGTAAAAGAAAAAAAAAATGAAAAATATAAACAGTTTGAATTTGAAGAAGAGGAAATAATAAAAAATCAAAATAATTTTTTTAATTTAATTTTTTCCGGTTCTTTATTTGATAAAAAAAAGGTTATTTTTATCAATAGAACAACTGATAAATTATTTAATTTAATTAGTGAAATATTAAAAAAGGATATCAAAGATATATTAATTTTTTTAAAAGCAGAATCGCTAGAAAAAAAATCAAAAATTAGAAATTTATTTGAAAAAGATGAAAAATTAGTTTGCATTGCATGTTATCAAGATAACAATTTTAATCTCATAAAAATTATAGAAGATGAAATTAAACAAACAAAAATTAAACTATCTAGAGAGACTATTAATCTATTAGTTGAAAGAGCAAATGGTGACAGAAATAACTTAAGAAATGAAATGAAAAAACTAAAGAGTTTTGCTTTTAATAAACAAGAGATTTCTTATGAACAAGTAAAAAAATTGACTAATATGGCAGGAAGTCATCAAAATGATTACATTGTTAATTTATGTTTAAATGGTGATAAAAAAAATTTAAACAAAAAACTTAGAGAAAATAATTTTCTTTTTGAAGATTTTTTTATTCTATTAAAAATATTTAGTAAAAAAATACACCGTTTACTCGAAATAAAAATACTTAATTATTCAGAAAAAAATATAGATCAAATATTTAATCAAATAAAACCCCCTATATTTTGGAAAGAAAAAGAAGACGTTAAAAAACAGATTAAGTTATGGAATGAAAAAAAATTAAATTTAATAATTTATAAAATAAACGAAATAGAATTAATCTGTAAAAAAAATCACGAACTAGCAACAAATATTATGCTCGATTTTTTGTTAACTGTTTGTAATGAAGTTAATAATTATTCTTAATAATATTTATTAATCTATCTAATTGTTCCAGGTTTTTGTATTCAAAAATCAATTTACCAAAATTGTTTTTATAATTTTTTATTTCAACATTGATTCCAATCTTATCTACTAAAGATTTTTCTAAATCTAGAATATTGCTATCTTTTGAAGGAACAATCTTTAAATTTCTTTTATTTTTTAATGCTCTAACTAAATTTTCAGATTGTCTCACTGAAAGTTTGTTTTCTGTAATTTTCTTTGCTATTTGTAAAGCATTAGGGAGACCAACTAAAGATCTAGCGTGTCCTGCGGAAATTTTTTCATTTTCAACATATAAAATAACTTCTTTTGGAAGACTCAATAATCTCAAAGAATTTGCAATATAACTTCTGCTTTTACCAATAAATTTTGCTAGCTTTTCTTGGTCATATGAAAATTCATCTATTAGTCTTTGATATCCTTGAGCTTCTTCAATCGAATTCAAATCTTGTCTTTGAACATTTTCAACAATTGCAAATTCGAGAGATTTTTCATCATCAACATCTAAAATAACCACGGGTATTTCATGTAATCCAGCATTTTGAGAGGCAAGCCATCTTCTTTCACCCGCAATAATTTCAAATTTCCCAACTAAACTTTTATCTTTTCGAACGATAATTGGTTGGATTACACCTCTTTCCTTAATTGAATTAGTTAATTCTTCCAAGTTTTCTTTATTAAAAACTTTTCTTGGCTGTAATCTATTTTTTTTTACATCGTAAATTTTAAGTTTAGTAATATTAGTTTTACTTTTCGTGTCACCAAGTAAAGATGACAATCCTCTTCCCAAACCTTTTTTTAATTGAAATGTATTCATTAAGCTGCGCTTTCTAAGAATTTATCTTGACTAATAAATTCCTCAGTAAAATTAAAATAAGATTTACTACCAGAACAGTTTTTATCATAAACTAAAACAGGCATTCCATGCGACGGCGCCTCGGATAATCTTACATTTCTTGGAATCACGGCGTTATACACTTTTTCTTTAAAATAATTCCTCGCCTCTGTTTCTACCTGTGAAGATAATTTATTTCTTTTATCAAACATGGTTAATAAAATTCCTCTAATACCCAGATCTGGGTTTAATTGATCTTTTATTCTTTCAATTGTTTTCATCAATTGAGTAAGACCTTCAAGTGCAAAAAATTCGGTTTGGAGAGGAACTATTAATGAATGTGAAACGACCAATGCCATTACCGTTAATAAACTCAATGAGGGTGGACAATCGACAAAAACATAGGAAAATTGATTCTGATTTGATTTTAAAAATTGGCTTAATTTGTCTTTCAAAAAAAACGCTCTTTTACTGTCCCCTGCTGTTTCAATTTCTAATCCCGAAAGCTCTACATTGGAACTAACAATTTTTAGATTATCGACATTGGTATCTTTAATTATATCTTTAAATTCTTTATTTCCTATCAACACTTCATAGATTGTATCTTTTGAATCTATATTTGAAAGACCAAGTCCTGTTGTAGCGTTTCCTTGTGGATCTAAATCAATCACTAAAACTTTTTTATTTTGCATTGCAAGGCCCGCGGCTAAGTTTATAACTGTTGTGGTTTTTCCTACGCCACCTTTTTGATTGATTACAGAAATGATTTGGGTTTTGATCAAATTTTTTTTCTAATTTTTTTTATGTTTAATATTAACGAATCATTGCTCGTTATGCTCTTCCGTTCCTTATACTCAAATTCCCAAACCTTGGAAGCATCTAATAGGGTCTGTTTCCCGCTTTTCCCTAAAAATAAAATTAAATTTTCAAAATTTTTAAAATTTACTGTTACAATTTCAAAAACTGATTGAATCGGCTTAAAAGCGCGAGCAAGAATTGTGTCTACATTCAAATTTTTCTGTTCTAAAACATTTTTTTCTACAACTTGAACGTTTAAATCAAGTTTTTTTACTACCTTAGTTAAAAATTCACATTTTTTTGGACTCTTGTCGTATAGATCCATCCTAATTGGGTATTTTCTTTCTCTAAACAAAATTGACAAAATAATGCCGGGGAAACCAGCTCCCGAACCTAAATCAGCACAAATTTTACTTTTTTTATCAATAAAATCAATAGCTTGAGCACTGTCTAATATATGCCTTGTTTTTAATATTTTTTCAGTAGACTTGCCAATTAAGTTAAATTTAGCATTGTTTTCTAGCAATAACTCTTCAAATATTTTTAAACTATTGATTGTTTCACGTGAAACTTGTAATAATTTTATCAATTTTTCGTGATTCTGGCTGCCGTTAAGAGCCATTTAAGCAGTTTTTCTTAAAGATTTTCTTTTTACAAATGATAAAAGTATATAAACAGCTGCTGGAGTAATACCATCTATTCTCAGAGCTTGCCCCATGGTTTGTGGCTTTATCTTCTTAAACTTTGATTTTACCTCATTTGAAAGACCATCTAAATCATCAAAATTTATGTTTTTTGGTATAACTAAATTTTCATCTCTTTTAAAAGCTAATATATCAGCTTTTTGCTTAACTAAATAACCTCTATAATGTGCATTTATTTCAATCTGATCATCTATTTCATCGGAATATTTAATAATTTCAGGCCATATTTTTCGTAATTTTGAAATATTAACTTCTTTTTGACCTAATATGTAATTTGCAGATCTAACTACACCATCTTTAGCTACTTTTATGCCAAATTTTTCTGCCTTTGATGGTGAAATTCGTAATTTGTCCAATTTTAATGAAATGCTTCTTATTTTCTTCATTTTATCCTTAAAAAATATTAGTCTGTTCTTGTTAATTAGCCCTATTTTATCACCTTTAGCAGTTAATCTTTGGTCTGCATTATCTGCTCTTAAAGATAATCTATACTCAGCTCTAGACGTGAACATGCGATATGGTTCTGAGACACCTTTTGTTACCAAGTCGTCAATCATGACTCCTATATATGCCTCTGATCTATCCAAAATAAATGGTTCTTGATTTTTAACAGAAAGTGAAGCATTGACCCCAGCAATTAAACCCTGCGCGGCGGCTTCTTCATAACCTGTTGTTCCATTAATTTGTCCAGCCAAAAATAAATTTTGGATTTTTTTTGTTTCTAAAGTCAAAAATAGTTCTCTTGGATCGACGTAATCGTACTCTATTGCATATCCAGGTCTCAAAATCGATACATTCTCTAACCCATTGATTTTACTAAGTATTTCAGCTTGTACATCTGCTGGTAAAGAGGTGGAAATTCCATTTGGATAGATTGTATAATCATTTAAACCCTCTGGTTCTAAAAAAATTTGATGTCGGTGTTTGTCGGAGAATTTTACTATCTTATCTTCGATCGATGGACAATATCTTGGACCGACTCCTTTTATATTACCGGAGTACATCGCACTTCGTTTTAAATTTTTTGAAATAATTTCATGAACAACTTTGTTTGTATAAGTCATACGACATGTAATTTGTTTGTTTAGAATTTTTTTTGTTAAAAAGGAAAAATAGTATGGTTTGTCATCAGCATGTTGTTCTTCCAAATTTTCAAAATTAATTGTACGTCCATCTAACCTTGGTGGAGTTCCAGTTTTTAACCTTCCGATTTTAAAATTAAATTTTTTTAATTGTTCACTTAAACCAGCTGAAGATTTTTCATTAAATCTTCCTGCGGGAGTCTGCTTTTCCCCAATATGAATAAGCCCATTTAAAAAAGTTCCTGTTGTCAAAATTAATTTTTTACAAAAAACTTTTTTTTCTGACTGAGTTTTAAATCCAATTATGCTATTTTCATCAAAAAATAAACTTAATTACTGGATCAGAAAAAACCCTCAAATTACAATAACTTAGAAGCTTTTTTTGCATAAATTTACGATATAAAGCTCTATCTGACTGAGTTCTTGGACCTCTTACTGCGGGTCCTCTACTTCTATTTAACAATCTAAATTGAATACCAGATTTATCTGCTACATCGCCCATAACTCCATCAAGTGCATCAATTTCTCTAACCAAATGTCCTTTTCCAAGACCTCCGATTGCTGGATTACATGACATTTCACCAATAGTTTCAATTTTATGAGTATACAATGCAGTATTAACACCTAGCCTGGCTGATGCAGCAGCTGCTTCACAGCCAGCATGACCACCACCAATTACAACAACATCAAATGACAAATCGTTTTCCATGTTTAGAATTTATAGATGATCTAAATATTTACAAGAAAAGAGATAATATTAATAAAATTATCCTCTATTTTATTTACTTTTTTAAAAAAATTGTAAAAATAACCAGTAAAAACGTACTTTACTTGCCTATACAAAAATCGTTGAAAATACTACCTAAAATCTCCTCTACATCGACTTTTCCTACAATCATACCTAATTGACGAGTGGCCAGTCTTAAATCTTCTGCTGCCTTGTCAAATTCTTCACTTTTATTTTTATTTTTAAAATTCTTTAAATGGGCAATACATTGTTCAAGATTTTGCCTGTGTCTTTCTCTTGTTATCAAAATATTTTCAGAACTTACAAATTTGTTTTTTAATTTATTTTTTATCTTTGAAATTAGTTGATCAAGATTTAAATTATTTTTTACTGAAACTAAAACATGGTCATAATTTTTAATTTGTTTGTTTAATTTTCCATTTAATAAATCTGATTTATTAATCACTAAAATGGCATTTTTATGCACCAAATCTCTCAAAACACCAGCAAAATCAACATTTTTTGCGTCTACAATAACAAGCTTTAGATCAGCATCCTCAGCCTTTTTTACAGCAAGTTTAATCCCTTTTTTTTCTATTTCATTTTTTGATTCTCTTATTCCCGCTGTGTCTGAAATTACAACCGGATACCCGTCTAAATTAAGATGCGTTTCAATTACATCTCTTGTGGTACCTGCAATTTCAGAAACAATTGCTACATCTCTTTTTGAAAGATAATTTAAAAGGCTGGATTTACCGGCGTTCGTTGGCCCAACAATAGCAATTTTAAAACCTTCTCTAATTCGTTCTCCTACTCTTTGATCGTCTAAAACTTTTTCTATTTCTTTTGAAACTTGTTCTGAAGTTTTTCTTATTTCTAAAAGAATGTCAGATGGTAAATCTTCATCTGGAAAATCTATTTTTGCTTCAATATGAGATAAAATTTTCAAAAGTTTGTCTCTCCATGAATTAAATTGGCTAGACGACTTGCCGCTCATAACTTTTATTGCCTGTTTCCTTTGAATCTCAGTTTCGGAAGAAATTAAATCTGCAATGCTCTCGGCTTTTAATAAATTTACCTTGCCATTCTGAAATGCAATCTTTGTAAACTCTCCTGGCTCAGCCAACCTACAATTTTTTATTTTTGAAATTGAAGAATGTAAAGCAGAGATCACCGCTCTGCTACCATGCACATGAAATTCTGCTAAATCTTCGCCTGTGTAGCTTTTGGGTCCTGGAAACCATAAAATTACCCCTTCATCAATTAGCATATTTGTGTCGATTTTGTAGAGTTTTTTGAGTGTAGCTACTCTTGGTGGTGGTAATTTCTCATCTGTCAGTTTTTTTTACAACCTTAGCCGTATCTTTTCCTGACACCCTCACTACAGCAATGCCAGAAATACCCGGTCCAGATGATAATGCATAAATAGTCATAAAGATTTAGTATAGTACGTTGTGAATTCTTTGTCATTTAAAACAAAATTTGGTTGGATTAGTACTTTTGAAGAAAAAGGAAAGGTAGTAAGGATTAAATTCGAGAAACATAAAAATAAAGGCACAAGCAATAATTTAAGAAATCTTAAAATTAAAATTAATAGTTTTTTTAATAAAAAGAAAAAAAAAATAAAATTTAATTTTCTTATTAAAGGAAATCATTTCCAAAAAAAAGTTTGGTATGAATTAACTAAGATTAAAATAGGTAAAACAAAAAGCTATGGAGAAATTAGATCTGATGGGACTATGGGTGGCTTTTCTTCAACTGGAGGAATAATTCTTAAAAAAAAACTTTTAAACTTTGAAAAATCATGGATGCAATAATTTTGCAACACATAAAAATTGAAGATCCAGGGTATATTAAAGATTTGATGCTAACAGATGGATGGAAGCTTACGACTATAGAATTGGACGAGGGAGATAAAATTCCAAATAATTTGAATCAATTCGATGCAATGTTTTGCATGGGTGGCCCTATGGATACTTGGATGGAAAAAAAACATCCTTGGCTTATTGAAGAAAAAAACACAATAAAAGAATTTGTTATTAACTTAAAAAAACCTTTTTTTGGCTTTTGTTTAGGATGTCAACTTTTAGGAGAAGCGATTGGAGGCAAAGTAGTAAAATCCGATCCTGCAGAAATTGGCATAATGAATGTAGATTTCTCAGGAGCTAAGGAAAATGATACTCTTTTTTCTACATTTCCAGATAAAATCAAAGCCCTTCAATGGCATTCCTATGAGGTTAAAAATCTTGAAAGTAATAGAGATGTTACTCTTTTAGCTTCTTCTAAAACAACAAAATACCAGATTTTTAAATACCAAAGTCATGCCTATGGAATTCAATTTCATATTGAAATTAAAAACACAACTGTCAATGATTGGGGATGCGTTCCTGAATATAAGTTTGCTTTAGAAGCTCAATTCGGAAAGGGCGCTTTAGAAAAGTTTGATAAAGAAGCAAAATTAAACATGAAGCAAATGAACAATTTTTCAACTATTTTATATTCAAAATTTAAAAGAGAAATTTTAAAAATTTAGTTTATTAAAGATAAATATTTATTATATAATTTTGCAATATTTGGAACAGTGATATTACAAGTTCTTAGCTTGTCTTCATCTTTCATAATACTATCGGTTGGGCCATCAATTTCAATTTTTCCATCTTTCATAATGATAAGTCTTTCTGCATAATTCCATGCTAGATGAATATCATGAGTTATTAATATAATTGTTTTACCTTCTTTATTAAGTTCTTCTATAATTTTCATTAATTTAGTTATTTCATTTTCATCCAGAGTATTTGTTGGTTCATCAAAAATAATTATATCGGGGTCAATTGCAAGTATAGATGCAATTGTTAATTTTCTTAAATTTTCAGGGGATAAATTAATAGGGTTTTGATTTAATTCTAAACCAAATCTTTCACTTTCAAATAAAGTTATTTTATCAATTTGATCTTTTTTAAATTTAAGTTGCTTAGGACCAAATGCTAACTCTTCCCTTACAGTAGTTGAAAGAATTTGATAAGATGGTTCTTGAAATATATATCCTATTCTTATGTTTTTATCTTTAATTACTTTACCTTTTGTAGGTTTTAATGCATAGCTAAGTACTAAACTTAGTGTCGACTTTCCTGAACCGTTTGCCCCTAGTATTGCAGTTAATTCATTTTTTTTAAAATTTAAATTTATATTATTTAAAACATTATTTTTTTTGTCATATGAAAAACAAAGGTTTTCTGTTTGAATAATGTTTTGATTTACATTTTCACTTTTTTCTCTTTTAGGCAAAAAATAATCTTTAATATCGCCGTTTTTAGATACTAGCTCTTTTAAATTATTTAAATAATATTCAATATTATCTATATTTTTACTAGGCGAAAATTTGAAACCTAATTCTACTAATAATGGAACTCTTCTTCCTGACTCCTTTAAAATTTTTATAAAATCTTTATTACTTTTATCTATTAATTCTATAGCTTTATCTTTTACTAAATATATTTTATCAAATTCGAGAGGATTTAAATTTGGTTCCGATAGTATTATTGATTGATCTGAACTAATTCGATTTATGGATTCAATAACTTCTTCCTTTCCTACAGGGTCTAATTGACCAGTAACTTCATCAAAAAGAAGCAATTCTGGTTCAGCAATTAAAGCGGAAGCAATCGCAACCCTTTGTTGTTGGCCACCTGACAAAGATAAAGTTTTTCTCTTTAGAAAACTTTCATCTAGACCTACTAGTTTAAGAATTTTTAATTTTTGCTCCTTCCACTTTGATTTATCAATTTTTGACCTTAAAAGACTTAATTCTAATTCATCATCTATTCTTATTCCAACAAGCCCATGTGCAGCACTTGGAAAAACTATTCTTACTATTTGAGATAATTCTCCAAGAGTTAAATCTTCTGTATTATTTCCAAATATGTTAATTGTACCAGTATATTGACCAATAGTTCTTGAAAATAATCCTCGAGATAAAATCAAAGTACTACTTTTTCCTGATCCATTTTCTCCAATTAACATTATTTTTTCACCTTTATTAAACTGTAAATTTATATTTTTAAGAACAAAATCATTATCAGGCATATCTTTACTTAAATTATATGTTGTTGAGGCTTTTAATATTTCAAATTTATTACTATTTTTTGTATTGATAAAAGATTGTGATGTTGAGGTTCCTCCAAGATTATCTACAGCTAAACTTTGTTGGTTAATATGACCAATTAATCTAAATATCATAGGAACAGGTATTAATCTTAAACCTTGGATTTTATCTAAAACTGAGCCTTCCCATTTTATACCTCTAATAGCCATTGATTGTTGTAATGTGGTAAATTCTTTATTTAGTAAATCTATATATCTAAGAACAATCATTAAATATATTTGACCTTTGTGAGGAAGTTTTAATGATTTTGCGGTATCAAATAAATCTTCTAAAGAAGTTACAGAAATATAGGCAATAGCAAAAAGGATCATAAAAAATAATCTTAATCCTAGTATAGCGCCTGTCTCTAAACCTCCTTCTGTTAGAGTTAGTGGCCCAAGAGTCAAAATAATATTGCCAGAATGATGGATAAATATATTTCCTACGAAACTTAAAAATCCTGCTACGGTACAAGTTATTAAACCTAACTTGAAATATACTCTTCCTGATAAATATATGATTGTTACAACGATTCCTGAAACAGCTACGCCTGCCCAATTGTAAGTAAAAAAAGTGCTAGCTAAACTTAATACAACAAAGAAAATAAATCTTGGAAGGGGGGCTAATGCCCCCATTCCAAATCTATTTTTTTGATCTAAACCCATTCATTATAGTTTTTATAAAACTTAATAGGTTGATAGACCTCTTCTTTTCATTTCGCCCGTCAAAGAAAATAAGACACCAAGACCAAGTATGCTTGCCACTATGTCTCCCATTGCCCAACCAGGGAAAACTATTGTCCAAGCTGATGCACCCATTTCACCAATGCTAGCCCAAACATAAGCCCCCATTGCTGCACTTACTACGCTAGCTATTACAACTGCAATTACTGCCTTGAACACGTTTTCATCGAGTTTAAATGCTGCTTTAGTTGTTTGTGCTAAAATATACCAACCAACTACACATATTAAACCAGCAATTACTCTTCCCCAAATTCCTAAAGATGGAGCTAGGTAATAACCTGCTATCATTGCAACAATTATAGTTACTGCAACTAAAACGGTACTTTTAACTAAATCTGCACTATTAGCTTGACCACTAGACAAGTCAATTTTCATTGCTTTAAACAAATAATAAAGAAGTAGAGTATTTGCAAAAAAAGCAGGAATTGGGTTTTGACCAATATTAATAGCTATTGGATTACCTGCCAAAGCACCTCCTATAAATGTTCCTATGGCGGCTGCTATCCATCCGTATGGTCCAAACCAAATTGCTCCCGTTACCATAAATATACATGGTAACCAAAAGAAACTTGCGCCAGCTGCCCCTGGAATTGATAAAAGCATTGAGCATAGATAAGCAGAAGCAACTATAGCGGCTGCCCAAATAGCTGAAGCTACAAAAATTCCAGTTCCAGATTTTGTACTCATATTTTTCCTCCCTAAATGATTCTACGAGGGTAATACACTATGACATTATTTAAAGTATATAAAGAAAGTAATTTGATTCTTGTTTTTATTTAAATTTATTTTTTATCTAAGATTTTTTTTAGTTCTCGTAATGGTGGAGTTGCTTCTAACATACCTTTTTCTAGTAAATTCCAGTAAATTCCAGAAGGTCGACTTTTATTTCTGTTTGTGGATAACTTTTGTTTATTGGTAATTATCAAATCAACTATTATATCTGTTTCGCTTGGCTCAAGATCAAAATCAACTACTTGTACATCATGGACCACTGCAATAATGGATGTATTTTCATCAACAATTTTTAAATCAGCAAACATTCCCCATTCAAGATCAAAAAAACCATGTCCCTTTCCGAACCTAACCCCATTCTTTGATACAGCGGATGCACCTGTTAACATTAAATCTATTTTTCCTAAATTCTTAATTTCTTTTAGGGAAATATTTTTACCAAAATGCTCTAAACCATCTAGGGTACTTGCAAAAACTTCATTTCCTTTATTTACCATATTTTTTGTGATTAAAATTAATCCCCTATAGATCCCATATGTTGAAACAATTATATCTTTGTCATCTTTAATTGCTTGTTCTCTTATTGTTGTTAGGCAATTATCGGGGGTAATGAATAATAACTTTGATTTCTTGTATTCTTCACTTTTAATAATTTTTTCATGAGCATTTACACTATCTTTAAAATCAGGAATATATTCTTCAAAATTCAAATGAAATCTTGAGTCTGGTAAAGCAACATTTTTTAGCTTTTGCCATACTTTTAAACGTATTTGTTGTTTCTCTTGTTTATCCATAAATTAGTATATTATAATAATATTAAATATATCTATATAATATTTTTTTTACGAATAATAACTGAAAGAATATAAATGAAATTTTGGTTGCTCAAAACTGAGCCCGAAAATTGGTCTTGGGGGAATCAATTAAATTCAAAAAATAAAATTGCAGAATGGAATGGAGTAAGAAATTATCAAGCATCCAGAAATTTGAAAAGTATGAAAAAAAATGATTTATGTTTTTTTTATCATACAGGCAAAGAAAAAAAAATAGTAGGAATTGTTAAAATAATTAAAGAACATTTTATTGATAAGTCAGATAAAACTAAAAAGTTTGTATCGGTGCTTGTTCGTGCTGAAGTTAAATTAACAAAAGCAGTAACTTTGGAAGATATCAAAAATAATGAGTTTTTTAAAGAATTTGTACTAATAAAACAAAAGCGATTATCTGTTATGGAAGTTAATACAAAATACTGGAAAAAAATATGTAAGATAGGTAAAATGAATCTATATTAAAGAGAAATTCATGGCTAAAAAAAACAAAAAAAAATCAAAAGTTAGAAAAAAAATAAAAAAAGTTAAGTCAAAAGTTAGAAAAAAAATAAAAAAAGTTAAGTCAAAAGTTAGAAAAAAAATTATTCCAGAATCAGAAAAAGAGCTGATTATTAAAACTTCTAAAGCTTGGTCAAAACAAGCCTACATAAACAAAAAAGTATATGAAAAAAAATATAATTTATCCATCAAAAATAATGAAAATTTTTGGAGGAAAGAAGGAAAAAGAATTACATGGATCAAACCTTATACAAAAGTAAAAGATATAAACTATAGTAAGACAAATGTTAAAATAAAATGGTATTATGACGGTACTTTAAATGCTTCTATAAATTGCATAGATAGACATCTTGATAAAAGAAAAAATAAAACAGCAATAATTTGGGTAGGAGATAATCCCGAGGACTCTAAAACCATTAGTTACCAAGAACTTTATAACAACGTTTGCAAGGCTGCCAATGGATTAAAAAGCGTAGGGATTAAAAAGGGAGACAGGGTTACAATTTATTTAACTA
Source organism: alpha proteobacterium SCGC AAA288-N07 (assembly GCA_000513055.1). GTDB lineage: Bacteria > Pseudomonadota > Alphaproteobacteria > Pelagibacterales > Pelagibacteraceae > AAA240-E13. The sequence continues at coordinate 26,931 of AZYB01000009.1, forward strand.
TGATTCCTGAACTTGCTTTTGTGATGCTAGCTTGTGCAAGAATTGGAGCAATACACTCTATTATTTTTGGTGGTTTTTCAGCAGATTCAATAGCTGGAAGAGTAAATGATTGTGATTCTGATTATATAATTACAGCTGATGAGGGTATAAGAGGTGGTAAAATTATTCCATTAAAAAAAACTACAGATGAAGCTCTAACTAAATGTCGAGATATAAAAAAATGCATCGTTATAAAGAGAACAGGGAATGAAATCAATTGGGTTAACAACAGAGATGTTTGGTATCATGACATTACTTCAAAAGTTTCCAATGAATGTGATCCAGAAGAAATGAACGCAGAAGATCCACTATTTATTCTTTATACTTCGGGATCAACTGGAAAACCTAAGGGTGTTTTACACACCACAGGTGGATACATGGTTTATACTTCAATGACACACCAATACATTTTTAATTATAAAGAAAAAGATATTTATTGGTGTACTGCTGATATTGGTTGGGTTACGGGACATAGCTACATTATTTATGGACCTTTAGCTAATGGAGCCACAACAGTAATGTTTGAGGGGGTACCAAATTATCCTGATAGTTCCAGATGGTGGGAAATAGTTGATAAATATAAAGTTAATATTTTTTATACAGCTCCAACTGCTCTTAGAGCCCTCATGAAAGAAGGGTCAGTTCCAGTTAAAAAAACAAGCAGAAAATCTCTTAAACTTTTAGGTACCGTTGGAGAACCTATTAATCCAGAAGCTTGGATGTGGTATTTTAGAACAGTGGGTAATTCTAAATGTCCAATAGTAGATACGTGGTGGCAAACTGAGACAGGCGGAATATTAATTTCACCTCAAACAGGGGCAATAGATTTAAAACCTGGTTCAGCAACAAAACCATTTTATGGAATTAAACCAGTCATTGTTGATGAAAAAGGACAAACTCTAAAAGGAGCCTGCAAAGGAAGGCTTTGCATAGCTCAATCATGGCCAGGACAAATGAGAACAGTTTATGGAGATCACCAAAGATTTATTGATACATACTTTTCACAATATGATGGAAAATATTTTACTGGCGATGGATGCAGGAGAGATAAAGATGGATATTATTGGATAACTGGACGTGTCGATGATGTAATAATTGTATCAGGACATAATCTCGGTACCGCAGAAATAGAAAGTGCATTTGTTGCCCATCCAAAAGTTGCTGAAGCTGCAGTTGTGGGTTATCCGCATGATATAAAGGGAAATGGACTTTATTGTTATGTAACTTTAAATTCTGGTGAAAAACCTTCTGGAGAATTAGATAGAGACTTGAAACTTTGGGTTAGAAGACAAATCGGAGCAATAGCCAAACCTGATATTATACAATTTGCTTCTAGTTTACCTAAAACTAGATCAGGAAAAATAATGAGAAGGATTTTAAGAAAAATTGCAGCTAATGAACATGATCAACTTGGAGATACCACTACTTTGGCCGATCCTACTGTTGTTGATGGTTTAGTTGAAAACAGAAAGAATAAATAGATTTTAAAAATTTAATGAATGGTTTTTTTAAAACCTTTTTTTGACTTTATCAAAATATAAAAATATAAATTTTCCTATGACTTCAACAATTAAAATATCCCCTTCAATTTTATCAGCAGATTTTGCTAAATTAGGTGTAGAAATTTCTGAGTTAGAAAAAGCTGGCGCTGATTTAATTCATATAGATGTAATGGATGGACATTTTGTTCCAAACATAACAATAGGTCCAGAAATAATAAAAGATCTTAAAAAACACACTTCTTTGCCTTTAGATGTACACTTAATGATATCTCCTGTTCACAAATATATAAAAAATTTTGCAGAAGCCGGAGCTGACATAATTACAATACATCCGGAAACAACAAATAATTTAATTGAAACAATCAATGAAATTAAAAAATTTAGTAAAAAAGCAGGTATATCTCTCAATCCAGAAACAACTATAGAAAAAGTTCTTCCTGTACTAAATTTAATTGATTTAGTTTTGATAATGAGTGTAAACCCAGGTTTTGGAGGTCAAAAATTTATTAAAGAAACATTAGAAAAAGTTAGGTTGTTAAGAAAAGAAATAGATCAAAAAAAACTCTCTGTAGAAATTGAAATAGATGGTGGAATTAATTTTGATAATGCAAAAATAGCTAAAAATGCGGGTGTTGATATTTTAGTTTCAGGTACAACAATATTTAAAAATAATAAAGGTAATATTAAAAAAAATATTGAGACACTAAGAAATCTTTAATTTAATGCAAAAAATAAAAAGTATAAGTGAATACTTTTTATTAATTTGTAAATCTTTTTTATTTGAACTAAAAATATTTTATTTTAAATCAAATTTTTATAACAAAAAAATATCAAATAATTTGTCTTCTAAATTAGATTACAAGCCAAGTTTACATATAATTAATTCCATAACTCATTTTAATAAAAAAAAAATTAAAATTGAAAGTTATTCTTTAAATTCTCTTTGGAAATTAAGTTCTAAAAATAAATTAGAATTTAAAAATTTACATAATTTTCTATGGCTTACCTTCCTAGATATAAAAACAAATAAAACTTCGGCGCAAAATATTATTGAAAATTGGATTGACAAAAATAATAATTTTAATGAAGAGACGTGGAAATTAGATATACTCTGTAAAAGACTAATTGCCTGGATATCAAATTCTAATTTAACTATAGATGGGTGTAGTTTAAAATATAAAGAAAAATTTATTTCAAATATCACAAAACAAGCTAATCACCTTGCGATAAATATCGATAGTTTGGAAAATGACGAAAGTAAATTAACTTGTTGTTCGTCATTAATTTTAGTTGGCTTAACTTTTAAAAATCAATACAAACATTACAAATCAGGCTTAACGATACTTCAAAAATTTATCAAAAATTATTTTGATGGTTTTGGATTTCCTAAATCTAGAAACCCCGACGAATTAATGATTTATCTTAAATATTTAATCTTAATAAAAGAATGGATAAAGGAATCACAAAACCAAATACCTGATTATTTAGAAGAAATAATTTTTCATTGTGGAAAATCTTATAATTTTTTATCAAAAAATTTGAATGAATTGCCACTTTTTAATGGATCTTCGGAGGTAAAAAACGAAGAATTTGAAAAATATCTAAATTATCTTAAGTACAATTTTAATGATAATTCAAAAGAAAAAAGTGGATATGTTATATTTAAAGATAAAAAAATAGTTTTTATAATGGATATTGGAAATTCTCCAGATTTCAAATATTCAAAGAAATATCAATCTGGTTGTCTATCATTTGAAATAACTTCAAATGAAGAAAAATTAATTTGTAATTTAGGTTTTGCTATAAATAAAAGCAATAAAATAAAATTACTAAGCAGATCTACTGCGGCTCATTCAACTTTATATTTAAATAATCATTCTTCATGCATTTTTAGTAAAATTTATCCCTCTAAAATTTATCGTGAAAATGAGTTACGTGAAGGATTGAAAATTGTAAATAAGAAAATTGAAAGCGAAAAAAATTTTGAGAATATTATTGCAAGTCATAATGGATATCAAAGCAGATATGGTTATATTCATGAACGTTCTATAAAATTTTTAAAAAAAGAAAAAATTTTCCTTGGAACAGATAATTTAATTAAAAACAATAAAGCTAGTAATATAAGCTACGGAATAAGATTCCATATTTATCCTGGAATAAAAATAGTAAAAACTCAAAATTCTCAATCTATTTTATTAAGTTTAAAAAATGGTGAAGGTTGGAAGTTTAGTTGTCACAATAAGGAAGTATTAATTGAAAAAGGTATTTATTTAGGAAATAAGAATAAAATTATAGAAAATGAGAATATATATATTCCGGGAATGACAAATGGAGAAAATCAAATGATCCAATGGAGTTTTGAAAAAATACCTTAATGAAAAATATAGTTAAAATTAAAAGAGCTTTAATTTCTATTTCAGACAAATCATTATTAAAAAGTTTGTTACCAGTTCTTTCCAAATATAAAATTGAAATTATTAGTTCAGGAGACACATACAAAAAAATAAAAAAATTTGGTTTTGAAAATATTAAAATTTCAAGTTTTACTGAATCCAATGAAATCCTTGGAGGTAGAGTAAAAACACTTCATCCTAAAATACATGCTGGAATTTTAAATATCAGAAATAATAAAAATCACAGGATAGATCTTATCAAGAACAATTTCAAAGAAATAGACTTGGTTATTGTAAATTTTTATCCCTTTAAAAATGTTATTAAAAAAAATAATGATTTTAAAAATATAATTGAAAGTATTGATATCGGTGGTCCTGCGTTAGTTAGATCAGCAGCAAAAAACTTTCATGATGTTTTGGTAATTACAAATCCAAAAAATTACATAGATGTAGTTAATGAAATAAATAAATACAAAGGTTCAACATCTTTAAACTTTAGACAACAAATGGCTGTAAATGCATTTAATGAGATTGCAAATTATGATTCTATAATCGCAAATTATTTTAATGATAAATTCAATATTAAATTTCCAAATAAAAAAACTTTTACAGGAGAATTAATTGAAAACTTAAGATACGGTGAAAATCCTCATCAAAAAGCTGCAATTTATTCAAATGAAAATAATATAAATATAAAACAATTACACGGGAAAAAATTAAGTTTTAATAATTACAATGATATTTTTTCTGCTCTATCAATTTCTAAATTCTTTAAAAAAAATAACGGAACTGTCATTATTAAGCATGCAAATCCTTGTGGGGTTTCAATAGAAAAAAATAATTTAAAATCATTTAATTTAGCTTTTAATTGTGATCCTGTAAGTGCATATGGAGGAATAGTATCGTGTAATTTTAAGATTAATAAAAAATTTGCAAAAAAACTTAACCAATTTTATTTTGAAATTATCATTGCAAATAAATTTGAAAGAGACGCTTTGAAAATCTTAAAAAAAAGGAAGAATGTAAGATTAATAAACGCGCATAACTTTCAAAATAAGGGTAATTCAAATATTCTTTTTTATAAAAAAAACTTTTTATATCAAGATTCGGATGATTTAATTACTAATAAAAAAAATTTAAAAGTAGTTTCTAAAAAAAAACCATCTAAACATGAAATGGAAAGTCTGATTTTTGCATTTAATATTTGTAAATATGTAAAATCAAATGCAATAGTATTGGTTAAAGATAAATCAACAATAGGAGTGGGTTCAGGACAACCAAGCAGATTAGATAGTTGTGACCTGGCGATAAATAAAGCCAAAAGGTTTCAGTTTAGAAATCTTTTAAATTCGGTCGCTGCGTCTGATGCTTTTTTTCCATTTACAGATGGCCTTGAAAAATTAATTCAGTCAGGAGTTAGTGCAGTTATTCAACCTCAAGGATCAATTAGAGACAGGGAGATAATAAAACTGGCTGATAAAACGGGAACTGTCTTAGTTTTTTCAAAAACTAGACACTTTAAACATTAGAAATATTATCAATTTTTGCTGCTAGAATAAAATCGTTCTCGGACAAACCACCAATTGCATGGGTAAAAATTTTAATTTTAGCATAACCCCACCCAAAGCTAATATCTGGATGATGACCTTCCTTTTCTGAAATATCCCCTGCTAAATTAATAAATTTTTGGCTGGATAAGAAATTTTTGAATTTGAAATTTTTTTCTAAGTAATAATTTTTTTTATCATTTTGTTTTACTTCCCAACCATTTACTTTTTTCAAGTATTTGTGTATCTCGGAATAATCAAAAGCTGAAACATTTCCCTCACAGGGTACACATTTTTTTTTAAAAAGTTCGATCATTTATATTTAAGTTAACATAACATAAAAATTTATTAAAATTCATAAAATTTCTATACCATCAATTTTTTCTTATGACTTGTAATTAAACAATTTTTTTATTAATTTTAAATTAAAAAATAACGTTAATCCAAAAAATATAGACATCATTACTATATCCAAAAATGCCTTAACATAAAGTAATACATAAATTTTTTTAAAAAAAACGTAGTAGTTAATAAAATAAAAAATAATTAATCTTGAAATAATAAATAGAACAAAATATTTAAAAAATATTATATTTTTATTATCTTTTAATTCTAAAATTAACGGAAATAAAGCGATAAGGAAAATTTCTCTATAATGAACATTATGTGTGATTA
>AZYB01000010.1 GCA_000513055.1 alpha proteobacterium SCGC AAA288-N07
TATTCGTTGTACACTTTTTCAAATGAATAGTGTACAAAATAAAAAAAGGGCAAACAAAAGTGGTTTGCCCTTTTTTTTTACTAATTCTTTTATAGGACTTCCATCGCCTATAGATGCAAGCATAGTCAAACCAAATATAGCTAATGCAAAATATTCTGGTTGACCAAATTCATAAGCAAGTTGAGCTAATAATGGAGCAAAAAAAACAAGAACTACTACACTAAAAATACCTCCAATAGCGCTTGAGACTGTTGCCATTCCTAATGCTCTACCTGCTTCACCTTTTTGAGCTAAAGGATAACCATCTAAACAAGTTGCTGCTGCTGCTGGTGTTCCAGGCGTATTAATTAGTATAGCTGTAATTGCTCCTCCATAAGTACCTGCACAATAAATTGATGTTAAAAGTACTATTGCGGAAAGTGGATCCAACGTCATTGTAAAAGGTAAAATTAACGCTCCACCAGTAGTAGGCCCCAGTCCTGGTAAAACACCAAGGATTAAACCAAATAAAGTTCCAAAAAATAAAACTATTAATAGTTTCGCACTAAATAAAGGTGCCATCATTAAATATAAATTTTCCATACTAGTTATAATAAATATTAGTAATTATTCCTGGTGGAAATCTTAAACCCAAAATTGTTTCAAATAATACAAATACAATGATAGGAAACAATATGCTTACTAATAGTAAGTAAATAATTCTTCGTTCACCCCAAAAATATGAAACCAAAAATGATAAAACTGAAATAGCTAGAAGAAAATCTAGAGTCTTTGCAATAATAATAAATAAAATAAAATTATATAAAGTTATAAAAAATTGTTTTGGTAATTTTTTTTCTTTTTTCCATGGAATCTTTAGAGATAAAAAATAAACAATTAAGGTTAAAAATATTATTAAAACTAGTAATGCTTTAGGAAATGTAGCTGGTTGTATTCCTCGGTTTAAAATTGGAGGAACTATGTCAAATGTAAATGCAACAATTAATAAAACAGAAGAAATTATAATTATTACGGATGAGACTATAAAAGAATTAGTAAAAAAAAAGGGCAAACCACTTTTGTTTGCCCTTTTTTTATTTTGTACACTATTCATTTGAAAAAGTGTACAACGAATAGTTAATTAGTATAACCCAAAGCTTTAAGTTGAGCTGTCATTTCAGCAAGCATTACTTCCATTTGCTTACCCCACTCTTCAGCACCAACTACACTTGACTCATCAAGACCTATCTCTGTTAAGAAATTTTTATAGTAATTGTGACTCATTGCTTTTAGCATTCCAGCTTCTAACTCTTTTACTCTTTCAGCTGGAGCACCTTTTTTAGTTACAAATCCTCTGACTGTAGACAAAACAACAGGTATTCCTAACTCTGTAGCTGTTGGACTATCTCCTATTTTTGCCATTCTATTGTTCGCGAGAACTATTGCAACACAAAGTGTTCCTTCATTAATTTCAGTTAATGCTTCTCCCAAGTTTAAAACACCTACATCAATATCTCCTTTAATAAGGTTAGTTTTAATTGGAGCAACACCTTTATAGGCAACAATTGTAGGATCTTTTAATCCACCTTTTTTTGTAAAAGCAATTGCGCTTACATCATCAATTCCACCTGTATGAGTAGTTCCATATTTAAGTGATTTTGATTTTGAAGTGCTGATAAATGTTTTAGCATCTTTAATATCTGCTTTACAATTTACAACAAACAATTGAGGATCATCAGTTCCTCTTGCTAAAGGTTGCATATCGCTTAATTTAACTTTTGTTTTACCAAGAGCCATTGAAACAGCATGTCCAGTAGTCCAGGTTAAAGTGTGTTGTCCATCAGCTGGTAGTGACATCATGTAGTCCATAGAAACGGCTCCACCACCACCTTTTTTATTAACCAATTGCATATCTTGTTTAAGAACTCTTCTAGCTCTTAAAAGCATCATTCTAGTTGTTACGTCAGTTCCTCCGCCGAAACCAGCATGCGTTATTGCCTGGATAGCACCATCTGCTTTTGCAGAAGTAGCCAATAATGGCAATGATACAACAAAAAATTCAGTTACCAAGAATACAGCTGCTAGTAAAAGTTTAAATGTTTTTTTCATTATTTCCCTTTCTCATTTGTTGATTTATATTTAATAATTTAAACATAATCTGTTAGAAACCGTAAGAAAAAAATGACTAATAAAAAAAGAAATATTGCTATACTTTTAGGAGATCCTTCCGGAATCGGTCCTGAATTAGTATCAAAATTACTCTCGCAAAATGAATTAGACCAAGCAAATATAATTGTAATAGGGGAAAAAAATATTTTAGAAAATGGAAACAAAATTACAGGGAATTCTCATAATCTTAATTTTGTAGAAAAATTTGAAGAAATAAATTTTGAAAAAGGAAATAAATTTTTTCTAGATATTTCTAAAGATAAAAACATAAATTATAAATTATCAGAGTGTTCAGCAGAGTCAGGAGAAACAGTTTTAAATGCTTTGAATTACGCATTAGATTTAACAAAATCAAATAAAATTCATGCAATAAATTTTGCACCATATAACAAAACAAGTATGAAATTGGCAGGAAGTAAATATGAAGACGAACTACACCTAATGGCGGATAAACTTGAGGTAAAAGGTTATTTTTGTGAATTTAATGTTGTTGATAATTTTTGGACTGCAAGAGTAACATCACATATGCCGCTGAAAGATGTTCCTAATCATATTAAAAAAGAAAACATTTTAAAACCAATAAAATTAATTAACAAAACTATGAAATTAAACGGAATTAAAAATCCAAGAATAGCTGTACAAGCATTAAATCCACATGCTGAATTTGGTACAGAAGAAAAAGATGAAATTATACCTGCAATTGAAGAGGCAAAAAAAAATGGTATGAATGTCGATGGGCCATTACCTTGTGATACTTCTTTCATTACTGCTTTCAAAAATAAAAATCATGATTGTATAGTTGGAATGTATCATGACGCATTACAATCTGGTCTTAAAGCTTTTGGTTTTGATCGTGGAGTTACTGTTCAAGGAGGTTTACCAATACCAATAACAACTCCTGCTCATGGTACAGCGTTTGATATTGTTGGTAAAAATATTGCAAATATAAAGCCAACTATTGAATCATTTAAAATAGCTCTAAAATTAAGTGAAAATTTATTATCATGACTAAAATAAAAGATATAAAAACTACAATCTATAAATGGACTGGTCCGATTGTTTCGCCAGCTCAAAATTTCTGTACAAATCCTACTGATTTACTTCGTGAAAAAGGAGACAAAATGAAATCCTTTCGTTTCCACGAATGGTTAGTTTGTGAAGTAATAGCGGATGATGGAACTGTAGGTATAGGTAATGCAGCATTAGCGCCACAAGTTACCAAGAAAGCAATAGACTGTTATTTAAAAGATTTAGTAATAGAAGAAGACCCGTTTGATTATGAATATCTTTGGGAAAAAATGTATAGAAATACAATGGCATGGGGAAGGAAAGGAATAGGCATGATTGGAATATCGGCAATTGATCTTGGGATTTGGGACTTAATGGGTAAGATTAAAAAAAAACCTGTATTTAAGCTTATTGGAAATAGAACAAAAGAAAGAATTCCTGTTTATGCTTCAAAGCTTTATAGCCAACCTATAAACGAACTTCAAAAAGAGGCTGATACATATCTTAAAGAAGGTTTTAAAATGTTTAAAATGCGCTTTGGTTGGGGTCCTAAAGATGGGCAGGAAGGTGTAAAAAAAAATATTAATCTTGTAAATGCTGTAAGAGAAGTGGTTGGTTACGATAATGATCTAATGCTTGAAGCTTATATGGGATGGAACTTAGAATATTCTAAAAGCATTATTCCACAGTTAATTAAATTTAAACCAAAATGGTTGGAAGAACCTGTTATTCCTGATGATATTAGTGGTTACTCTGAACTAAACGCTATGGGTTCAATTCCTATAGCTGGAGGAGAACATGAGTTTAATTTTTATGGGTTTAAACATCTTTTGGAGATGAAAGCAGTGAGTTATATTCAATATGATGCAAATCGAGTTGGTGGAATAACTGCTGCACAAAAAATAAATATACTAGCTGAACAATATAATGTTCCCGTAGTTCCTCATGCAGGGCAGATGCACAATTATCACTTAACAATGGCAAATTCCATTTGTCCATTCTCAGAATATTTTCCTGTTAACCAGGTAGAAATAGGAAACGAGTTATTTTATTATCTTTTTGAAGGAGAGCCCAAACCAAAAAATGGCTTTATTGATTTAAATGATAACCTACCAGGTTTTGGTATTACAATAAGTGATAAGTTTAAATCCAATTTTGATGTGATAAGCTAAAATTGTTTTGTAATGTATATTTATCAATTATATTTTAATAGGTAGCTCTTCCACCACTTAAATCAAAAACAGCACCAGTAGAAAAAGAATTTTCTTCGCTTACCAACCAAGCTACAAGTGAAGCAAGTTCTTCCACTTTAGCAAATCGATTACGTGGTATTTTAGATAACATATAATCAATATGTTTTTCCGTCATTTGATCAAAAATTCTTGTTTTAGCAGCTGCAGGAGTAACACAATTTACTGCAATATTTTTCAAAGCAAGTTCTTTGCCTAAAGATTTAGTTAATCCAATAACTCCTGCTTTTGATGTACTATAAGCACTTGCGTTAGGATTTCCTTCTTTACCAGCTATTGATGCAATGTTTACTATTCTTCCGTAGTTATTTTTTAACATAAAAGGAACTACAGCCTTGCAACAATAAAAAACTGCGTTTAAATTTAAATCGATTACTTTATTCCATTCATCTAATGGGTATTCAACAACCGTTGTATTTTTTCCTGCAATACCAGCATTATTTATAAAAATATCTATTTTACCATGTTTGTTTTCAATATCATTTAAATTCTTTATTATTCCTTCAAAATTTTTTACATCAACAATTTGATAAAAACATCTTTCCGAATTTATTTTTTTTAGTGCAATTTCTGCCGCTTCTTTATCTATATCCCAAATTATAACTTTTGCGCCAGATTGAATGAATCTTTCAGTTATAGCGAAACCAAAACCTTGGGCACCACCAGTTACTACCGCAACTCTGTTATTTAAATCAAATTTATTCATTATTTAATCTATTGAAAAAAAAGTTACACTTATCACTTTTCAAATTTATTAATTAAGAATGGCCGTATTTTTTTAGCCTAATATCGCCTGTTCTTGCATGTGCTTCCATACCCTCGGCTCTAGCAAGTCTTGCGGCAGTTGCTCCGACTACTTTGTTAGACTCTTTGCTCATTCTTTGGAATGTTAGACATTTAATAAATTTTCCAACGTATAATCCTCCTGTATATCTTCCCGCTCCCTTGGTTGGTAGAATATGATTTGGTCCAGAACATTTATCTCCGTATGCAACTGTAGTTTCTTCTCCCAAAAATAAAGATCCATAATTTCTAAGTCTCTTTAGCCACCAATCTAATTTATCTGCATGTACTTCTAGATGTTCAGAGGCATATTGATCACTTATTTTGGCCATTTCTTCGTTTGTGTCACATAAAATAACTTCTCCGTAATCCTTCCATGCTGGCTCTGCGCTACTTTTAGGTCCCTCTGGTAATTCTTGAATTAATTCAGGTACTCGTTTCATAACGTATTCCGCTAGCGACTTATCTGTAGTAAAAACCCAGCCCGGTGAATTGTAACCGTGCTCAGCTTGACCTACGATATCAGCTGCAACAATTTCTTTATCAGCAGTATTATCTGCAATAATAGCAATTTCGGTTGGGCCAGCAAAAAGGTCTATTCCCACTTTTCCAAATAATATCCGTTTAGCCTCAGCAACATATTGATTGCCCGCTCCTACTAAAAAATCAACAGCAGGATTTCCAAAACATCCGTATGCTAAAGATCCAATGGCTGCTATACCACCTAGATTCATAATTGCATCAGCTCCACACAAATTTGCTGCATAAATAATTCCAGCATTAGCTCCATTTTCATCTTTTGGTGGACTTGCTGTAATTATTGTTCGAACACCAGCAACTTTTGCTGGAGTGATTGCCATAATTGCAGATGAAATATGAGCATACCGACCTCCTGGAATATAACATCCAACTGTATCAATAGGAATTAATCGTTGTCCTGCAAATAAACCTTCTGACAGTTCAACTTCAAAATCATTGTTTAAATGTTTTAATTGGTGTTCGGCAAATCTTTTTATTCTTTCGTGAGCAAACTGAATATCGTCTTTGGTTTTCTGATCTACTTTTTTACTTGCCTCTTCTATTTTTTCTTTTGAAACAACAACTTCTCCTTCATATTTATCAAATTTTTTTGAAATTTCTTTTATCCCCTCTTCTCTCCTTTTCTCCAAATCATTTAAAATTTCCTCAACTACTTTACGAGTTTTGTGATCATCGGTTGATGATGTTTTAATCGCTTTTTTCAAATATTTAATAGACATAACAATAATCTATTTACCATAAATATAATTAGGCAACCAGAGAACAATTTCTGGAAAAATTATTATTATTATCAAACCAATTATTTGGAGAACCATAAATTGCATCATACCGATATAAATATCTTTTAAATCCCATTCAGGAACGACACCTTTTAAAAAGTATGCTGAAAGGGCTACTGGAGGGGATAGCCATGCTGTTTGTAAATTTACCGCTACCAAAATAGCAAACCAAGTTAAATTAAATTCTAGACTTTCAATTAAAGGAAGAATTATCGGAATAATAATAAGCACGATTGGTACCCATTCTAAAGGCCATCCTAATAAAAAAATCATTGCCATAACTATGAAGAGAATAAAATATTTATTTACTTCCAGGTTTAACAAAAATTCTGTGAGAACCATCGGGGTACCCAATTTTGAAAAAACAGATCCAAAAAAGTTTGATGCTGCCACTAACACCATGATTAGAGCTGTAATTTCTAAAGTTTTTACTAATACTGCTTGTAATTTTGGCAGAGTTAATTTTTTATAAGCTAATGCCAAAAGCAAAGCACCCATAGCACCGCAACCTGCTGCCTCTGTTGGTGTGGCAAAACCAAATAAAATACTTCCTAAAGCTGCAAAGACTAATGCCGCAGGTGGAACTAAACCTAGAAAAAATTCAACCAAAACCTGTTTCATGCTTGTTGCTCTCATTTCTTCTGGTAAAACCGGACCTAAGCTCGGATTCTTCCAGCAACGAAATGTGATGTAAGCCGCATATAGCAGTGCTAGCATTATTCCTGGAAATATCGCTGCTGCAAACAAATCTGTAACTGGAATTTCCATAATCGGACCCATTACAACCAACATAATACTTGGAGGTATTAAAATTCCTAAAGTTCCTCCTGCTGTAATTGTCCCTGCAGCCAACCTAACATCATAACCAGATTTGTTCATCGATTTGGCGGCCATGATTCCAAGAATAGTAACCGATGCACCTACTATACCTGTAGCAGCTGCAAATATTACAGAAACAAAAAGTACCGCGTAATATAAGGAGCCTCTTACTCTAGACAACATAAGCTGAACGGAAGAGAACAATCTCTCCATTAAACCAGCTTGTTCCATCATAATACCCATAAAGATAAAGAGCGGTACGGCGGCGAGAGCTTGTTCGGTCATTACCATCGAAAACTGTAAAGTCATTAAGTAAAAAACCAATGGTCCAAAACCTAGATAACCAAAAACAAAGCCCAAAAAAATTAAAGTAAATGAAATGGGAAAACCAATAAAAATTGCAAATAACATGACTGCAACTAATATAAAACCTAAAGTAGCTGGACTAATTATTTCTGCTATCATTTTTGATTAGGCCACTTTCCTCGAGTTGCTGCGTAATAACTCTTTAAAACTTCCGAAACCCCTTGAATGAGCAAAAATAATATACCAAACCACAAACAAGCTTTAATTGGCCACATGTAAGGCATCCAGGATGTATCCATTCCCCGTTCACTTCTCATGATTGATTCTTGAACAAAACCAGTTGTCATATAAAAAAAGAATAAAAGTCCTGGAAAATAAAATAAAATATACAATGCTGCATCTACGATACCTTGAGTTTTAACTTTAAAATTTCTGTATAAAAAATCTGCTCTTATATGAACTCCTTTTGATAATGCATAACCGGCTCCAAGCATAAATAAAGCGCCATATAGAAATCTACTCATATCGTATGCCCACATTGTTGGAGCTGTAAAAAGCTTTCTTGCAAATACTTCGTAAACCATAGTAAATATAAGGGGGACTGCGATCCAGCAAACAATATTGCCAGTCCACTTACTAAATAAATCTATTTTTGTAATTGTTGATGCCATCCATTTAGGCATATCGTCTGGCATTTTACCAAATTCTGATCGACGCTCTGCGATCATTTCATCTGAAATATCTAATTTCGTTGGTTCATCACTCATAGTTTGTCCCAAAATAAATAAAGCGGACTATTAAGTCCGCTTTATTTTAAATATTTTTATAACCTTTTAAAACTACTATTTTAATGTTGCCGCGTGAGCCATTCCTAGTTTAGCATTTGACATTTGAGCACCTGACCAAAAAGGAACTGCTATATCAGCAAATGCTTTTTGAGAATCCCAAACTTTTTTAAAGAATGCATTTTCAGCTGCATTTTTTTCTAAGCTCGCTTTAGCAGCGGCCATGTATGCTGGAAAATAATCTTCAGGAGTATCATGTAAAATTACTCCATGTTTAGTAGTAAGTTCATGAAGAGCTTTACCGTTCTCGTAAATTCTATAACTCATAGATTTTGATAAAGATGCATCAGCTGCAACTTCCATAGCTTTTCTCTCATGGTCAGTTAAGCCTCTCCATACCTTGCCATTGATGTATAAGTCAGCATTTACAACAACTTGGTGTAAACCTTGTAAGTAGTAATTTTTAAGTACTTTGTAGAAACCAAAAACTAAGTCCGGTTTAGGACAACACCATTCAGCTGCATC
This sequence comes from alpha proteobacterium SCGC AAA288-N07, assembly GCA_000513055.1. GTDB lineage: Bacteria > Pseudomonadota > Alphaproteobacteria > Pelagibacterales > Pelagibacteraceae > AAA240-E13. The sequence goes on from AZYB01000010.1 coordinate 8,944, forward strand.
AATTGTTCCTGCTTCAAGAGCTGGAAGAATATCTCCACCACCCATTGCAACAGACGCTACTCCAATATCTTTATAAGTTTGACCTGGAATTCCCGGAGGAGTTCTAAATCTATACTTTCTAAAGTCATCCATGCTATTAATCGGTTCTTTGAACCAACCTAGAGCTTCTGGACCAACTGGTTGAAGCATTAAACCTTTAATATCTCTTTTCATTTCTTTCCAAAGTTGGTCGTATAATTGTTTACCACCACCATATTGGAACCAAGATAAAAACGCGATATTGTCAATTCCTACACCTGCCCCTGCAACCGGAGAACCAAATAGCATAGCTGCTGGGTGTTCACCAGACCAGTAGTGTGTCCAAGCAAAGCCACAATCAAGCAGTCCTTTGTCAACTGCGTCTAATGTTTCTTTAACTCCAACTACAGCACCTTTTGGTAAAATTTCGAATTTAACAGAGCCACCCGTAAGATCTGTTACTGTTTGACCGAAGTCTTTTAACATTACAACTTCGTCAGCTTTTGCAGCAATAACGGTTTGGCATTTTAATGTTTTAGCGTTCGCTGCCACCGAAAAACCGATAAGCACAACGATACCTAAAAACAAGGTTATGATTTTTCTCATATTTTCCCCTTTATAAATTAATAAAATATTAATTGGACAATAGAGAGCATGATATTTCAACCTAAACAAGTTAAAATTGTATTACTTTTTGTCATACTTTAACTTATAAATATATTTCAACCTCAAATGGAACGATTTGATTATATTATAATTGGAGCTGGATCAGCAGGATGCGTTTTAGCTAACAGATTATCATCTAATCCTAAAATTACAGTTTTATTATTAGAAGCTGGAGGCAAAGATACTAACCCCTGGATACACATTCCCGGAGGTTATTTTAAAACTATGCACAATCCTAATACAGATTGGTGTTTTAAAACTGAAATAGAACCTGGTCTTAACAATAGAGAAATGAATTTTCCTAGAGGTAAGACACTTGGAGGAAGTTCTTCAATTAATGGAATGTTATATATTAGAGGACAATCCAATGATTATGATTATTGGAGACAACTTGGAAACGTAGGTTGGTCCTGGGAAGATGTTTTGCCTTATTTTAAAAAATCTGAAGATAATCAACAAGGTGAAGATAAATTTCATGGAGTAGGTGGTCCTCTTAAAGTTGAAAAAATGAGGGCATCTTTTAAAGTTTTAGATTTGTTTATAGAAGCAGCAGAAGAATTTGGCTACCCTAGAACATCTGATTTTAATACGGGAAATAATGAAGGCTTGGGCTATTTTCCATTGAATGTAAAAAAAGGATATAGATGTAGCACTGCTGTTGGATATTTGAATCCTATAAAAAAAAGAAAAAATTTAAAAATTTTAACTAATGCTCATATTAAAAATATTGAATTTGAAAATAGAAAAGCAGTCAGTGTAAATTTTTGGAAAAATAATCAGCTATTAAACGCCAAAACAAATAAAGAAATAATATTGAGCGCCGGTACAATTGGCTCGCCTCATATTCTCCAAGCTTCTGGTGTTGGTCCTGGAGATCTACTTAAAAAAAATAATATAAATGTAGTAAAAGATCATCCGTCGATAGGCAAAAATCTTCATGATCATTTAATGTTAAGACCTGTTTACAAGGTAAAAAATTTAGACACTCTTAATGATATTTATCATAGCTATTATAGAAAATTAACAACTGGAATAAAATTTTTTCTTTTTAAAAAAGGTCCCTTAGCTGTTGGCGCTAGCTATTTGTGTGGATTTATTAAAAGTGACAACTATTTAGAAACACCAAATTTGCAATTTCATGTATCACCTGCAAGTACAGATTTTTTGGGTAAAACAACTCTTCATAATTTCCCTGCATTTACTCCGACAATTGTAAATCTAAGACCTACAAGTCGAGGTAAAATTGAAATAAAATCACCTGACACAAGAATTGCCCCAAAAATACAAATGAATTATTTATCAACTGATGAGGATAGGGAGATGGCAGGTAAAGCTATTAAAATTACCAGAAACATTGTCATGAATTCAAAAGCATTTAAAGAATATGATCCTGAAGAACTAAGGCCTGGAATCAATATTACTGATAATGAAACTCTCGCAAAAGAGGCTGGTAAATATGCCAACACAATATTTCATCCGGTAAGCACATGCAGAATGGGAAATGATGAAAAAGCTGTAGTGAATGATAAATTAGTTGCTCGTGGTCTTGAAAATTTAAGAATTGTTGACGCTTCTATAATGCCTCATATTACATCGGGAAACACTAATGCTCCAACTATAATGATTGCTGAAAAAGCTGCAGATATGATAATAGCTAACAGTAAATCATGATAGATCAAATAATCATTTTTTTTGAAATTGTACTTATTGATTTGGTTTTAGCAGGTGACAATGCAATTATAATCGGGATGGTTGCGTCACAATTCGATGCAAATATAAGAAAAAAAATAATATTTTGGGGAATTGGATTTGCAATTATTTTAAGAATTGCACTTACTTTAGTTACTACTTATTTACTTCAAATTAATGGTCTTAAAACTATTGGTGGATTGCTTCTAATTTATGTTGCTTACAAGCTTTACAAGGATGTGATCAAAGATAATGAAGACACAAAAGAAAAAAAAATTAAAACTGAAAATACCAGTCTGTTTAAAGCAATTATGACGATAATAATTGCCGATTTCAGCATGAGCTTAGATAATGTTCTTGGAGTCGCTGGAGCAGCAAAACAAAATTACGTCTTGTTAGTTTTTGGTTTAATATTATCTATTTTTCTTATGGCTACACTTGCTAACATTATAGCTAAATGGATTAAAAAATATAAATGGATTGGTTGGTTAGGATTATTAGCAATACTGGTTGTTGCCCTAGAATTAATTTATAGTGATATAAACGTTTTTTTATAAATTTACTGAGAACATGATAAAAAAATACCTAAGAGATATGGTTGGCTATGGTCAAGAAACACCTAAAGTTAAATGGCCAAATAATGCAAAGTTAGCTCTTCAAATAGTTTTAAATTATGAAGAAGGGTCAGAAAATTGTGTGTTGCATGGAGATAAAACTTCTGAAATTTTTTTATCTGAAATCATTGGAGCTCAACCCGTCAAAGGAAGACATATTAACATGGAATCTCTCTATGAATACGGATCTAGAAGAGGCTTTTGGCGTATTCATAAATTGTTTCAAGAAAAAAAAATTCCAATAACTATTTTTGGTGTTGGAATGGCTTTAGAAAAAAATCTAGAAATTTGTCAAGCAATTAAAGAATCTGACTATGAAGTTGCGTCTCACGGTTGGAGATGGATCGACTACCAAAAAGTTCCTAGATCAACTGAAAAAAAACATATGCAACTGGCTATTAAATCTATTGAAAAAATATTTGGTAAAAGACCGCTTGGCTGGTACACAGGAAGATGTAGTCCCAACACACGAGATTTGGTTATGGAAGAAGGAGGTTTTCTTTACGATAGTGATTCATATAGCGACGATCTCCCTTACTGGGAAGTTCGTGGTAAAAAAAGGCAATTAATTATTCCTTATACTCTTGATAATAACGACATGAGATTTGCTACCAATCAAGGTTTTAATAGCGGTGAACAATTCTACACATACCTTAAGGACAGTTTTGATGCTTTGTACAACGAAGGCAATACACACCCAAAAATGATGTCAGTAGGTTTGCATTGTAGATTAATCGGAAGACCTGGAAGAATTCAATCTTTAAAAAAATTTTTAGATTATGTTTTGAAACATAAAGATGTTTGGATTTGCAAAAGAATAGATATTGCCAAATACTGGATTAAAAACTATTCAAATATATAATTTGTTAATGAGTAAAACTAAATACATTTTTTTAAACGGATTAATTGATTTAGCTCAATCACGATTGGGTTCAAAAATTGTATATAAAACAGATGAATTTTTTGCACCAGCAAAAAGAATCATTAATCCTTGGCCACCTGTATTTAAGGAAGGTGTTTTTGATAAACATGGAAAATGGATGGATGGATGGGAAACAAGAAGAAAAAGGTCTAAGGGCTATGACTATCTAATTTTAAAATTAGGCAAACCAGGAAAAATAAATAAGGTTGATATAGACACTTCTTATTTTTCAGGAAATCAACCTAGTAAAATTTCATTAGAAGCTTGCTTTAGTAAAAAAAATTTACCCAGTAAAAATTTCAAATGGATTACCATCTTGAAAAAGAAATCTGTGAAAGCTAATAGTCACCATTTTTTTAAAATAAAAAATAATTCTATTTTTAGTCATGTTAAATTAAATATTTATCCTGATGGAGGTGTTGCAAGACTAAGAATTTATGGAATTATGCAAACTAAAAAGAAATTTGGGAAAAAAATAATGAATCTTGCTTCAGTATTAAGTGGTGCTAATCCTATTGCCTGCAACAATGAACATTTCGGGAGGGCTGAAAATATTCTTGCACCAGGAACTGGAAAAAATATGGGAGATGGGTGGGAAACAAGAAGAATGCGAGGAAAAAATTTTGACTGGCTTATTCTTAAATGTGCTACAGCAGGTAAAATTAGCAAAATTCAAATTGATACTCATCATTTTAAGGGAAATTATCCAGATAAATGTTCTCTGCAAGCTACTTATTTAAATACTAAAATTTCAGATAAGGCTATTGTTAATAGGTCAAGAAAATGGAAATTTTTATTAAATAAAGTGAAACTTTATGCTCACAAAAAACATAATTTTAAAAACAAGTTGATGAAAAATAAAAAAGTAAATTATATAAAAATTAATATTTTTCCTGACGGTGGAATTTCAAGAATTAGAGCCTTTGGAAGAGCCGAATAATGGAAGCAGTCATTAAACCAATAAAAATAACTAGAAAAAATTTTGCTGCATACGGAGATTTAATTTCCTCTGATAATATCAAGCCTATTGATATAAATGCTGGTTATGCAAAACGCTTTGATAATTTGGCAAATATCAATACTTCAAGAGATGGAGGAAAAACTGTAGTAAGTATTTTTTCAGCTTTGAAAAGAACTTTTCCAATGAAGATTGACATGATGGAAAAACATCCTTTGGGAAGCCAAGCATTTATCCCCTTGAAAGAAACTAATTTTATAACTTTTGTAGCCCCGCTAGGTGATAAACCCGAAATTAGCAAAATTGAATCTTTTATTATTTCCTCGGGAATAGGAATTAATTATAAACCTGGTATTTGGCATTTTCCTTTGATTTCAACGGAAGATATGAATTTCTTAGTAGTGGACAGGAAGGGTGCCGGGGATAATTTAATTATTTACAATTTCCAAAAAGAAAAAGTAACCCTTAAGTACTAAAAAAAACCCGCCACATTAGTGGTGACGGGTTTAATTTTTTTAATTAATTCTAATTATCTTTTATTTGACATTAGGTAATGCAAAAGCGCTCCGAGAGCAGCTCCGATAATCCAAGCATATCCACCCATCCATGATAGTGCGGGATGCCAAACGGTTGCTACCGAGAAGATACCAGCAATTATCCAAGCATAGAAAGCTTTTGAGTTCCAACCTCCGTCATAATAATATTTGCCACTTTTTTTAGAGGAGAACAGTTCGTTGATATCAATTCTTTCTTTTTTGATTATGTAATAATCAACAATCATTATTCCATAAACTGGTGCAAGAATAGCTCCAAGCGTATTTACAAATGGAAACATTCCAATGTTGCTTATTACCGAAACCCAGAATGCGCCAATAACAAAACCTAATATAGCTGTTATTAAGCCACCCATTCTGAAATTAATCTTGCTTGGTATTAAATTTGCTAGGTCATATGCAGGAGGAATAAAGTTCGCAACCATATTAATTCCAATGGTAGCAGCAAAGAAAGCAAACGCTGCAACAACTGTTAATCCTAAATGACCAACTCTTTCAACTATATCTGTTGGATTTGTAAGAGTTTCACCAAATACCACAACAGTTCCAGCAGTAACCATTAGTGCAATAAAAGAAAAAAGAACGATGTTACCAGGTAAACCCCAAAGGTTTCCTTTTCTCATTTCTTTTTCGTTCTTTACAAATCTTGCAAAGTCACCAAAATTTATCACCACTGCAGCAAAGTATGCAACCATTGTTCCAAAAACTGCTAAGAAAGCTGCATATGTTCCACCTTCGTAACTACCAACGCCTTCGAATATGTTGCCAACTTCTGCAAGAAGGCCTCCACCAGCTTTAAACCAGATCGTAAGCATAAGAATAATCATGATTACATAGACTGTTGGACCAGCAAAATTCAAAAATCTTCTGATCAGATCAATACCATTCCAAAACAAATAAATTTGAAAAACTGCAACAAATATAAATGATATCCACTGAACATTATTCATTCCCAAGAAATCACCACTTCCACTTGCTCCTGTTACACCAGTGATTAAGAGTGCAACTGCAGTTGAAGCAAAATATGTTTGTGCTCCATACCAAAACATTGCAACTATACCTCTGACCATAGCTGGAAAGTTCGCGCCTATTACTCCCATACTTACACGCGCAAATACAGGATAAGGAATTCCATGTTTAACACTTGGTTTTCCTGAAAGATTCACCAACCACATAATGAAAAAACCTGCAAGAATTATTGCAGCAAATACTGCCCAGCCATTTAATCCGTAAGTTAAAAACAACGATGCTGCCAAAGTGTATCCAAATAAACTTTGAACATCATTTGCCCAAACGTTAAAGATTTCAAACCAGCCCCAGTTTTTATTTTCACCTGGAGTAGGTGCTAAATCTGGATTATATAAACGTCTGTCTCTATTAGTAACTTTACCCATATTTACCTCCCAATAAAAAAAATTTAATAAAAATTATATTAATTAAAATATTAAAGATAAACATATTTTTTGCTACTTTATTGGTAACTTTTTAACTATTTATTGGATAAAATCAATTTATAGCGATATTAAGCTATTATTTAAAAATGCTTAAAAAAATTAATTTAAAAAATAAAACAGCCTTAGTTACAGGGGCAGGAAAAGGCATTGGAAGGGCCTGTGCTATTGCATTAGCCGAGGCTGGTGCTGACTTAATTATTATCAGCAGAACAAAAAAGGATTTGGAAAAAGTTTCAAAAATAATAAAGAAGTTTAAATCAAAATGCACTTTTTTTGTTTGCGATGTAACCAACTACAACCAAATTAAACAAATTATTAATAAACAAACAAAAATTGATATTTTGGTTAATAATGCTGGAACAAATATTCCAGAACATTTTATTAAAGTTCAAAAAAAAAATATGGAAAACATTGTAAAATTAAATACGATGGCAACATTTAATTTAGCACAATTATGTACCTTAAAAATGCTAAAAACAAAAAATAGAAAAAAAATTGGTGGTTCAATAATTAATATGTCATCTCAAATGGGTCATGTGGGTGGACCCATCAGAAGCGTTTATAATATGACAAAATTTGGCTTAGAAGGGCTAACTAAGGGAATGGCCATAGATTTAGCAAAAAATAATATTAGAGTAAACACTGTATGTCCAACTTTTATAGTAACGCCAATGACCAAAAAATTTCTAAAAAATAAAAAATTTAAAAGTGATATGCTAAAAAACATTCCCTTAGGACGATTTGCAGATGTTAGTGACGTAGCAACAGCAGTTACCTTTTTAGCTTCCGACGCCTCTTCAATGATTACAGGAACTTCAATCTTGATTGACGGTGGATGGACAGCACAGTGAAATGCTTTTCCTAGAAAAAATTTATTACGAAAAGTATACAAAAAAATCTTACTCTCTTACCAGTGTCGATCTTGTAATTGATTATTTGTTTAAAAATATTAGCAAAGGTGTTTACATTGATGTGGGCTGTAATCATCCAATTAAATTCAATAATACTTATTTATTATATAAAAGAGGTTGGTCAGGAATAAATATAGATTCGGATCACGATTCAATAAAATTATTTAATAAATTTCGGATAAATGACTTTAACGTTAGAAATATTGTGTCTGATGATGAAAATGTTAAAAAACTATATTTTTATCATAAAAGATCAGCGTTAAATACTTTAAGTAAAAAGTTGGTTGATTCAAGAACATCTAAGCCTTCAAAAATAATTGAAGAAAAATCTGTTACACTAAATAAAATAATTGAAGATTCCCCATACCAAAATAGCAAAATAAATTTGCTCTCGGTTGATATAGAAAATCATGAATTTGAGGCTTTAAAAAATTTTAATTTTTTAAAATATAAAGTTGATGTGTTAGTTGTAGAAAGTACAGATACAAATCTTAAAAAATTGGAAATGTGCAATCAAGCACTTGATTTTATTACAAAAAGCAAAATTTATAATTTAATATTAAAAAATAACTACAAATTTATTAATTGGATTCATTCTGACTTAGTTTTTGTTAGAAATGATTTTCATCAAGCAGAATGAAAAAATTTTTTTATTTTATTTTAATATTGTTTTTTACCAAGGGTGCATCTGCAGTTGAATTTCAAGGAAAATTCATGCAAGGTCACTTTATAATTGGAAAAACAAAACCTGGTACAAAAGTTTTAATTAATAAAAAAGAAGTGAGAGTTACAAACGATGGGTATTTTGTGTTTGGTATTGGTCGAGATAGAAAATATGATGTTGTAATAACTATAAATAAAGATAACACCAAACAAAAAATCGTAAAAAAAGTTCAAAAAAGAGAATATAATATTCAAAGAATAGACGGACTTGAGGAAAAAAAAGTAACTCCACCAGAAGAGGTGTATGAAAGAATCAAAAATGAAAATGGATGGATAGCTAATGCCAGAAGTGTGGATAGTAATTTAACACACTTTAAAAACAAATTTATTGTGCCTGTTGAAGATTCTATTATCACTGGAGTTTATGGAAGCCAAAGAATTTTAAATGGCGAACCTAAACGACCACACTATGGATTAGATTTTGCTGCAGCTGAAGGAACAAAAATTGAAGCCATGTTAGATGGTGTAGTGACCTTAGCAGAGCCCGATTTATATTACTCAGGTGGAACTTTAATATTTGATCATGGACATGGTATTTCTACATTGTATATGCATATGCAAAAAATATTGGTGAAAAAAGGACAAAAAATTAAACAGGGAGATGTCATTGGTACGGTAGGGTCAACCGGAAGAGCAACGGGAGCACATTTAGATGTAAGGCTTAATTGGTTTCAAACCAGACTAGATCCGGAAACAGTGCTTCCTAACTAAATAATCAATAATAGCCATTCATTTTTCAAACTTGCGATGAATCTTGGTGAAACATATTTGCTAACTAATTCAGGAAATCAAAGATTGGGTAAAAAAAAATTAGACTTAGTTATTAAATAAAACTTATTTACTATTTGTTTTTTGTGGGCGCATATCTTTAGAACTTATTCCTGCTACTTTAACAGGTTTTTTCATGGCATCACGTCTAAATGGTTCTCCAAGTTCTTGATTTAAAATAACTTCGATAAAAGTAGTAACTCCATCTTTTTGTGCCTTACATGATTCTTTTAATGCTTTGGTCAGCTCTTCCTGTGTTTTAACTTGAACACCTTTTAAACCACAACCTTCAGCTACTTTTGCAAAACTTAATTCGGGATCTAATTCTGTTCCAACAAAGTTGTCATCGAACCAAAGAATAGAATTTCTTTTTTCTGCACCCCACTGATAATTTCTAAAAATTACCATGGTTATGCCGGGCCATTCTTTTCTATTGCAAGATGACATTTCACTCATGCTTATTCCAAAAGCACCATCTCCAGCAAATCCAACCACTGGAGTGTTGGGACATCCAATTTTTGCACCCAATATAGCCGGGAAACCATAGCCACAAGGCCCAAAAAGTCCTGGAGCTAAATATTTTCTTCCTTTTTCAAAAGTTGGATAAGCATTTCCTATTGCGCAGTTGTTTCCAATATCACTTGAAATAATTACATCATCTGGGAGTCCAGCTTGTATTGCTCGCCAAGCCATTCTTGGAGACATTCTATCTTTATCCCTTTCTCTTGCTTCTTTGTTCCAAACTGTTCCTGGATCATCTTCTTCATGGTCTAAACTCGAAAGATTTTGTAACCAAGCAGATTTAGTTTGATGTATAAGTGCTTTACGTTTTTTTCTATCGATATCGCCAGCCTTAGAGGATAATTTTGCCAATATTTGTTGTGCAACTAATTTTGCATCTCCACAAATTCCAACTGTTACTTTTTTTGTTAATCCAATTCTATCAGAATTCATGTCAACTTGAATAATACTTGCTTTTTTCGGCCAGTAATCAATTCCGTATCCTGGAAGGGTTGAAAAAGGATTCAATCTTGTACCTAACGCTAAAACTACATCGGCTTTAGAAATTAATTCCATCGCTGCTTTTGATCCGTTATATCCCAATGGACCTACAGCTAGTGGATGACTGCTTGGAAAACTATCATTGTGTTGATAGCCATTACAAACAGGTGCATCTAATTTTTCAGCAAGTTTTTTACAATCCTCTATAGCGTTTCCTATAACAATTCCAGCTCCAGCTAAAATGACTGGAAATTTTGCATTGGATAATAGTTTTGCTGCTTCTAACACAGCAGAAACACCTCCAGCTGAGCGTTCCAATCTTACAATGGGTGGAAGCTCAATATCAACAACTTGTGTCCAATAATCTCTTGGAATATTAATTTGCGCTGGAGCTGAACCACGAATAGATTTTTCAATAACACGATTTAAAACTTCTGCCATTCTAGATGGGTCTCTTACTTCTTCTTGATAGCAAACCATATCTTTAAATAAATTCATTTGCTCAACTTCTTGAAATCCGCCTTGCCCCATTGTTTTATTTGCCGCCTGTGGCGTAACTAAAAGCATAGGAGTGTGGTTCCAGTAAGCTGTTTTTATAGGTGTCACAAGACCAGTAATACCCGGACCATTTTGCGCAATACACATTGCTATTTTTCCTGTCGACCTTGTGTAACCATCAGCAATTAATCCACCGTTAGATTCATGTGCAACATCCCAAAATGTAATTCCTGCTTTTGGAAATAAATCAGAAATTGGCATAAATGCTGATCCAATAATTCCAAAAGCGTTCTCGATGCCATGCTTTTGTAAGACCTTTATAAAGGCCTCTTCTGTAGTCATTTTTGTCATGTTAATAATAATTTACTTTAAAATTTAAAGATTAATATATAAATTCTAATAACATTTCTAGCAAGAAATAATAAAGAATGAGCAATACAGACATTATTATACACAATGATAAAGACAATGTTGGAGTCGTTGTAATTGATTCAACAAAAAAAAATCAAGAATACAGTTGTTGGATTATGGAAAGTGATAAAACTGCAAGAATTCAATCGATTAATAATATACCTCTGGGTCATAAAATTGCGCTTAAAGACTTTAAAGAAGGAGAAACTATTTTGAAATACGGTCATGATATTGGAAAAGTTGTTGCCTCGATTAAAAAAGGAGATCACGTACATGTTCATAATGTTAAAACTAAGAAATGGTAATTAATATGATCATTCCAAAAATATTCATGGGTTATAAGCGTGAGAATGGGAGAGTTGGTGTTAGAAACCATGTAGTTATTTTGCCTGTTGATGATATTTCCAATGCATGCGCCGAAGCCATAGCCAATAATATTAAAGGTACCATGGCAATTCCCCATTCTTATGGAAGATTACAATTTGGTAAAGACTTAGAATTATTTTTTAAAACTATAATTGGCACAGGAAAAAACCCTAATGTTGCCGCAGTCATTGTTGTAGGAATTGAACCTAAATGGACTAAGAAAGTTGTAGATGAAGTTGCAAAGACTGGAAAACCAGTAGAGGGATTTAGCATTGAAGGCTTAGGAGATATTACTACTACCATGAAAGCATCGAAGAAAGCTCAAGAATTTGTTCAATGGGCTAGTGAAAAACAAAGACAAGAATGTCCTTTAAGCGATTTATGGATTTCTGTTAAATGTGGCGAGTCCGATACAACATCAGGGTTAGCCTCTAATCCAGCTGTTGGTGATTTAATGGATAAATTAGAACCCCATGGTGTTCATCTTTGCTTTGGTGAAACCTCAGAAATTACTGGTGCTGAACTGGTTTGCGCAGAAAGAGCGAAAGATGAAAAAGTAAAAAAAAAATTTTTAGATACGTGGAATAGTTACAACAATTTCATATTAGAAAATAAAACAAATGATTTATCAGAAAGTCAACCTACTGCTGGAAATATTAAAGGCGGTCTAACTACAATTGAAGAAAAAGCTTTTGGAAATTTACAAAAAATTGGAAAAAAAGTTAAATATATTGACGTTCTAGAACCTGCTGAGGAACCAAAAAATGGTGGAGGTCTATACTTTATGGACACTTCTTCTGCCGCTGCTGAATGTGTTACATTGCAAGCAGCTGCTGGATTTACCGTTCATTTGTTTCCAACAGGACAGGGAAATATTATTGGTAATCCTATCGAACCGGTAATTAAACTAACAGCAAATCCAAAAACTGCTTCTACCATGAGTGAACATATTGACCTTGATGTTTCAAAAATTTTAAAAAAAGAAATGAATTTAAGTGAAGCAGGTGATGCTTTAATTGCAACTACTATTAAAACTGCTAATGGAAGAATAACTTGTGCAGAAGCACTAGGACATAAAGAGTTTGTAATAACCAAACTTTATAGAAGTGCTTAGAAGATTGTTGCACCGAAGACTTTAACTTTATCATCTTCAACGCCTAGTACTAAACGACCTAAAAATTCTCCTGGAACTGTATCGCTCGTCTGTTTAAAAAGAACTGTTACAAAGTTATTTCGTCTCAAACAGCCAAAAAACTTTCTTTGCTTTGATAAGCTTGTTAATAATTTGTTGTTTGCCCACTGTTTACCTATTTCTACTTCATTTGCGCCATACAACATTTGCGCTGAAAAATGTTTTGTAAAGCCACTATAATCCTTGTTGTTAGAATATTTAACAAGATCATCCCATATAGGATTTGCTATCTCTAATATTTCTTCGTCTGTTTTTTCAAGAAGCTTCATTCTTCTTCTCATCAACTATGTGATAAAGAGGAGCTTTTTCCATGGTAAATTTACCAGTTTTAGGATCACGACGAGATAAAGTTAAGCAATGCCAATTTTCATCATCCACTTTCATATGATCACCTCGATAATAGTAGCCCGGCCAACGCGTCTCCTCTCGGAACAGTGTATGCTCTGCTACGCATTGTGAAGTAAGTGCTCGGTGTTTTAATTCCCATGCACGCATAAGCTGGTGATAATCTTCAGCTCCAATATGCTCGAGGTCTTCTTGTAGCATATCTAATAATTCTATACCCTTTTTAAGCAAATTTTCGTTTGTCATATAGTTTACGCCGATACCACCACAGTATTCGTCCATAATCTTCTGCAGACGTTGAAGACCTTGGATAGGCAAAATATAACTTGGTGAAACCGTTCCCGCAGTAATTTCGTTGCGTCCCACTTTATAGTTCTCCAAAGGTTTGTATATTATCTCTTTAAAATCTTCATACTGCTTATCATTGACCTCTATTTTTTCATCGCCAAGATCTTGTATGTATTTAACTGCAGCTTTTGCTGCAAGACGACCTTCCGTGAAAGAACCTGAAGAAAATTTATGAGCACTACCACCAACTGTATCTCCTGCTCCAAAAAGTCCATCGATTGTCATCATTCGGTTATATCCCCAAAAATATTCAGGTGGTGAAAGATCCTCTGGACCACTTACCCAAGCGCCTGAACAAGTGGCGTGAGAGCCCATAACATATGGCTCAGATGTAGTAAGCTCAGGATCTTCATATTTTGGATCAATGTTTTGTGATGCCCAAACAACTGCTTGTCCAATAGTCATACCAAGGAAGTTCTCCCAACCAATTACTTCTAAATGAGGATCTTGGAAAGCTTCCGTTGTAACCATATGAATTGGTCCTCCGCCAGCTTTAACCTCCTCAATGAAAGCATGGTTGCGCAAGCACGTTGGCACTGGATGGTGATCGATATACTCTCCTACCAGTTTTTTAGTTTGTTCATACCATTTTTTTTCGTAATTCTCTCCTTTACCATTTCGTGTGTAAGTCTTAAGATGAAGGAAGTAAGCCCCAACTGGACCATAACCATCTTTGAATCGCGTTAAAACAATACGATTCTCCATTTGAGTCATTTTGGCACCAACAGCAATTGGTAATGCATAAGCTGAACCGTTACTCCATGGCGCATACCAAGTTCGTCCCATACCTTCACCCACAGCTCTAGGTTTAAAAATATGCGAGGCGCCGCCAGCAGCTACAATAACGGCTTTGGCACGAAAGACATGGTAGTTACCTGTACGCATATTAAAGCCCACAGCACCACCAACTCGATTTTGTTTGCTTTCGTCCATAAGTAGGTGAGTTATCATAATTCGATTATATATTTTGTCAGCTGACTTTTTAGCAGCTTCAGCAACAATTGGTTTGTAACTTTCTCCATGAATCATTATCTGCCATTTACCTTCGCGTAGGTAACGCCCAGTTTTTTCATTACGCATCATAGGCAGACCCCAGTCGTCAAACATGTGTACTGTGGAATCAACATGACGAGCCATATCATAACCAAGATCTTCACGTACTAAACCCATTAGGTCATTACGTGCGTAACGTACATGATCTTCTGGCTGGTTCTCATTCCACTGCATGCCCATATAACAATTAATCGCGTATAGACCTTGAGCTACTGCACCGCTCCGATCAATATTGGCTTTTTCAACGCAAACAATTTTCAAGTCTCGGCCCCAGTATCTGGCTTCGAATGTGGCGCCAGTACCTGCCATACCACCTCCAACAACGAGGATATCGCAATCTTCGTAAACTGTCTTGATTTTTCCCATTAATAATAGACGCCCTGTTTAAATTTTTCTTTTTTCATTTCAGGCAGTCCGGTATTAATGTTAAGACCTTTTGGCTCAGAATAAAGGAGCTGTGAGTCTAGTGCTTCTTTGCTAGGCTTCTCTTTATCAGCAAGCTTTGGAATATGTTTACCCCATGGCTTAGTTGTAATTGGGGAGACAAAGTTTTTCGTTGTACCATTTCTGAATTTAATCTTCCAAGAAATTGTTCCTTTTTCTTCTTCACGAAGTACTCGAACACTATGACCCATAGGAGCAAAGTCTGCATAGCCGCGTACATCAATTGCATTTTGTGGACAGGCCTTAACACAAGAGTAACATTCCCAACAAAAATTTGGCTCTATATTAACGGCACGCCGTATAGTTTCGTCAATGTGCATAATATCGGATGGACAGATATCTACGCAGTGGCCACAGCCATCACAACGAGTCATATATACAAAAGTTGACATAATTATTTTTTTCCTTTCTTTAACTTATTAATAATGTTTTGGTTCTTCACGTTTTATACCTAAACCAAATTGTTTTGGCTTATCAGATGGATATGGTAAATTTTCATTAGAACCATCTGCTTCAGCTAAGTTTTTTTGTATAGCGGCTCCAGGTTTGTAGAACATATGAGCAAACTTAGACCAATATACTCCTCCAAATAACACCATATTAGAAATACCAAATAGAACTAAAAACAAAGTATCCCATCCAACGATATTTTCTGACTGTAAATAAGACCAGATAAGTCCTAGCGTGGCAGTAATAATAAGTGAAAGTACAAACAAATCAGCTCGTACAATTCGGTACCAAGGATAACCCTCTGCTGAAACATCAACTCTTAAAAATAACCAAAACCAATAACCACCAATGCAAGTCATTATTGCTCCTAAATGCCATAGTAATGGATAGATAGAAGGTGTTACCACATCAGTTTTTGAATAACAAAAAATCATAATAGCCGAAGTAATCCAAAATATAATAGTACCCCACATTCCAAGAACGTGGGCAATTCTTCTTTTACCAGCACCTAATTCAGCGGTGGTTAAAACATCTGTTGCTACTGTTTTAATTATTATAGATGTTTTTTCTCCAGTATTAAGAGTTCTGATTGCAGATTGTTTTGCTTTTTTAGCATTCTGGAAGAAGTACTTAATATTTTTTTTGTGGAGCATTTCAAAAAATGTTCCCACAATTACTAATACAATCATCAAAACAACAAAAACCTGCATAGCAATAGATGGTATAAAATCGGAAAGTTGGGAAAATGGATTGATAGTTATCATGGTATGCTTCCCTAGATTTAATTAAATTTAATTCGTGCTATTATAAACATAGTAAGCAACAGCATCAATTTCTTCCATTGTCAACATATCTTTAAAACCAGGCATAACTCCAATTCCATTTAAAACTGTGTAAACTATTTGAGAAATTTTTGGTTTAAGTTGATCTAAATCTGGACCTATTTTTCCTAAAGATTCTGCTGCTTTCAGAGCATGGCAAGATCCGCACATTCCTTTGTTATTATAAACTTCTAGGCCTAATTCCATTTTGGAATCTGCAAAAGCAAAACTAGAAAAAATTAAACAAATTAAAATAAGAAATATTTTCTTCACTTTTATATCAGTAACATAGACGGCTCAATAAAAAACCGTCTACATTATTGTTAAATTTTTTCTATAAATTACTACGCAGCAACCTGCATTGGTATGTTGTGTTTTACCGCCATACCAGTTAGAAAATTCCACAAGTACTTAGCTGTAGATAGTGCCGATTTCTCTGCCTTTATTTGATCTTTCTTTGATAAACTATCAAGCAGTTTTTCGCACGCCGCTCTGTGGTATACGTCTGCTTTTTTATGGACTTCAAAAAATTCCAAACCTTCTTTTGAAGTTACCCCGTAGTGATTTTTTAAACCTCTGATCTTCGTTTCAGCTATTTCAGGAATTTGTCTTTCATAAGTGTAAAGAGATGCTAGACCTTCTGCGTAGCTTGCTCTTCCATTTTTAAAAAAATTGTCAATTAATTCTTTTGTAAATTTTTCTTTTTTTACTGAATTAATTTCTTTTTTTTTTGCTCCCATAGCAGCTGCAAAGTTTCTCCATAATTTTGGATGATCTTTATCTTGATTTTCTTCATCTTGAAGATTTTCCAATAAAATTTTTCTCTTTTCTATATCTTCACACAATGAATGTGCTGCACTAATGTAACGAGGAAATGCTTTTACGTGTTGATAATATTGTTCTGCATAATCTTTAATAATTTCTCTTGTTAATTTACCTTCATTCCAAGATTTATAAAAAGGATGTTTAAGTAAATGATATTCATCAAGTTTTTCATTTAGTTGTTTTGAAAACATAGCTCCTCCGTTGTTAACTTTTAAGATAATTACTCTTTTCAAATATTTTATCAAGATAGATTAATGCATAAGAATGAAATAATTATCAACTCTAAGTTGTATAAAGATTATTTAATCTTTCCTTTCTCCCTCATTTCTTTTCTAATTTTTGTAGCCGATATATTCTGAATTTTTTCAGGAAGAACTACTTCCTCTATCTTATAGCCCACACCCCTTCCATAAGAAATATTGGTAATATTGGGAACCAGAACTATTTTAAATCTATTCTTAAAATTTGGTAAAAGTCTTTGTTCGATATTTTTCTTAACTGTTTCAAAATCAAATGGATTATCATCGACTCCTTGAACATCTCTGATTTGAATACAAACTTGACCAGTTTTTTTTATTATTTCTTCAAACAGTGCATAATGACCATCATGAAAAGGTTGCCATCTGCCTAACATTTGTGCTGTAGGTTTTTTATTATCCCATTTATATGGAATTAATTGATCTGCTATTTGATATGCCCAAATTTCTGCATTTTGAGTTGTTACTCTAAAATCAAATTTTTCAGGTTTCGCAAACATTTTGTTTGTATCTTCAAACCGACCTTTATCAATTGTATCTAACCAAACAACATAATCTGCATTAAATAATTCTCTTGTTTTTGGAGTTGGACAAATAAAATCTGCAACTACATAATGGCCTTCTTGTTTATATTTTTCAGCAAAATCACCCATACGTTTTGCTTGTCTTGTTCTTGCTTCTTCAGAAAAATCCCAATCATTAGCTGCTTTCCTTACTTCATCGTTATTAAGCCTTTTTGCATTTAACAAGGGTACTAATTTTGAAGCCAAAGTTGTTTTACCTGAACCTGGTAAACCCATTATTAATATCTTTTTCATAGATTTTTTAAATTGTGGCTAGTCTAGTAACAGGCTTTTCAATAATTGGTAAATGTATAATGCCAGCAAAAACTGATAATGCAATAGCCAAATACCAGGCATAATCATACGAACCATAAAGATCATAGAATAAACCTCCGAGATATGCTCCAAAAAAAGAACCTATTTGATGGCTTAAAAAAACAATTCCATACAATAGACCCAAATATTTGGTTCCAAATATGTGAGCAACAATCCCGCTTGTAGCAGGCACGGTTGAAAGCCATAAAAAACCAAAACTTGCACCGAAAATAAATGCACTAATATTGCTAGGTGGTAAAAAAATAAAAAAGGCTATTGAGACTCCTCTAAGAAAATAAATTGAACTTAAGATAATTTTTTTACTCATAATTGAAGATAGGTAACCGCTTGTAAGTGAACCAAATATATTAAACAAACCAATTAAAGATAAGATTGTAGCGGCTGTCCAACTTTCTAAGCCTTTATCAATCACATATTTTGGCACATGTGTTCCTACTAAAGTAATATGAAAACCGCATACAAAGAAACCTGACGTTAAAAGAATAAAGCTTTTATTTTTAAAAGCTTCTTTAATAGCAGCAAATGTTGTTTGATCGTTAGGTTTTTCAATTGATTGAGTTGATAAAGGTGACCTTACAAAAAAGGCAATAAAAAAACCAATTAACAAAAATATTGTAAATAAAAATAAAGTACTTTCCCAACCATCATTTGCTAATGAATATGTAGTGAATAGTGGTGATAGAAAATACCCAAATGAACCAACCGCAGTAACTATGCTCATTGCTATAGTTCTATTAGATAGTGGGAAATGTTTACCCACAATCGACATTGGAATACTAATCGCTGTACCGCCTAGACCAATACCTACTAAAAGTCCTAAATTAATTTGAAAAAAAATACCAGTATTTGGACCTGTATATAAAAGATAAACACCAAGTATAAAAAAAACAAAAGCAATAGTTATAGCTTTAGGCCCTCCATATTTATCGGCGATAGCTCCAAATATTGGACCAGAAATTCCCCACATTAGCATTTGAATACCGATTGCTAAACCAAACTCTGTATTTGAAATACCGAGACTGCTATTAAAATCCATAAAAAATAATCCAAAAGTTTGCCTTACACCTAAAGAAAGTAAAACCACTAATGAAGCCGCAATTAAAGTTGTTAAGGCTGCTCTATTTTTTATAAATTTTTCTTTTATCACTTAACAAATTTTAAAGATTTTTTTAGATCATTTATTAAATCTTTCGGATCTTCAAGACCTATATGTAAACGAATAAGATGTTGATCTTTTTCTATTTTAAAAAATAATCTTTTTCCCATTTCAATAATGTGATCATTATAAACTGCTAAACTTTCAAAGCCTCCCCAGCTATAACCAATGCCAAAAAGTTCTAATGAATTTAGAAATTTGTACACGGAAGATTTGCTTTTACTTTTAATAACAATCCCTAACAAACCTGAGGCTCCAGAATAGTATTTTTTCCACAACTTATAACTATTAGATGATGTTTTGTAAGGATATAAAATTTTTGTTATTTTTTTTTGTTGGGCTAACCATTTAACTATAATCTTTGTATTCTCCTGGTGCTTTTCTAATCTTAAATCTAGAGTTCTTAATCCTCGTATAACTAAATAAGCATCGTCAGCGGATAGGCGGTTTCCTGAAAGATGGTTATACCACCAAACTTTTTTATAAACTTTTTTACTTACTGCTAATGTTCCTGCCATAACATCTGAATGACCCGAATAATATTTGGTAGCAGACACAATCGACATATCAAAACCCAATTTTATAGGTTTTAAATAATATGCTGTACCCCAAGTATTATCGATAGCAGTGTAAATTTTTTTTCTTCTGGCAAATGCTACTATTTTTCCTAAATCCTGAAATTCAAAAGTATTACTCCCTGGATTTTCTACATAAATAAGTTTTGTTTTTTTTGTAACTTTATTTTTTAGATCTTCAAAGCTATTTGGATCATACCAAATAGCTTTAATATTAAATTCCGAAAGTAATTGACTAGTAAGTTTTCGTGTAGGACGGTAAACACAATCCGATATTACAATTTCATCTCCTGGTCTACAAACACTCATAATGGCTAGTGCTACAGAGGCAAATCCAGTTTGAGTTAAAAATACATGATGAGCTAATTCTAATTTTTTAAGTAAATTTTGAAGTTGAATTGTTGTTTGACTTCCCTGTCTACCATAATCCCAGAAAGCAACACTTTTGCCTTTTGCTATATCTTTTTGATGTTTTCTCAATTCTTGTATTGTCTTAAAAAGAATTGTGGATGCCCTTACAATTGCAGGATTTACTGATCTAGTTTCAATCCCTTTGGCAGAATGTTTTAAAAAAGTCTTGGGTGAATTAGCCATAAAAAAATTTGATTAGTAACATACACAATGCTATATCCAAATTTTAACGTCAATAAAATAACATTATTAGAAAGGAGTAAATTTTATGGGATATCCTAAAAAACACAGAGGTAGACGAAAAATGGGCTCAAAAAAAAGAAGAGCTAGAAAACGAAATAAGAGAAAATAAAATTTATTGTAGTGGAAAATATTAATAAAATAAAAATTTTAAGCATTTGGATTTTTATTATCCCATTTGTTGCAATTAACGCTTGCCTTATACTAATTACCCATTTTCATCAATTTTTTGATTTAACAAATGTTATACTACCCACAATACCCTATATAGATGGTGGAACATCAATCAGCAGGACAGCAAGAGTCTTTCCAACTTACTTTATCTTTAAACCTGCTATGTTCATTACTGCATTTCTTCTAGTTAAATATTGGCTTTATAATTTCAATTTGATGGGAAAAATTAACCCAGACTTAAATTATAAAAAATTTTTTCTTTTTTTTGGTATTAGTTCAGCCTTATTCTTATTTTTACACTCTGTATTTCTGGGAATTAAATTTGATCACGATTTGTATAAATTATTTAGACGAATCATTATTCTTCTTTTCGTATTTTTTGAAATTATGGCTCAAACACTTTTAGTAATTAATTTTCGTAAAACTAGGGAACAAATATTAAAATTAACAAATATTAAAATTTTAAATTTAAAAATTTGTTTAGTTTTAATTCTAATTATTGTAGCTATAATAAGCTTTCCAATCTTAACTTCTTCAGGATACACACACCTAAAACATGCTCTGGAATGGAACTATTTTGTTGGAGTAATAAGTTTCTATATGTTGACTTTTTTTTTCTGGAAAAAAATATAAAAACCCCTTTCCACATACCGAAAGGTATGTGAACGAAAGTTTTGCTACGTTAATATCTCTAACAGGGAAAGTTTTTATTCGGAAAAATAGGCGGCTTCGCCTCTCGGTCTCCACCGCCTACAGATATATTATATCTGATTCGTGCTAAAAAATTTAGCTCGTTATAGGTGTATTCTATTATGATCCATCCCATAAAATACTCGTGTGAGCAAAATGGCTGAAGATAAGAGTGATGATTTCTAGCAGCTTGAGCCGAGGATCCCGCTTTTGTCACCTTAGTTACATTATTTCAGACTCTAAAACTTTTTCATAAAAATTAAACCTATAAACCTTTAATGACGTTCCAAAGTATACCTAAAAATACCATAAAACTTATTCCAATTAATAACCAGAAAACGGGTGTAAATAGTTCTTTCTTAATGTTAAACCGAATTGGGATAATAAAAATCCAAATGCTTAAAATTTTTATTTTATTAATATTTTCCACTACAATAAATTTTATTTTCTCTTATTTCGT
>AZYB01000011.1 GCA_000513055.1 alpha proteobacterium SCGC AAA288-N07
CGGTGTGTGCCGCAGCAGTGTGTGATTTTAAAATTTCTAATTATCAAAAGAACAAAATTAAAAAAGAAGATATTACCAACTTAGAATTAGAAAAAAATAAAGATATATTAAATTTTTTATCTACTCATAATTCACTGAGACCCAAACTAGTTATAGGTTTTGCAGCCGAAACAAATAATCTTATTAAGAATTCTGAAGAAAAAATTTTAAAAAAGCATTGTGATTGGATAATTGCGAATGATGTATCAAAATCAGATATTGGTTTTGGTTCAGATTTCAATGAAGTTTCAATAATTTATAAGAATAAAAATAAAAAAAACGAATTAATTTCAAAAAGAAAAAAATCTGAAATAGCTGGAGAAATTACCAAAAAAATTCTAAAAAACTTCAATACCTAACCAACTATGGTTAAATTATTGGTTAAAAAACTTAATAAAAATGTAGTTCTACCCGAATATAAAACGCATGGATCCTCTGGAATGGATCTTATGGCCAATATTGATCAAGTTATTAAAATATTTCCAGGTGAAAAAAAAATAATTCCCACTGGTATATCGATAGCTATTCCACAAAAATATGAAATACAAATTAGACCAAGATCAGGTTTAGCTGCAAAGAATGGAATTAGTATTTTAAATACACCGGGAACGATTGATTCTGATTATAGAGGAGAAATCAAGGTTATATTAATTAATCTCGGAAAAAATGTTTTTGAGATAAAAAAAAATGACAGAATTGCCCAAATGATTGTTTGTCCAATTGTTAAAGCTGAACTTGAAGAAGTAGAAAATTTACCAATAACTGTTAGAGGAGAAGGTGGTTTTGGTTCAACTGGAAAATAATTATTATACAAAAAATGAAATTATCTGCAAAACAAATTAAAAGATATTCTCGACAAATGGTTTTAAAAAAAATAGGTCCAGTTGGACAAAAAAAACTTTTAAATTCAAAGATTTTAGTTGTAGGTGCTGGAGGACTTGGTTCACCTGTTTTAATTTATCTTGCCGCATTAGGAGTTGGTAATATAGGTATAATAGATCATGATAAAGTGGATTTATCAAATCTTCATCGACAAATATTATTTGAAACGAATGATTTGAAAAAACAAAAATCAAAATTAGCAAGTCAAAAGATCAAAAAAATCAACTCGGATATTAATGTTTTATATTATCAAAAAAAATTAAATCATAATAACATTGATAAGATTGCCAAAAAATATCCTATGTTGGTCGATGGAAGTGATAATTTTGAGACAAAATTTTTAATTAATGATTACGCAGTCAAAAATAAAAAAATATTAATTACTGGCGCTATTAACAAATTTGACGGGCAAATATTTACATTCAATTTTCAGAATAGTAAATCTCCATGTTTAAGATGCTTTTTTCAGACATATCCCTCTGACCAATTACTAAACTGCGAAGTTGATGGAATTTTTAGTACCCTGGCTGGAATTGTTGGAAGTATTCAAGCAAATGAAGTTGTTAAGGAAATATTAAATATTGGAAATTCTTTGTGTGGATACATGCTGATTATTAATTCTCTTGATCTAAATTTTAGAAAAGCAAGAATAACAAAGAAAAAAAATTGCATTTGTGATAAATAAAAAAATAATAATTGTCATTTTAATTTTTTTTTTTAACTTTTTATTAGTCAATAATTCATTAAGTAATGAAAAAGATTATTTTTTAACTTTAAAATACAATAAAGTAAAAGTAAGGCAAGGACCCACTTTTAAACATCCTGTAAAATTTATTTATAAAATGAAATATTTACCCATAAAAGTTATTGATACAAAAGATAACTTTAAAAAAATAATAGATTTAAAAAATAATAATGGCTGGATTCATATTTCTCAATTAACGAAGAAAAAATCAGCTATAAACATATATAATTTATCTACTATCTTTAAAAAACCAAATACTTATTCGCAACCTATTGCCAAACTAGAAAAAGGTAAGATGGTTATTATAAAAAAATGCACAGAAAATTGGTGCAATATTATGACTGATGAATATAAAGGTTGGATTTTTAAAAATGCTTTATGGGGAAAAACTAAATAAAATCTTTTATCAACGCAATTTTACTATCTCTTGGAATTGTGACCGTGTGATTATATAGAGTATGATCAATTCCAATTTCAACTTTTATATTATTATCTTTAAATTTTTTAATCTGATCATCATTTAAAGTAAAATGAACAAATTGAACTGATGAAGCCTTGCCTTCTGAAGAAGTTCTATCGACATCTTTTTCTGGAACAGCATGAATTGTTTTATTATCGATTTTTATAAAAACATGATTTTCAACACCTCCTAATTTGCTCAAAAAATTTGCCCGTATAATTGGATTATCAATTTCAAACATTAGTGTAGCCGTTAATTCTTTTCCATTGGGTATAAGTGGATTATAAGCTGATAATTCATCTTTAAGTTGCTCATCACCACCTTTTTCAATATGGAGCATTTCTTGTACTTGAGCCAACATAGTCTCAAAACTTTCAAAATAAAAAGTAGCATAAGGGCCAAGTGCAATTCTTCTATTTTTCTTAAATTCAAGCAACTCTTTTCTTAACTGTTTTCTATTTTTTGCATAAGAGTCTTGTGGTAATAAATCTTGTTTTTGGATTTGTCTTAATTCTTTTGGCATTATTATAATCTATAACTCTTTGCAATTAATTCTATGGGGTGAAGAGCCTCATCATTTACAATTTTCGTATCGACTTCAAGTTGCTTTAAATGTTTTCCTGCTAGCGGACAATCTGATGCCAGATATTTATTATTCTTACTTTTAATTTGTCTTGCCGTTAGTTTTCCAACCTTTATTGCAAGGTCATGGGTTTCCTTCATCACACCAAAGGTCCCTCCGTGACCAGCACATCTTTCCACAACATCCATTTTAATATTTGGAATTAATTTCAGCATATCTCTTGCTTTGATGCCCATGTTTTGAGCTCTAGCATGACAAGCATTGTGTACGGTTACTCCACCATCAATTTCTTGTAAACCTTCGGCTAAGCCCTCGTTTTGTGCTATATCAACTATATATTCATCTATATCACTTATGTTTTTAGAAAGTTTTTTAATATTTTCATCATTTGGCAATAATAATGGCCATTCAAATTTTAACATTAATCCACAGCTAGCTGTAAGCGTAATAACTTGATAGCCTTTGTCTACCCATTCTAATAGATCTTTTGAAACTTTTTTAGCTTGTTCAACAACCTTTGTAAGGTCAGCCTGTTCTAAAAATGGCATACCACAACAGCCTGGATAAGCTTCTTGCACTTCAATACCATTTTTCTTTAAAACTTTTAATGCTGCAACACCTGTATCTTTTTCTAATTCTAAGTTGGTAATATCTTCTTTTTTAATTTTGTTCTTTTGATAATTAGAAATTTTAAAATCACACACTGCTGCGGCACACACCGCTATGTCTACTGGTAGATTTTTTTTTGTTTCTTCATACATTTCTTCCGCGGTTTGAACTTTTATTAATTTTAGATTTTTTGGATATGGTAAATTTGTTGGTCCAGAAATAAGAGTTGTTTCTATCCCATATCTAATTAGTGATTTCGCAATTTCATAACCCTGTTTTCCACTTGAATCATTAGAAATATATCTAGTTGGATCAATATACTCTTTTGTAGGACCAGAAGTAACAATTGCTTTAAGTTTACTTTTTGAAATTATTTTTTGTTCAGAAAAAAAATTATTTAAAAATTCAATGATTTTAATTGGCTCAGACATCTTGCCTTCTCCATACTCACCACATGCCATCTCACCAATTTCTGGTCCCACAAAAAGATAACCATAATTTAATAATTTTGAAATATTTGTTTGTGTTGCTTGATGCATCCACATTCTTACATTCATTGCGGGAACTAATATTATTTTTTTATCTGAGGCTAAAACTAGAGTAGATGCTAAATCATCAGCATTACCATAGGCAAATTTTGATATTGTATTTGCAGTCGTTGGAGCTACCAATATAACATCACACCATCTAGATAGAGCGATATGATCCATTTCTGCTTCATTATCTGGATCAAATAGTTTTTCATATATTTTGTTGTGAGTTAAACTTATGATTGATAATGGTGTTATAAATTTTTTTCCACTTTCGGTTAAAACAGTTTTTATTTCACTTCCGTTTTTTTTTAGCAACCTAACTAATTCAAGACTTTTATATGCTGCTATTCCACCAGTAATTATTAATAATATTTTTTTGTTTTTTAAGTAGTTCATTTTATTTATTTGAATACCAATATTAGAAAAATTACAAGAACTAAAAAAGCAGATATCAAGTTGTTTCTAAATAGTTTCATTTTTAATTCTTCTTCTTTTAAAGAATAATATGGAGCCGAATTGGGAGATAATTTTCCTTCCGCAATTATTGTTAATGCTTCGTTAGCCTTATCCATAATTTTAGGTAATTCCGGAAGTCTTTTTAAAACTTCTGAGGCATTTTTTATTTTTTCGTTTATATTATTTAAAGGATCTTTAGTATTTTTTAACCAGTTTTCTAATATAGGTTTTGATACTTGCCAAATATTGGTATTAGGATTTAATTTTCGAGCAACACCTTCTACAACCACCATAGTTTTTTGTAGTAGTAAAAGTTGGGGCTGTGTTTGCATATTAAATTTTTCAGTATTATTAAATAACTGTTTTAAAAGTTTACTACCAGATATATCTTTTACTGATTGTCCGAAAATAGGTTCGCCAATAGACCTAAGTGATTGAGCAAATTCATCAACTGAAAATTTTTTTGATACTAAGCCAGCTAAAAAATGTATCTCCGCAACTTTTTTATAATCTCTATTTATAAACCCATATAAAATTTCAGCTAAATATCTTCGATTCAATTTATCCAATCTTCCCATAATTCCAAAATCTACAGGGACTATATCTCCATTTTTATTTATAAAAATATTGCCTTGATGCATGTCAGCATGAAAAAAACCATCTCTTACCGCTTGTCTCAAAAAATGCTGTATTAAATTATTAGATATTTTTTTTACATCAATTCCATTTTCAATAAGCTTTTCAGTTTCTCTTATTGATATTCCTTCAATTTTATCTAGTGTAAGTACTTTTTCAGTAGTAAAGTTCCAGTAAATTTTAGGTACCTTAAAACCTGCATCATTTTTGGTATTTTCATATAACTCATTAGCTGCGGCAGCCTCAAATCGCAAATCCATTTCTATATTTGTAATTTCTTTAAGCAAGTAAACAACCTCGACTAGTTTAAGCCTCTTTGTTTTTTTTGCTATACTTTCAATAATGTAAGCCAATAGTATCAGAGCATCTAATTCTTCATTAAAAACCTTTTGTATTGAAGGTCGTAATATTTTTATTGCCACTTCTTTATTTACACCATTGTTCTTTATTTTTGCAAAATGAACTTGTGCTATGGAAGCAGCAGCAATAGGTTCACTAAATTCATAAATATTTTTTAAGTTTTCTTCTCCAAATTCTTTTTTTAAAATTATTGTAGCTTCATGTTTACTAAAAGAAGGAAGTTTATCCTGGAGTTTTTCTAAATCTTTTGCTAATTCTTCTCCAATAATATCAGGTCTTGTGGCCAAAAATTGACCAAGCTTAATAAAAGTTGTACCCATATTTTGGAGAGAGGAACATAATTTTTCCCCAGGTTTTTCAATTTTTTTTTGTTTTTCTTCTTTTAAGCTAAAACCAAGAATGAAAAAAAAAATTTTAATCAATATAGGTGGATTGTAAATTTCTGAAATTGAACTAATAGTACCTGATTTAGCTAATTTTTTTCCAATTCTAAATAGTAATAAAATTTTTTTAAACATGATTATATTTTCCAACCGGAATGGATTGCCACAATACCTCCACAAAGATTTCTATATTCTGATTTATAAAAATTATTTTTTTTCATTAAATTAATTAACTCTTCTTGATTATAAAAATTTTCTATACTTTTAACCAAATATTCGTATGGCTCATCATCCCCAATCACGATATTCCCAATTTTTGGAATACTTTTTGAATAAAAATCATATAGCCTTTTAAAATTATAATTTTTAATTTTTGAAAATTCTAGACATATAAATCTTCCTCCCGGCTTTATTACTCTATAGGCTTCTTGCAATACATGATTTATATTATTTGCATTTCTTAATCCAAAACTGATAGAATAATAATCAAAGTAGTTATCATTAAAAGTTAGTTTTTCAGCACTACTCAAATGCCATTTTACATTTTTAAATCTAGCAAGTTTTTTTTTTGCAATTTCTAACATTTTAGAATTTGAATCCACTGCATATACAATTCCTTTGTTTTCTATATATTTAAGGAATAGTTTTGCAATATCACCCGTGCCTGTCGCCATATCCAATAGAACAGTATTCTTATTTGGAGAAAGCCAACTAATCATTTGCTTTTTCCATAATCTATGTGAACCAAAAGACAAAATATCATTCATTAGATCGTACTTATTAACAACTTTGTTAAATACTTTTTGGACTAATATTTTTTTTTCAATAATATTGGGTTTCATGTTTAATTTTATTTTATTAATTAAAATACTTTTTTAAATATTATACAATATTTTCATGCCAGAATTACCAGAAGTTGAGATTTTAAAGCGATCTCTTAAAAAAAAGATACGATTTAGCAAGATTATAGGAATTAAGATTTTCAATAGAAATTTGAGATATAAAGTTCCTTATTCAATTAATAGAAATCTAAAAAACCATGTTATTAATAATATTTCCAGAATATCGAAATATATAATTTTTCACGTTAATTTTTCAAAAAAATTATTAATTCATTTAGGAATGTCAGGAACTATTTATTTGATTAAAAAAAATAATAAAAATAATACTAATGCTAATTTTTATCATTCACCTAATTTACCTCAAAAACATAACCATATTGAAATAAGTTTTAGCAATGATATTAAAATGATCTACAATGATCCCAGAAGATTTGGCTATGTAAAATTGCTAAATAAAAATTATTTGCTTGCAAAACCAATTGTTGATCTAGGCCCTGATCCTTTTAGTTATAAGTTTAATTTTAAATACTTTAAAAATTTTATTTATAAAAAAAAATTAAACATTAAAAATTTATTAATGAATCAAAAGTTTGTTAGTGGAATTGGCAATATTTATGCCAATGAAATTCTTTATTATTGTAAATTAAGACCTACAAAAATTGTTAATCAATTATCAAAAGGTGACATTTTATATATTATTTTGAAAACTAGAAAA
The DNA here is from genome assembly GCA_000513055.1 of alpha proteobacterium SCGC AAA288-N07. Classification (GTDB taxonomy): domain Bacteria; phylum Pseudomonadota; class Alphaproteobacteria; order Pelagibacterales; family Pelagibacteraceae; genus AAA240-E13. The sequence continues at coordinate 7,244 of AZYB01000011.1, forward strand.
GTTTTAAATAAAGCAATTATATTTGGAGGCTCTTCAATTAGAGATTATAAAAAAACAGATGGAATTCCTGGAAATTTTCAGAAAACTTTTAAAGTTTATGGAAAAAATCATACTAAATGTCCTAGAGGCCAGTGTGATGGATATATCAAAAGGATTTTAATATCTAGCAGATCAACCTTTTATTGCCAAAAATGTCAAATCTAATTATATAAAATATTTATTGACCAAAACATATGTAAAAGTTATATAACCTTTTCTTTATATGCCCAATACAAAGTCAGCCATTCAAAAAGTTAGAAAAATCGATAAACAAACTTTTGTGAATAGAATTAGAAAAAGTAAGTATAAATCTATTATTAAGGAAATCGGCTTATTAATATCAAAAAAGAGGAAAAAAGAAGCAATCGAATTGTTACCAAAATTAAATTCTCAATTGATGAAAATAGCTAAAACGAGAGTCGTAAAAAAGAAAACTGCGTCAAGAAAAATATCAAGACTAACAAAAAAAATTAATAAACTTTAAAAAACTTCAATTCGGAGTTGATCAACTTTAAAGATTAATATTTATTTTATAAATAAATATAAAATAGGCTTTATCTAAATAAATTAATTTTTTTTTAAACTAGTCTATATGTAGTTGCTTATTAAGCTCAAGACCACTTTATAAATATAGAAAAATAAAAAATATTTCAATTAAAAATTTAAAACAATTTCAAGTTTAATTTCTATCTTAGATTTTATTTTTTTTTAATTAGTAAAAATTTATTGTTGCTTTAATTAGGTAACAATACTAAAGAAACTAAAGTTCTATTTTTTAATTCATGAAAAAAAATATTTTCACACAGAAAAGTGTAATTTCTTCAAATTCACAATCTTTGGATTGGGTAGCTATTTGTAAACAAATAGAAATTAAATTGGGAAAAGATATTTATGAAAGTTGGATAAAAAAACTAAAGCTAGTTGAGGAATTTCATAATTATTTGGTACTTTCATCTCCAACTAGATTTATTAGAGATTGGGTAGTTTCAAGGTATATTGATAAAATATTAGAAGTTATAAAGTTATATAGAAAAACTATTAGCAGAGTTGATTTTATTATTGAATCAGAATCAGGCACAAGCAGCAAGAATATTTTAGATCAAAATATTGAAATTACAAAAGAATCTAAACTATCTAATGTTAGTTTTATTAAAGACTCTCCAGTTAATTATTCTCGTTTAGATCCAAACAAAAGTTTTGAAAATTTTATAGTGGGGAAAAGTAATAATCTTGCCTATCAAGCATCACAAAAAATTTGTGAACAAATTGTTCATTACAATCCTTTGTTTATTTATGGTGGAATAGGCATGGGCAAAACTCATTTGTTAAATGCAATTGGTTTAAAAATGAAGGAAAACAACAAAGTTACATTTATTTCTGCTGAAAGATTTATGTATCATTTTATTAAATCTATTCGAAATAATGAAATGGTAAAGTTCAAAGATTTTTTTAGAGCTTCAGATCTATTTATTATAGATGATATACAATTTGTAATTGGCAAAGAAGTAATGCAAGAAGAATTTTTTCATACTTTTAATGCTTTAATTGATAAAGGATCTCAAATTGTTATTTCATCAGATAGAGCTCCAATAAAATTAACTAAAATTCAAGAAAGAATAAAATCTCGTTTTTCTGGTGGGCTAGTAGTTGACATTCAACAATCGGATTTTGATTTAAGATTAGCTATTTTAAAAAGTAAAATAGAAGAAATAAAAAAATCTTTTTCCGATATAATTGAACCAGAAGAAAATTTAATAAATTTTATTGCCTCTGAAATGAAAATTAATATTCGAGAAACAATAGGTGCGCTAAACAGAATAATATCTTTTAGTAAGATATACAATAAATCTCCATCAATTTCAGAAAGTAAAATAATTTTGAAAGATTTGATAAATTTTTCAGAAAATCATATCTCAGTTGAAAATATTAAAAAAACTGTTTGTGATTATTTTAAAATAAATATTCACGAAATGCTTTCTAAAAGAAGATCAAGATATTTGGTTAGACCAAGACAAATTGCGATGTATTTAACAAAAAATTTAACTTCAAAATCTTTGCCAGATATTGGAAATGAATTTTCTGGTCGAGACCATACAACGGTTATCCATTCAGTTAAAACCATTGATAAACTAAAAGCTAGTGATGAAGAAATAAGTAAAGCAATAGAAAAACTTAAAAGTAAGATACTATATAAAAATTACGATGAAGTTTAGTGTAAATAGAGATCAACTCTTAAAATCTTTAAATTATTGTCAAGGTGTTATAGAAAAAAGGACCACACTTCCAATATTGTCTAATGTATTAATTGAAGCTAAAAATTCATCTATAAAAATTACTGCTACTGATCTTGATTTAATTTTTATCAATTTAATAAATAATATTAAAGTAGAAACCGAGGGTAGTACAACTACTTCCGCTTCTGTAATTTATGATATTGTTAGAAAATTATCATCTGCTAGTGAAATTAAATTCAATTTAATAAATGAAAACAAACTTCAATTGGAATCAGAAAAATCAAAATTTAATTTATTGTGTTTAAATCCAAGAGATTTTCCTCTTGTTGATGAAAATTTCAATGATAATGAGTTTACACTTGATTCTAAATCAATGTTTAAATTGCTTAACAAGTCAAAGTTTTCAATTTCAAATGATGAAACTAGACATTATCTAAACGGCGTTTTCTTACACCAAACTGAGCATGATAAAAATCATTTTCTTACCGCAGCATCAACTGATGGCCACCGAATGTCTATTTCAAAAACAAAGTTGAATTCAAAAATAAATTTTGAATCAATAATTCTTCCAAAGAAGACAATTTATCAATTATTAACATTATTGGAAGATCAGGATGCAAAAATAAAAATCTATAATATAAAATCAAAAATTAAATTTGAATTTAATAATAGTATATTAATTTCCAAATTAATTGATGGAAAATTTCCAAATTATATTCAGGTTATACCTACAACTAATGAAAAAAAATTAGAAATAAACTTGAATAATTTTTTAAGCTCAGTGGATAGAGTGGCTTCTGTCTCGACGGATAAAAAAGAGGGTGTAAAATTTCAGCTATTAAAAAATATATTAAAATTATCAGTTAATAATCCTAACAGTGGAGATGGAAGCGAAACTTTAGAAGTAAAATTTGATCATGAATTGAATATTAGTTTTAACTCTAAATATCTTATTGATGTGGCTTCAAACATTAATGGTGAAAAAATTATATTTTATCTAAATGAAACGAGTTCTCCAGCTTTAATCAAAGATCCAGTAGATAAGGACAGTATATTTATTGTTATGCCTATGAAAACATAATATTAAATGAAATATTTTCTATTTTTGGGTTAAATTATTTTATTGTATTCATTTCATCATAAATTTTTTTTTCTAATGTTTTTAAAAAGGTTTCCCTTTTTATACCTGGCTCAATTGGTTTTAAAAAAGATATTATTATTTTACCTGGATATTTTATAAATCCAGTTTTTGGCCAAACTTTTCCTGAATTTAAAGCTACAGGTATACATAAAATATTGAGAGCCGCATATATTCTTCCAACTCCTTTTTTAAAAGGTACGTGTTCTTCAAATTTTGCCCTTGTTCCTTGAGGGAATATTAAAAGTGGTCTATTTTCGTTATTAACTATATTTGCAATTCTTTTGAAAAAATTAAGATTATTTTTTGTAGTCGTATTTCTAACAATTTCTATCGATTTAATTTTTTTTAAATAAAGTCCAAATAATGGAATTTTTAAAAGTTCTTTTTTTAATATAAATATTGGGTAATCAAGTACACTTTGTAATGCAAAAGTTTCAAACATTGATTGATGTGCAGATGCTAAGAAATATTTTTTCGTTTTGGGAATATTTTCTATTCCTTTAAATTCTATTTTTGTATTCAAAAAAAATTTTACAGTAAAAACGACGTAGTGACCTAAAAATTTTCCAAAGAGTAAAGTAAATTTAGGAGGCATTAATAATGTTGGAATAGCAATTAAAAATACAAAAACTATTCCAGCATATAAAAAAAGATTAAATAACAATGATCTAATTACTAACATTTGATTTTAGTTGTATATTAGTCTTTGACTAAATTTTCTAAACTTTGTCTTTTTCTAATTAACTTATGACTTGATCCAGTTACCATAACTTCAGCAACTTTTGGTCTTACATTATAATTCGAAGATAAAGACATTCCATAAGCACCAACATGTGTTAAGCTTACGTAGTCCCCCTCTTTAATTTCTGAAAAACCTCTTTGGTTTAGAAATTTATCAGAACTTTCACAAATTGGTCCCACAAATTCAATATTTCCATTAAATCTTTTATTTGATTTTTTAATAGGTATTATTTGATGTTTTACATTATATAATGATGGTCTCATCAAGTCGTTCATTCCTGCATCTAAAATAATAAATTTTTTACTACCACTTTTTTTAATATAAAGAATTTTTGAAATTAGCACCCCTGTGTCAGCAATAATTATTCTACCTGGTTCAAAAATAATTTTAACATTTTTATTTTTCACAAATTTTTGTACTAATTGTGAATATTTTTTTAAATTTAGCTTTTTTTCTTTATTCAAGTAAGATATGCCCATACCTCCACCTAAGTCTATAAATTTAAAATTTATTTTTGTTCTTTTAATTACTTTATCTAATCTAGATAACATATCTTTGAATGGTTTAATGTTTTTTATTTGACTTCCAATATGTACACTCAATCCTTCTAATTTTAGATTTTTCATTTTTTCAATTTTTTTACAAAGATTTATACAATCACTATAAAGCAAACCAAATTTTTCGCCCTTAGTACCTGTGGAAATTTTTTTATGTGTTTTTCCATTGATGTTAGGATTTAATCTTATTCCAACTGAAGTTTTTTTGGATAAATTTTTTGAAAGTTTATTGATTAAAATTGCTTCACTTTCTGATTCTATATTAATTAAAAGTATTCTTTTTTTTATTGCTTTTTTTATTTCTTCCTCAGTTTTTCCAACACCAGAAAAAACAATTTTTTTTGAATTAATGCCAGCTTTTATCGCTTTAAGTAATTCTCCGATAGATACAACATCAGCACCTGATCCAATTTTTCTTAGTTCTCTCAGTAAAGTTAAATTTGAGTTTGATTTTACTGCAAAACATATAATTGGTTTAATATTTTTAAATATACTATTAAAGTTTAAAAAATTATTCTTTAATTGTGCAAGTGAATAACAATAAAAGGGAGTTTGATATTTTTTTGTGAGTTTAAGAGCAGATATATTCTCAATACAAAGGTTATTGTTCCTAAGTTGGATAAAATTCATTATTAATTAAATTATTTGTATTGTATTATTTTTATAATTAAATGATGTATATTTTGGATCGTCTTTTTTTCCACAAGAAAAACTAACTACAATAAGTGTTATTATTACAAATAATAATCTCATTATTTAAATTCCTTTTTTAATTTTGATATCATCTTTTTTATATTTTTTGTAGAAGTTCCTCCATATGATGTTTTTGTGTTTACTGCATTATTAACATTAAAAACTTTCATTACATCTTTATTTAAATCATTTTTTACCTTTTTTATCTCATTCATGTTTAGTTCATCTAATTTCTTATTGTTTTTTTCAGCATAATTAACAATCTTTGCAGAAATTTTGTAAGCTTCTCTGAAAGAAAGATTTTTTTTCTGAACAAGATAATCAGCAAAATCAGTTGCAGTAGTATATCCTGTATTTGCCAAGTATAACATTCTTTGCTTATTTGAATGTAAATTTTTTATTAATTCATTAGTAATTATGATAGATTCCATTAACACATCATAACTATCAAAAACTAATTTTTTATCTTCTTGCATATCTTTGTAGTATGAAAGTGGTAAACCTTTCATTGTTGTTAGCATTGCTTGTAAATTTCCAAAATTTTTTCCGGCTCTTCCTCTGATTAATTCAGCAGGATCAGGATTTTTCTTTTGAGGCATGATTGAAGAACCAGTTAATATTTTGTCATTAAATTTAATTAATCTAAATATATCTGAATTCCAAAGAATCAAATCTTCTGCAAGTCTAGATATATGTGTGGCACAAATAGCAGCGGAAGATAAAAAATCTAAAACAAAATCTCTATCTGATACTGTGTCAATTGAATTTGCGGTTGGTTTTTTAAAGCCTAATTTTTTTGAAGTAAAATTTCTATCAATGTTATAAGAAGTTCCTGCTAAAGCAGCTACACCTAAAGGACATTCATCCAAGTTTACAATATTGTTAGTAAATCTTTTTTTATCTCTTTTAAAAATTTCAACATAAGCTAATAAGTAATGTGCAAATGAAATTGGCTGAGCATTTTTAAGGTGAGTAAAACCAGGCATTAGGGTTTGAATATTACTTTCTGATTTATTTAAAAAACTTTTAATCAAATTTTCTAAATTTTTGATTACATCGATTGTTGATTTTTTTAACCATAATTTTAAATCAGTGGCTACTTGATCATTTCTTGATCTAGCAATATGTAAATATCCTGCATCTTGTCCAATAATTGAAAAAAGTCTTTTTTCAATATTTAAATGAATGTCTTCATATTTTTTATTAAAAGAAAATTTATTTTTTTTAATTTCAATTTTAATTTTCTTTAAACCATTAATTATTTTTTTACCTCTTGTTTTACTAATTATTTTTTGTTTGACTAGCATTTGGGTATGTACAATTGATCCTAAAATATCTTCTTCAAATAATCTTTTATCAGTGTCAATTGAAGCTCCAATTTGTTCAAAAATTTTCGAAGTAGAATTTTTAAATCTTGTACTCCAAACTGTAGTATTTCTATTTTTCATAGGTTTTTTACTTTTCATATGTTAAGTATTTGTTTTTATGTTAAAGAAAAAGAGTTTGCAAGAGGTGTCAGATCCAATGATTTTAATGATCAAATTTTTTAAATAATTATCTTGTTATGACTAAATATATTTTTGACTTAATTTCATTTTTGCCACTTTCGAAAAAAGAACCAAAACAGGTTGTTATTTTGTGCCACGGTTATGGTGGTGATGGCAGAGATATAAGTGTTCTAGCTAATAATTGGAGAAGATTTTTGCCTGCGGCCGTATTTTTGTGTCCAAATGCTCCAGAAATTTGTGAGATAAATCAACATGGCTATCAATGGTTCGGTTTAGATCAAAAAGATGAAGAGGTAGTTTTGGAAAAATCATTAGTAGCAGAGAAAAAGCTTAACAGTTTTTTAGATCAAGTTCTTCATAATTTCCAGCTTGAAACAAATAAACTTGCATTGGTTGGTTTTAGTCAAGGTTGTATGATGGTTATTCAGACAGCACTTAAAAAAAAAGAAAAAATCAATTGTCTACTCGGCTATTCTGGAAAAATAATTAATAAAAATCATTTGTCTAATAAAATTATTTCTAAACCTAAAATATTTTTAATGCATGGAGATAAAGATGCTGTTGTATTTCCAGGTCATTTATTAGAAGCTAAAGATTTTTTGGCCCAGAATGGTTTAAAAAATTAAAACTAAACTTTTCAAAAATTGTGAACATAAAATATCTGTTGAAGGTTCAAGTCTTGGGTTAGAGTTTTTAAGAAAAAATCTTTTATAACTGAAACAAAATTGTTACTAAACTTTTTCTTGAAAAGCTTCTTAGTATCGGCTAACTTATTTATATGATTATAGCAGCCTCAGAAACAGTTCCGTTGGAAAAATGTCCAGCATTGGTTTTAAATGCTGATTTTAGACCTTTAAGTTATTATCCGTTGTCATTATGGTGTTGGCAGGATGCTGTTAAGTCTGTATTTCTTCAGAGAGTAAGTATTGTTTCCAATTATAAAAGAAAAGTAAGAAGTCCTTCATTTGAAATGAACTTACCAAGTGTAATTGCTTTAAAAAGTTTTATAAAACCTTCAGAGTATCCAAATTTTACCAGATTTAATGTATTTCTTAGAGATAAATTTACTTGTCAGTATTGTGGAGATAAAAATGATTTAACCTTCGATCATTTATTGCCAAAATCTAAAGGAGGACATACTGACTGGGAAAATGTTATTACCGCCTGTTCAGTCTGCAATATTAAAAAAGGAGGTAGTCTACATCCTGCCTCTGGAATGAAATTATTTAGAAAACCCTTCAGACCAACCGTAGATGATTTGCACCAAAATGGTAGAAATTTTCCACCAAATTTTTTACATGAAAGTTGGATGGATTATTTGTACTGGGATGTTGAATTAGAACCGTAATTAAGAAATAATTTTAAAAAAATTATACTTAATAAAAAAGATAAAATAGCATTAATAGCCGCAAGTGAAAAACCTAAAATTCTAAATGTTACGTCTTTACATCTTACAATATTTTTATTTAGTTCTTTAAGCAGCTCTTGTTTTGATAAAATTTTTGACTGATTTTCTATATTACATAAAAATGATTCATTGAAAAAACCTTGTTCAATTCCAAAATGATAAAATGCAAGAAATGAACTAAATATAAATATTAAAAACAATATCAACAAAGTAATTTTTACATATTTTTTAAAAAAGAGTATTTCAATGATTAATACAGCTGAAAGAAAATAGGGAATTCGTTCATAAAAACAAAGACTACATGGTTTATGACCTAATACATATTCAATTATTAAAGCAGAAATAATTGAAAGTAAAATTATGAAAAAAATAATAATTAAAATAATATTGTTTTTTTTATTTAACATCATTTATTCATTATTAAAAAATAAACTCCTGCACATAAAAAAATTACCACTCCAGCAATTATAAATGTCAATTTACCTGATTTTCTTTCCAAAAAAGGACCTATCTTTGAACCAAATTTATTTGTTAAAAATGCGACCAATAAAAACCTTAGACCTCTGGTAAAAACACAAGTTAAGATAAAAACGAATATATTATAATGTATAAATCCACTAGTGATTGTTAATATTTTAAATGGTAAGGGGGTAAATCCGGCTATAAATAAAAGCCCGAACCAGGAAAACATGCCTTCTTTAGTTGAAAACATTTCTTTTAATATGTTTACATTTTCAAAGCCGTAAAATTGAAAAATTTTAAAACCAATTTCATTAAAAAATATATATCCTATTAAATATCCAAATAGACCACCTAAGACAGAAAATATAGTTGCGATTAAAGCTATTTTAATAAAGTGTTGTTTTTTTGCGATAACCATGGGAACAATCATCACATCGGGAGGTATTGGAAAAAAGGAGCTTTCTATAAAAGAAACAATAGCTAGGGCAAAATTTGCATATTTTCGGCCAGCCCAGTCTATACATTTATCAAATAATTTTTTGATCATTTCTATATTTTAAATTAGTTTAATTAATTTGGTGAATAATATCATGGAATTTGAAGACAAAATTAAATACATAATCCAAAATTATAATTTGGGTAACTTTTTAAAAGCAGAAAGTCTAGCTAAAAGTTTACTTATAAGTAACGCAAAAGATTATCAATTATGTAATATATATGGATTAATTTTACTTAAACTTAACAAAAAAGAGGGAGCGATTAGTTATTTTCAAAAATCTATTCGTATCAAATCAGATTTTTTTGAAGCACACTATAATTTATTACAATCATTTTATGATTTAAAAAAATATGACGAAGCAGTTTTACAATCAAAAAAATGTTTAAAAATTTATCCAAAGTCGGTAGACACATTCTTATTACTCGGAAATCTATATAATAAATTAAATAAAGAAAAAGAATCCGAAAAATATTTTCAAGAAATATTGAAAATTAATTCAAGAGATAGTAGCGCATATTATAGTCTTGGTAATTTATATAAAAAACAAAAAGATTACGATAAGGCAATTGAAAATTATGTGCGCGCAACTAAATTTAACAAAAATTATTTTGCTGCCTATAATAATTTAGGTACTTTATACCAAGAACTTGGAAAGTTTGACTTAGCTGTATCAAACTTTAAATCTGTAATAAAAATAAATCCTAAATTTTCAGGAGCCTATCAAAACTATTTATTTTGTTTGAATTTTAGTAAACATTTTGATTTTAATCTTTATTCTGAATTAGTGCAAAAATTCAAAAAAAATTTACCAAAAATTGATTTAAAAAAAACAGCTCAATTTCCAAAAATTAAAAGAGCAGACCAAAAAATTAGAATTGGATTTGTATCAGGTGATTATGGAAATCATCCTGTAAGTCATTATTTACTAAACACACTACATTATATTAATGATAAGAAATTTGAATTAATGGCTTATTCAAACTCAAATAGAATGGATGAAATGACCTTAAAACTTCAAAGAAGGTTTAACGTTTGGAGAAAAATTAATCATTTAAGTGATACAGAAGTAATAAATTTAGTTAAAAAAGACTCAATAGATATATTGTTCGATCTATCTGGTCATACAGCAGGAAACAGACTGTCAATTTTTATAAATAAAGTGGCGCCCATTCAAGTTACGTGGTTAGGCTACAATGCTTCAACCGGTCTTAAAGAAATAGATTATATTATAGTAGATTCCCATGTTGTACCATTAAGTGATCAAAAATATTTTAGTGAAAAAATTTTTCAATTACCAAATACTTTTCAATGCATTTCTATAAATAACGATGTTAAAATTGATAATATCGAATACAAAAATAAAAAAAATATTGTGTTTGGAAGTTTTAATAATTTATCTAAAATAAATGATAATGTAATAGGACTATGGTCAAAAATTTTGAAAAAAATTGAAAATTCAAAACTTTTTTTAAAAGCAAAACAATTAGATAATTTAACAATTGTAGAAAATATAAAGGAAAAATTTCAGAAGAATGGAATAAGTCCTGAAAAAATAATTGCCGAGGGACAATCTCAAACAAGAGAAGAAATGTTAAAAAGATATAATCAAGTTGATATAGCATTAGATCCTTTCCCTTATTCTGGGATTACTACGAGTTTGGAGGCAAATTGGATGGGAGTTCCGTTGCTTACAAAAAAAGGAAATAATTTCTATTCCAGAATTGGAACGAGTATAAATAAAAATTTAAACATGGAGGATTGGATAGCAAATGATGAAAAAGATTATATTTTAAAAGCAATTTCCAAGACTTCAGACTTGGAAAAATTATTTAAAATTAAAAAAGAATTAAGAAATAAATTTTTAAAATCTCCATTAAGTAATACAAGCCAATACGTTAAACACTTTGAAAATTGTTTAAATTCAATGTGGCAAACATATTTAACAAAAAAAATTGATTAAACTAAATTATTAATTTGATCTATCCATTTTTTCTTTTTTTTTTCGCTTAAAAAAGATGATTTAAATGAATTTATGACTAGTGTTTTTATATCTTCTTTATGAAGATCCAAAGCCATTTGGCTTTCAATAAAATTTGTGTTCAGGTAACCCCCAAAATAGGCCGGATCATCAGAATTAATTGTAACTGTTAGTCCTTTATTCAACAATTTTTTTAGAGTGTGGTCTTGAAGTTTTTCAAATACTTTAAGTTTAATATTTGAAAGAGGACATACTGTTAAAGGAATTTCATCATTTCTTAGACGTTGAATGAGTTTTTCATCTTTTAAACATTGAACACCATGATCAATTCTTTTTACCTTAAGAATATCTAATGCTTCCCAAATATATTCGGGAGACCCCTCTTCTCCTGCATGTGCAACAGTTAAAAAGTTTTCTTCTATTGATTTACTAAATACATTTTTAAATTTTTTTGGAGGATTACCAACTTCTGAAGAGTCAAGACCTACTCCAATAATTTTGTTTTTATGGACTAAAGCTTGTTCTAATGTTTTAAAGGCTGAATGCTCGTCAAGGTGTCTCAAAAAGCACATAATAATTTTTGAAGTTATTCCTAATTCTTTTTCTGCCTTAAAAGTAGCACTATGAATACCATTAATAACATGATCAAATTTAATTCCTCTATCCGTGTGAGTTTGAGGATCAAAGAAAATTTCTGTATGAACAATATTGTTCTCTTTGGACTTTAGCATGTAGGCCCAAGTGAGATCGAAAAAATCTTGCTCATCAATCAAGACTTTAGCTGCCTGATAATAAATATCTAAAAAAGATTGAAGATTGTGAAAATTATAAGCATTTTTGATTTCATCAATGTTTTTATAAGGAATTTTTATCTTATTTTTCTTAGCTAGTTTAAGCATTAACTCTGGCTCAAGAGAGCCTTCAATATGTAAATGTAATTCAGCTTTTGGTAATTTTTTTATTAACTCAACAATTTCATTCACTTAATAATCCTCTGTTTTTATATTAATTAATTAAATATTGCTGTTATATATGAGAAAATCAATTATTTTTTTAAATTTATGAAAAAAATATTTAACTATGCACTGTATGATTTTGCGAATTCATCTTTTACAACAATTATCATCACTTTTATTTTTTCAACTTATTTTGCTCAACAAATTGTAAAAGATCCTATATTAGGACAATCTTATTGGGGCTGGACGATTGGAATTTCAGGATTTGCCGTTGCAATAATTGGACCATTTCTTGGTGCCTTTTCTGATAAAAATAATTTGAAAGTTTCTTTTCTAAGAATATTTTCATTATTGTGTATTGTTTTAACCAGCACACTATGGTTCGCAGAACCCTCAAATGATTATATTTTTTTTACATTAACTATTGTAGCGATTGCAAATTTTTTTTATGAACTAAGTCAATTATTTTACAATTCTTTGCTTAAAAATATTTCGTTAGAAAAAAATCTTGGAAAATCATCTGGGGCAAGTTTTGCGCTAGGGTATATAGGTGGAATTTTAGTTTTACTTTTAGCAATAAAATTATTTATAGATACAGAAAATCCTATATTTGGCCTAAAGAAAGAAAATTATGAAAATGTTAGGGCAATTTCTTTTTTTGTAAGTTTATGGTTTTTAATATTTTCAATACCCCTATTAATAAGCGCGAAAAAAAACTCAATAAAAACAAAAGATAGTACAAATTTATTTTCTCAAATACAAAAACTTGTTTGGGATAAAGGAATAAAAAAAATTGGAATTTTTTTTATTGCGAGAATGCTATATGCGGATGGACTTAATGCAATTATTATTATGGGTGGAATATTTGCTGTTGGAGTTTTTCAATTATCAATAAAAGAACTACTTCAGTTATCAATTTTAATGAATATTTCTGCAGTAATTGGTGCGATAATTGGTGGATACTTTAATGATCTTTTGGGTTCAAAAAAAATAATTGTCTTATCATTGTTAGGAATAATTATTTCTTCTATTTTAATTTTATTTTCCTTTTCCAAAATATATTTTTTTGTTTTTGCTACCATAAATGGTTTATTCATAGGTCCAATTCAATCAGCTAGCAGAGTTGTTATTTCAAAAATGCTAATTAATGAGGATCAGAGCAAAGGTTTTGGTTTATTTGCAACCTCAGGAAAATTAACCTCATTTATTGGCCCGGTATTAGTTAGTACACTTACTTTTGTGAGCGGAAGCCAAAGAATTGGATTTTCTGCTGCTATTTTTTTATTGGTTATTGGACTATTTTTACTACTTAGGATTAAGGAGCTTGATTAATTTAATTAAATTCGTCTAATATTACTTTTGAAAATGAAATTATCTTATCCTGACATACAACTTATAAGACCGCCTGCAGTTGAATCTTTTAGATTTGCCACAACTTCAATAACCTTACCGATTGGTATTGCTTATATATCTTCTTCTCTTAAAAAACATGGGTTTAAAGTTGAGATTTTAGATGCTGTAGGTGAAGCGCCCAAAAATAAAAATGGATACTATAAAGGATATTTAGTTGGTTTAGACCTAAAAGAAATGGTTGAGAAGATTAATCCCAATGCTAAGTGCGTTGGTATATCAGTAATATTTACACATGAATGGCCCGCTGTAGTTAAGCTTGTATCTTTAATAAAGAAAAAATTCTCAAATATGCCTATCATTTTAGGAGGAGAACATATTTCAGCAATGCCCGAGTTTTCTCTAATCAGTTCTTCTGCAGACTATATTGTGATGGGAGAAGGCGAAGAAACTATAATTGAATTAATAAAGGCAATAAAAAATAAAGAAACTTCTCAAAAAATTAAAGGTATAGGTTATAAGATAAATAATAAAGTTTTTATAAATAGTAGAAGGAATAGACGGCAAAGTATCGATAAGATCTCATATCCTGATTGGGATTCTTTCAATGTAAAAGGATATCATGAAAATAGATTTGTCGGTGGCATGTATTCTAATAATTTGACTATTCCTATACTTGCTACTCGAGGTTGCCCATATCAATGTACTTATTGTTCTGCTCCCAACATGTGGTTGCCTCTATGGATACCTCGAGATCCTATACTTGTTGTTGATGAAATAGAATATTATGTAAAAAAATTTGGTGCACGTAATTTTCCTTTTCAGGATCTAACAGCCATAATAAAAAGAGATTGGATAAAATCATTTTGTGAAGAATTAATAAAAAGAAAATTAGATATTACTTGGCAACTTCCAACCGGAACCCGTTCTGAGGCCATAGACAACGAAATTGCTTATCTTATAAAAAAATCTGGTATGACCAGTATGGCATATGCACCTGAATCTGGATCGGAAGAAACAAGAAAGTATATAAAGAAAAAAATGAAAACGGATCGACTTTTTAACAGTATAGATGCGGCAGCTCAAGCAGATCTTAATGTAGCAGTTTTTCTCGTTATAGGCTTTCCCCATGATCTTCCTAAGCATCTCAAGGAAAACAAAAATTTTGTTGAACGACTAGCAAAACATGGTGTAACAGATCTTTCGGTAGGTTTTTATATGGCCTTACCAGGAACAGAATTATTTCATAGTTTGTATGATTCAAATAAAATTAAATTAGATATCAATTACTTCAAACACATTCTTGATAGCTTAGCCCTATTTCCTTCACAGAGGTATTGTTTTGCCATATCATGTATAAGTTTATTTCTTTGGAAACTAGAGTTTTATCTAAAATTTTATAAATCTAAAAAGTCAGCCAATGGTAAATCTAGTTTGCTTAGTTCAATTAAAATTGCTCTTAAAGGTTTATTTTCAAGCAGAGGACATGAATCTAAACTTCAGACAGCCTTTCATAATGCTTATATCAGCCTAGTTGATACAATGAAAAGTAAAAGAAAACGTTGGATTTCCAAAAAAGAAGAATTGAACTTATTTAAGGAATGGGACAATATCTATAGACACATTAGAAAAGAAAAATTATCAAAGGGTGTTGCCAAAGTTAGTCCAGAAGATACTCGTGATTTACACAAGAGTAATGTTATAAATCAAGTCCAAAAAGAACATAAAACCACCAGAAGCATGTCTACCAATTTCTATTAATTAATTATTAAAACTAATTTTTTGTTGCGTCTTTAATAATTTCAAAACATAATGTTCTTATAAACGTTAACTAATAAAAGGAAGGGCGAATGGCGGAACTGGTAGACGCGCAGGACTCAAAATCCTGTGGTAGCAATGCTGTGAGAGTTCGAGTCTCTCTTTGCCCACCAAAAAAAAGTGTATTTAAAAGAAATTAATAGCCTAACAGATTTATTTTTTTATCAGGTTGAAAAACAAAGTCCTACAAGTATTTTTTTGGAATGGCTTAATCCCAAAAATAAAAAAAAACTTACCTGGGAAGAAACATCATCAAATATTCATAAACTTGCCAAAATTTTAAAGGAAAATATTAATGATGGAGACAGATGTCTTTTAGTTTCAGAAAATAGGCCAGAGTGGTTAATTTCTGATCTTGCGATTATGCTTGCCAACGGTATTACGGTTCCAGCGTATACCACTTATACAGAAAGCGACTATACATATTTGATTGAGGACTGCCAGCCGTCAGTAATTATTGTTTCCAATAATGAAATGCATGAAAAGCTAAAAAATATAATTAAAGAAAAAATTTTTATAAAAAAAGTAATCACTTTTGAGAAAATTGAAGGAGTTAGTGGCGACAAATATCTAGATTTCGATTCTATCTTGAAAAGAAAACTATTAGAAAATGAAAAAATAAAAAATTCAAATCTAAAGAGAACTTCAGTTGCATGCATAATATATACCTCGGGAACTGGAGGAAATCCAAAAGGAGTTATTTTAAGCCATGGGGGTATATTAAACAATTTAGAAGGAGCATGTGAAATTTTAAAACCATTAATTGACAAAAGACCCGTTTTTTTGACTTGGCTTCCTTTATCACATTCTTATGAGCACACCGTTCAGTTTGCACAAATTGCAGTTGGAGCAAAAGTCTTTTATGCAGAAAAAATAGAAAAACTTTTAGATAATATTTCAGAGGCTAAACCAACGATTATGACGGCAGTTCCACGATTTTATCAAAACCTTTACAACAAAATAAATATGAACATGAAAAAGGCAAAAGGACTTAAAGCTAAATTAATTAAGGCAACAATTTATCTAGGGAAAAAAGAGCTACTAAAACAAAAAATGAATTTTTCAGAAAAACTTATGAATTTCATAGTAAGTGTTCTGGTTAGAAAAAAAGTGAAAAAACAATTCGGTGGGAATTTAAAAGCTTTTGTATCCGGAGGTGGTGCCTTAGATAAAGAAATAGGGGAATTTTTAAATGCTATAGGACTGCCTACTCTACAGGGATATGGTTTAACAGAAACTTCTCCAGTGGTAAGTTGCAATCCCATTCATAAAATTAGGGTTGAAACAGTTGGTCCGCCATTTAAGGGCAATCAAGTGAAAATAGCTGAAGATGGAGAGATTTTGGTTAAAGGAGAAAACGTGATGTTGGGTTATTGGAATAAAGAAGAGGACACAGAAAAGGTTCTTAAAGATGGCTGGCTATATACAGGAGATATTGGAGAAATAGATTCCGAAGATGGTTATCTAAAAATTACTGATAGAAAAAAAGATATAATAGTTAGCGCAGGAGGTGATAACATTTCACCGGCAAAAATTGAAAATCAATTAGGTAATTCTCCAGCAATAGACCAATGCATGGTGTATGGAGATGGAAAAAATTATTTGGTTGCGCTGATTATTCCCAATAAAGATTTTAAAGAGCAAAAAGAAAAAATAAATGAAATAGTGAATGAAATTAACAAAAATTTGACTCTAGTGGAAAAAATAAAAAAATTTCATTTAATTAATGAAAACTTTTCTATTGAAAATGGTTTGTTAACACCAACAATGAAAGTAAAAAGAAATAAAGTTATTGCAAAATATAAAAATATTTTAGAAAATTTTTATAAAAATTAGTTATTTCAATTTTAAATCTAATTTATTTTATTGTTTAAATAAGCACTGTTATTACTTGTTTATTTTACAGCTTATTCTTCTTTATTTTTACAACTTATTAAAGAGTAAATATTTTTTTAGTTTTAATTTTTTTTAATTTTTTTCAACATAATTTATGTTTGACATCAATTAAAAAAAACATAAAAGTAGAAACATGAACCGAATCACTTTGATTCGTAAAAAAAAATAATAAAGGGAGCTAAAGATGGCTAAAAGAAGAAAAGCAAAAAAAGGTAAAAAGAAAGCTAAAAAAAGAAGAAGAAGATAACAAGGTTTTCTTTAAATACGCTCCTTATTACAAAAATTTGTAAGGAGCGTATTTTTTATTCTGGAGGCTGATTTCTTTTAAGAGCTTTATCGAGTTTTTTTTGAGTGTCTTCTTGAGAAATTTCCAATACTATTTGAAATTCATTTAGAATTCTATCGTAAGCTTTTTCATACAATTGTCTTTCACTGTAAGATTGGTCTGCAAGAATATCATTTCCCTTATTTAAGTCCCTAACTACCTCTGCCAAATCATAGATTTTTCCTGAAACAATCTTTTGTTCATATTCCTGAGCTCTTCTGCTCCACATTGTTCTTTTTTTTTTAGGTTTTTCTTTTAAAATACTAATTACTTTGTTTACTTGATTTGCAGATGATAAAGGCCTTAAATGAGATTGTTTGTTTATTGGAAGCAAACCAATAGCTTTATCTTTTTCAAATTTAATTTCATAACATTGAACTTCTATTCCCCCAATATTTTTTGGACCAAACGACAATATCTGGCCTACTCCATGTTTAGGATAAACAGCATATTCTTTAATTTTATAAATTCTCTTTTCTGTAGCTTGTTTCTTAATTTTTACTATTTCAACTTTTTGTTCTTGATTTTTTGAAATTCGTGAAATATTTTGTTGTCTAAAATTATTTTTGTTAATTTGATTGATTTTTACTTTTACTCTATCAACTTTTTTTTTTAAATTTTTCTTTTTATATTTTTTAATTTTCTTTTTTTTTATTTTTTTTTTTGGCATATTTATTCAATATTTTCTTTAAAATATTTCTCAAATTTGTTTTTTTCATTTCTGTAATTATCTCCATCTGGAGGAGGATTATTTTTTTGATTTATATTAGGCCAAATTTCAGAATATTTTGTATTTATTTCTACCCACTTTTCCATACCTGGTTCAGTATCAGGCTTAATTGCGTCAACTGGACATTCTGGTTCACAAACACCGCAGTCTATACACTCTTCCGGTTTAATCACAAGCATATTTTTACCTTCATAAAAGCAATCAACTGGACATACCTCAACACAATCCAATAATTTACATTTAATACACTCTTCTTTAACTACGTATGTCACGTTATTTTATTAATAATTTATTATTTTTTTATGTTTTAGAGTTTTCCTGTCATTCACGCAAATTAGTCGACTAAGTCTTATTATTAAATTAGATTTGTTCATAACAGAAGCACTATTTCAATATATTATTTTTCACAAAACTTCAAGAATTTTAAAGTTGAAGTTTTTTTTTGTCTTTTAGTAAATTCAAAAAATTTGATTGATATAACTTTATTTTTTTCTACTTGTTGTAAGAACAATTTTAAGATAATTTTCCTTTTTTTATCATAAATATCCTATTAATTTTTAGATTAACTGATTTTTCTTTATCAACATAATCTTCATTTATTCCCAGTATAAAAGAAAACCGGCAAGTTAATGTAAGATTTTTTTACCCTTTAAAAAATATTTATTTTTTTTAAAATATTTTAATCATCAATTTTAGTTGTAATTTACACTATTTAAAATACTGAATGGATTATCCTTATTTTCATTCTTTTTAAAAGATTTTTTTTTGTTACCAATCTTCTTTTGAGGCATATATTTAAAATATATTTCATTTTCTTTTTTACTTTTTTCAATTTTGTAATTCATTAATTTAAGCAATTTTGTAAAATCGTTTGTATTACAACCTAGTAAGTTAATCATGTCCGAGTCTAGTTTTATTCTATTTTCTTTGATATTTTCTATAATTTTAATAAATAATCGTTCTAAGATGTCAATTCTAACAAAAAAATTTTCAAATTTTTCAAAACCACAAATTAACATAAATTTTTGATCTATAGGATTTTTTGAATTTAAAAAATTTAGACCAAACTTAGGAGGATTTAATTTTAAATTGTTTTGAAAAAAATTTTTCCACAAAAGTACTCTTATAGTTACCGCACTTGGTTTAAATATTCTGTGTAAAAAGACATGATATCTTCCAATTTTTACACCTTTGTTTCTTAATATTTTTCTGTCTTCTTGGTTAAGCTTTTTTATAAATTCTTTAACAGAATCTCTTTTTAGTACTCCATTATTTTCAAATAACTGGTAACATAAAGCTCTAACTGAACTGTTTTTTTGTTCAAATTTATTTAAATTTACTAAATCTTTTAATTCAATATTTATAAGATTTTTTATCCAATTATTGAGGAATTCTATTAATTTATTTTTTGAATCTAAACTCAATATATCATCGGTAATTAAATCTATATCTGGTTCTAAATAATTTTTTCCAGAAATAATTTTGGCGATAGGATTGTCTAGCCAATATATTTTAAAATCTTCATGCAATTTTAAAATTCCATTAGAAATAATAAGATTAACCCTTTTCGTTAATTCCGGACTAATTCCTTGTCTGGCTGCTTTTTTTAATGATTTAATGTCTGTGTCAAGAGCTCCAGTTCTAAAATCTAAACTTAATTTTAGTCCTCTTAGCTCCCCGATATATTGTCCATCTATAATAATGTCTTTGTCATTTTTTATTTTTGTTTCCAAAACTACATCTTGTTTAAGACCTCTGGCTAGTATACTTGCCCTTCTATCAATAAAGCTTTTTGTTAGTTCTTCATGGAATCTGTCAGATAATTTGTCTTCAATAGTTTTTGTTCTTTCGGTCCAATAATCTTGATTTTGGACCCAATTCTTTTTATTAGAAACATAAGCCCAAGTCCTGACATTTGATATTCTATTAGCTAAGGTGTCAATATTTCCATCTAATCTATCCAAATTTTTTATTTGGTCTCGCATATATGAATTTGGTACCCTTTGTTTTCCTGAAGTTAAAAAACTAAAAACTTTACTAACTACTTCAGAATGATGACCATAAATATGTTTAACAAAATCAGGTATTTGACAACAATTCCATAAGATTTTCAGAACACTTTTTTCATTAGCAACTTTATATTTTAAATTATTTTTTAAAAAATATTTTAAGATTTTTTCATCTTCGCAATCATTTATTCTTCTCAAAAATAATTTGTCAGGTTTTTTTTCTAAAGAATTGATTAAAGTTTCATAATTATTAAAATCTAAATTAGAATTTCTCCAAAAAATTTTTTGAACAGATTCTAACTTATGATTTTCAATTAATTCAATTTCTTCTGACGTTAAATTTTCGCATTCTCCAGAAATACCAAAGTTTCCGTCATTTACATGACGACCTGCCCTTCCAGCTATTTGAGATATTTCCGATAAATTTAACCTTCTTAGTTTTTTGCCATCAAATTTTTTTAAATTGGTAAAATATACATTATCTATATCCATATTGATTCCCATTCCAATAGCATCAGTGGCAACCAAATAATCAACATCACCTGATTGATATAATTCCACTTGAGAATTTCTCGTTTTTGGACTTAATGAACCCATTATTATTGCGGAGCCACCTTTTTGTCTTCTAACTAATTCTGCAATTGCATATACTTCTTCAACTGAGAAAGCAATAATTGCAGTTTTTCTATTCAATCTAGATATTTTTTTCTGGCCACCGTAAGTGAGCTTCGAAAATCTTTCCTTACTTATAAATTCTACATCTTTTTCAAGAGACTCAATAATATTTCTCATAGAGTGTGATCCTAAAAACATTGTTACTTTTTCAGCTCTTAAATTTAAAAGACGATCTGTGAATATATGTCCTCTTTCATGATCTGCACACATTTGAATTTCATCTACGGCGATAAATTCTACTGATTTATCTATAGGCATTGATTCTGTTGTACACAGAAAATATTTTGCATTTCCAGGAATAATTTTTTCTTCCCCAGTAATCAAGGCAACTTTTGAAGGATCAACTCTCTTTAAAACTTTTTCGTAAACTTCTCTTGCTAATAACCTTAGAGGAAATCCCATTATTCCACTTTCAAAAGACAACATCGTTTCTATTGCCATATAAGTTTTTCCAGTATTAGTTGGTCCAAGAACTGCAGTAACTTGTTTTTTATTTAAATCCATTTTTTGTGTTTCAATTTTTGATGCGTACTAGATCTAGTTCAGATTTTAGAACAAAAGAAGTCTAAAACATGATCGAATCATCTATTTAAAGGTTCTCATATAGGTTGTTACTTCCCTTAACACTAACATAATAAGTACAATTTCCATATTGTTTTTTTTCAACTATTTTATCTAAATATTAAAATATTTAATGACCAAAATTTTTTGGAAATGCCCTGATGAAAAATTAAAAAAATCAAATTTATTTAAATTTGAAGATTTTTTAAGAAAAAAATATGGATTCAATTATAATAATAATTATGAAAAATTATGGAAATGGACAATAGAAAATTCAGCAGAATTTTGGAAATCAATTTGGGAATTTTTTCATGTCAAAGGCCAATTAGGAAATGAACTTACATATTTTTCTGAAATATTTTACAAAAATGAATTTTTACCTGACTCTAAATTAAATTTTGCAGAAAATTTGTTGTCAAAAAATGATAACTCATTGGCAGTGACTTTTATTAGTGAAAATGGATATAAAGAAAACAAAACTTGGAGTGAGCTTAATGCGGATGTAATCAAAATATCGAAATTATTAAGAGATGTTGGGGTAAAAAAAAATGACCGTGTTGCCGCTTATTTACCAAATTGTATAGAAACTTTAGAGGCCTTTTTAGCATCAGCATCAATAGGAGCTATTTGGTCTTCGTGTTCACCTGATTTTGGCACCAAAGGTGTAGTGGAAAGATTTTCTCAAATAAATCCAAAGGTTTTATTTATTGTTGATAAATATTATTATAATGGGAAAGAAGTAGAAGTATTAAGCAGATCAAAAGAAATATTAAAAAATATTTCGTCAATTGAACATTTAATTATTGTTCCTTATCCAGGCTCGGACGTTTCAAAAGTAAAATTAAATTTTAAACAAGTAAATGTCTTAGAATGGAGAAATATTTTAAATTACGATGATATTAATATGAATTTTGAATTATTCGAATTTAATCATCCACTGGCAATCCTTTATTCTAGCGGAACTACTGGTAAACCTAAATGTATTTGTCATAGAACAGGAGGAGTTCTTTTGCAGCATATTAAAGAACTGTATTTGCATTGTGATATAAATCCAAATGATAAAATTTTTTATTTCACAACATGTGGTTGGATGATGTGGAATTGGTTGGTTAGTTCACTGGCTCTCAAAGCATCAATTCTACTATTTGATGGTTTTCCAATGTATAAAAAGAATGATCTCTTAATTGAAATTGCAAATACCGAAAATATAACCTTATTTGGCATTAGTGCAAAGTATATAGATGCGTTAAGAAAAAGTAGAATTACAACGATAAATAAATTTAGTTTATCCAATTTAAAAACCATCTGTTCTACCGGCTCTCCCTTATCTAAAGATGGATTTAATTACACTTATCAAAATATAAAAAAAGATGTACATCTAGCCTCCATATCTGGAGGTACGGACATAATTTCTTGCTTTGTACTTGGAAATCTTTACCAGCCAGTAATTTCAGGGGAAATACAAAATAAAGGGCTTGGTATGGATGTAGACATTTTTGATGACAAAGGTAATTCGATTAAAAATAGAAAAGGTGAACTTGTTTGTAAAAAACCTTTTCCTTCAATGCCTTTAAAGTTTTGGAATGATGAAGGAGACAAAAAATATAAAGAAGCGTATTTTGCAAAATAT
>AZYB01000012.1 GCA_000513055.1 alpha proteobacterium SCGC AAA288-N07
GTTGTATCCAGGAAGTATTTTAGGTTTTCTCATTTACGGAGATGCTAGATTGCAACCTCAAGTCACAAAAGATTTTTTGAATATTTCTTCCCAACATATTTATGCTTATCTTCTTGTTTCTGTGCTCGGTTTTTTTTCTTACTTTGGAGATAGAAAATTTAAATTAGTTGTTATATATTTATTTTTCTTATCAATAATACTAGAAGTTGCACATCTCGTAATTTCTGAAAGGTCCTTTCAAATAGCAGATCTTACTGGTAATATTTTAGGTGTATTAATTGCTTATATAATAGTACTAGTTTATAAATTTTTGAAAAAATAAATGAGCAAATTTGACGAAAGAGAAAAAAGTTTTGAAAAAAAATTTGTTAGAGATGAAGAGATTCAGTTTAGAATTAATGCAAAAAGAAATAAATATCTAGGAGAGTGGGCAGCACAAAAATTGAGTAAATCAGACACAGACAAAGAGGTGTATGTTCAAGAAGTTATCAAGTCCGATTTTGCTGAACCGGGGGACGAAGATGTGTTTAGGAAAATTCAAGGTGATTTTAAAAAGGCATCGATAAATATACCCGATTCAGAAATAAGAGAGCAAATGACTAATTTACTTGAGCGTGCAAAAAAAGATTTTTTATAAAATTTTAATTTTTTTTATTATTTTTTTTTTTCACCAAAGCAGTTTTGCTTTAATTTTTAAAGGAATTCCAAGAGTAATAGATGGAGATTCATTAGAAATTAATAATAACAAAATCAGATTATTTGGAATAGATGCTCCAGAAAAAAAACAAACTTGTAAAAAACCGTACTTAATTATTTCTTTTATTAATTTTCAAAGAAATTACAAGTGTGGGTTAATGGCAACCAATCAACTAAATAAGTTTATTGATAATAGAACGGTTAAATGTATTTCAGAAAACAAAGATCGATATAATAGACATTTATCAACATGTTATCTAAAAAAAGTAGATATCAATTCTTGGCTTGTAAAAAATGGATACGCTGTTGCCTACAAGAAATACTCAAAAAAATATTTATTAGAAGAACAGCATGCTAAGAAAAATAAACTAGGAATTTGGCAAGGAACCTTTGAAAAACCAGAAGAATGGAGAAAAAAAAATTAATTACTATTTATTGTCCTGACACTTTTTTATAAGTTAATTGTGTGATTCGCACATTTAATAAATATTTAATTAATTTTTTTGCTCTAGTAATTTTATCATCATGTTCTTCGATACCATTAAATACAGAAAATAGCTGTGATATTTTTTCCGAAAAATATTTTTGGTATAAATACACTAAAAAAACAGAAGAAAAATGGGGTGCCCCCATTTATATTCAATTAGCTTTTATAAAAAAAGAATCCAATTTTGATTGGTTGGCAAAACCTGAACGAACAAAATTATTTAAAATTATTCCTTATAAAAGAAAATCAAGTTCATTTGGCTATTCTCAAGCTATAAAAGGAACTTGGGGTCAGTATAAAAAAGAGACAAACAATCGCTTGGCAACACGGGCAAGATTTAAAGATAGTGTTGATTTTATTGGATGGTATATAAACAAAACGAATAAACTTTTAAAAATTCCAAAAAGCGATGCTTACCGGCAATATATTGCCTATCATGAAGGATGGGGAAATTATAAAAATTATAAAAAAAATAAAAAAGTTATTCTTTTTGCAAAAGAAGTTAAAAACCAAGCTAATCAATACCGAAAACAGCTATTCAAGTGTCAAAAAAGATTGAATAGAAACAAATATATTATTTTTTAAGTTGTTTATTTAGCTCAAGATCAACTGAATCAATCCTTTTAGTATTTTTAGTAAGTATAATGTACATAGTTGGTGTTACATACAGTGTAAAGAAAGTAGAAATTAGCATTCCTCCCAAAATTGTGGCTCCAACGGCCATACGGGATCCTTCGCCTGCACCAGGACCAATATTTCCTACAATTAATGGCACCATTGCTATCATTGTACTTAAGCTGGTCATAATTATTGCACGAAATCTAAGCCGACAAGCTTCGAGAACAGCACTTTGAATATTTTTTCCTGACCTTCTTAGTTGATTTGCCCAATCCACAATCAAGATCGAGTTTTTTGTAGAGATTCCAATTAGTATTACTAGCGCAATCTGCGAAAATATATTGATTGAACTATTGAATAATAATAAAAAAATAATTCCTCCAAGAACACTTAGGGGAACCGTTAACATAATAACCACAGGATGTATAAAGCTGTTAAACATAGCGCACATCACCAGGTAAGCAGTTAATAGAGCTAGAGCAAAAATAATAAACATTTCATTGCTCGTTTCTTGCAGTTCTTCAGATTTTCCCTTCCACTCAATTCCAGCTTTTGGAACATTTTCTCTAACAGTTTTCTTAAGAAAAGCTAGAGCTTCACTGAGCGTATAACCTCCTTCTAATCGAGCAGAAATTGTAACCGCTCTCTGCCTGTTATATCTTGCTAAAATTTTTGCCGAACCTTCTTCCTTGAATTCAACAAGATTTGCCAGTGATATAAGTTTGCCTGTATCTTCAGATCTTACAAAAATTTTGCCTAAGCTATTATTATCTTTTCTGTTTTTTATATCCGCTTGAAGAATAATTGGATATTCTTTACCAAGCTGATTATACTTTGTTACTGTTTTACCACCATAGAGCATCTCTACTGTTTTTCCTATTGACTGTGTAGATACACCTAAATCGGTAGCTTTTTTCTGATTTATTGTAAGTTTTATTTCAGGTTTATTTCGCGAATAATCAGATTCAATCGCAGCTAAATTTTTATTTTTTCTTAACTCTCTCATTATTATTTGTTGCCATCTTTCAAGTTCTTCGTAACTTTTGCCTAAAAGTACCATTTGAACCGGTTTGTTAAAATTTGATACTCTGATTGATTGAGGAGAAATGGGAAAGGCAAGAGCTTGTGGTACAGACATGATTTTTCCCATCGCTTTTCTCATAATTGTTGTTGCACTCTCGTCTCGTTTACTCCAATCATCAAGCATCGCAATAATTATAAAACTATTATAAGATTTACTTGCCCTTCCAAAACCAGGGACCATCATTATAATTCTTTTGTAAGATTCATCTTCTTTTTTAATTAATGGAATCAATTTTTTTTCAATTTCTCCTGCTCTTTCCGCTGTGTATTGAAATGAGCTACCTTCATCTGTTTTCCCAATAACGAGATAAACTCCTCGGTCTTCCATTGGAAGTAATTCTTTAGGGGTTAATTTGTAAAGCAAAGCAGATAAAGCAAATACTATAACTATAAATGTTATTACAGTTTTGTTTTTATTGATCCAATAGTTTAGTGTTTCTGCGTAAAATTTTGAAAATGATTTAAATAATTTTTCAAATTTTAAAACTACTTTAGTTTTTTGCATATTTTTGCTTAAAAATTTACTTCCAAGCATTGGTGAAAGAGTAAGTGCTACAAACGAAGATACTACTATAGCAAAGGATAAAGTAATTGCGGTTTCCCTAAATAATACTCCAGAAATGCCTTTAATAAAAATTAAAGGAATAAAAACTGCCACAAGAACTAAAGTAGTGGCAATAATCGCAAAAGTTATTTGTCTTGAACCTAGGATTGCTGCAACTAGTGGAGTTTCTTCATTTTCTTCTATACGTCGATAAATGGCATCAGTCATAATGACGCTATCGTCCGTGATTATTCCAATAGCCAGTATAAAACTTAAAAGTACAAAAATATTTATTGATAGATCAAATAGATAAATACCAAGGAATGATGCGATTAGACTAACCGGGAGCGCTACTGCTGGAACAATGACAGCTTTCACATTACCTAAAAACAGATAGATAATTAAAATGACTAATATAAAAGCAATAAATAACGTTTTATAAACTTCCCAAATTGCAGTGTTGATATAAGTCGCTCGATTAAATGCAACTCCCAACTTTAATCCATCAGGCAAGGTTTTTTGAACTTCCACAACCCTTTTTTTAACTCTTTTAGATAGTTCTACAGTAGATGCTCCACTGCGTGCATAAATTCCTATGCCTACTACTTTCTCATTAAATCCATCTATGCTTTGTGCTTTAAAAAGCGTTTTTTGTGAAACAGGTCCAAATTCAATTCGGGCTATGTTTTCTAAACGAACAACACTATTTTTTACTTTTTTTATAGGTAATTGTTTAACCGAGGATATATCTTTATAGGCTTTGTCTAAATTGATTGTTAAATCAATATTATCTGCCTCTAAAGTTCCTGCTGGCAGACTAATGTTTTCTTTTCTTAATGCCTGTTCTACTTCTTGAATGGTAAGGTCATTTGCAGCTAGTTTTATCGGGTCAACCCAAACACGTATGCTTAATTCACGTAAACCTCCTACTAGAATTCTTCCAACATCCTTAACGCTTGAAAAACTGTCAACGAGATATCGTCTTGCATAATCTCCAAGTTCCAAATCACTCCAAGTTGGGAAGAAATATTCAAAAAATCTTTTGTGACTTGAGGTTGCAATCTAGCATCTCCGTAAATGAGAAAACCTAAAATACTTCCTGGATACAACGAAAGTATAATTAAAAGCAAAGTTAAAATATGAAATAAAATTCTTAAATAACTGATTGCTTTATCCATTTTAAAAAATCTTTGTTGCCTTTTTTAATATCAAAAAAAATTACACATGGCACTGAATATGTATGTATTTTTTTTACTTCATAAATAATTTTTTTTTGGTTTTTTGAGGTTGTCTTACCACAAATAATTATTTCTTTTGAATTCTGAACTTTGTTTTTCCAAACAAAATAAGAACTCACATTACTAATAACATTAGCGCAAGCAATCAATTTTTTACCCAAGAGTTTTTTAGCTATTTGCTCTGCTTCCCTTTTATTAGGCGCGGTAATATAAAAAAATTTAATATTCTTCATAATATATTTTATTTATAATATATTTATATTAATTATTATAAATGAATCATTTAATTGTAGTCAGACATGGACAAAGCTTATGGAACCTAGAAAAAAGGTTTACAGGTTGGGTTGACATAGAGTTATCGGACCAAGGAAGATTAGAGGCCCGTAAAGCGGGTGAATTAATAAAAAAAATAGATTTAAAAATTGATAGTTTTTATTGTTCTTATCAAAAAAGAGCAATTGATACTCTAGAATTAATTTTAAACATTCTCGCCATTAAACCAGGTCAAATCACTAAAGCATGGGAATTAAATGAAAGACAATATGGAGAACTAACGGGATTAAACAAGGATGAAATGAAAAAAGTTTATGGAGAAGATAAAATACATATTTTTAGAAGATCTTGGGATATTTCTCCTGCTTCATTGGATAAAAAAAATCCATATCACCCTTTAAATATAGAAATTTATAAAAACATTCCTAAGGATAAAATTCCTGATACTGAATCTTTAAAAAATACTTATGAAAGGGTAATTCCTTATTATTTAGGGAATATTGAACCATTAATTCAAAATGGTCAAAATGTATTGATTTCTGCTCATGGAAATACTTTGAGAGCACTTTGTAAAAAACTGTTTAATATTTCAGATACAAATATTCAAAAGTTGGAAATACCAACAGGAAATCCTCTTCTTATTAAATTCAATGAAAATTTAAAAATTGAAGATAGCTATTATCTTGATAGTAGTAGATCAAAAGATTTATTGGTCAAATTTTAAAATCTTTTCTTGATCAATTCGTTATAAATTTTAAGATTAGTTACGTGTAAAAATTCTTGTTTGCTTTTAACACCTAATAACTCATTTTTTTTCATCAAAAGATCCCAGATTAAATTCATTGAAAATGCTCTTATTTTTATATTTTTAAACACAGAATTATCTAATATTTGAGAGCCCGTATAAATATATTTTTTTTCACCATTTTTCCTATCAATAATATTTTTTTTTAAATTGAAGTCTCCATTCATAGTTCTATCAAAACTTTTTGTCTTATTGACAACTAATAGAACACTTTTACAATCATTATTAAAATATTTTTCTTCCATACATTTAAAATCATCTAGATAAGACTGAGACCAAATAGTATCAGGATTTATAACAAAAAAAGGATTATTATTAAATTTTTTAGCAGCATTTAATACCCCTCCACCAGTATCAAGAATTTTTTCATATTCTTTGATAAGAAATATTTCCGATTTAAATTTTTTATTTTTAACAAATGTATTAATTTGATTTGAAAGATAATGTGTATTGATCACAATTTCTTTTATTCCAAATTTTTCTAAAAGGTAAATTGTGTTTTCTAATAAAGTTTTATTCTTTATTTCAAGAAGAGGTTTTGGTTTGTATAAAGTTAATGGGTTTAATCTTTTTCCATATCCTGCAGATAAAATAATAGCCTTTTTAATTTGCATAAAATCTATTCTTTGCTCTTGTTTTTGAGGAAATAAACTGATTTAAAATAGTATTAATTTCACTAAACATTTTGTCATTTAGTCTCATTTCCAATAATTTCCAAGTATAAGGAATTAATTTCAAATATTGTTCTTTTTTATCTCTTTTAAAGAGTCTTGAAAAAATTCCAATTATTTTAAGATTTCTTTGTACAGATAAAATATTAAAATCATGAATAAAGTCATTTTTTCTTCTTCTATATATTTTGGGACATTTATTTAAATAATAATTAAAAATATTTTTTTTCAATTGATAAGAAGTTTTTATTCTTACATCGTCAATAAGTGATACCAGATCATAGGTAGGATTTCCAATAATTGCATCTTGAGAATCGATTAATCCAATTTTAGAATTAACTTTCATTAAATTTGAAACATGAAAGTCACGATGAACAAATATTTCATTTTTAAATTTTAATTTTTTATAAAGTATTTTTAATTTTTTGTTTAAAATTTTTTTTATTTCTAAAACCTTATTTTTTTTCATAATTAAAGGTAAATACCAATCAAAAAATAAATCAGATTCTTTTTGTAGATTATTTAAAGAATATTTTTCCAATTTGTAAGATTTTCCTAAAAAATTTCTAATTACCCTTAATTTAATTTTTTGTAATTTAATTAAAAGGTCAACGGTTTTTTTGTAAATATGAAATTTTTTTCTACTTTTTTTAAGTATATGATGAACTGTAATATTTCCAAAATCTTCTATTTCTATGAAGCCTTTTTTATAATTTTGTGCTAATAGACGTGGAGTTCTAATATTGTGATTTAATAAAAATTGGTTAATTGCACTGTAAACTAATAAATTTTTATTTTTTTCTTTTTTTGAAATTACGATAATTGTACTAAGATTTTTTTTTTGGTCAAATTTTCTATAATACTGTCTAAATGATGCATCACTAGATATAGACGATAATTTAAATTTTTTTAAAATCATAATTACTCCATTTACCATAACCTTTGATTTTAAGATTTCTCACATTTAAATTTTCTTCTGGATAACTAAAATACATTTCAACACGATTTTCTGGCTTTTTTTTAATTAATTCAGGCCACTCTATCAAGGTTATATGATTTTCGATTTCAGCAAATATACCTAGTTCATCTATATCAGTGCTATTTTTTAAACGATAAAGATCGTAATGCATTATTATTTTTTTCTTAATTTCGTAATTAAAAACAATATTAAAAGTTGGACTTAATATTTGACTTTCTGCTATTCCGTTTTCAACTTCTAAATTATTGATCAAACCTCTTACAAAAGTTGTTTTTCCAACTCCAATTTCACCATAAAGAAATATGAAGTCCCCGTTAGATAATATTTTTCCAATTTTTTTTGATAAATTAAAAGTATCTTTAAGTGAATTTAATTTCATCTAGCTACTAATTAGTAGCGATAAATATCTGGCTTAAATGGACCCTTAATGTCAACGCTAATATATTTAGCTTGTTCCTTTGATAATTTTGTTAGCTTTGCTCCTAACTTATTTAAGTGAAGATTGGCAACTTTTTCATCTAAATGTTTTGGCAAAACATAAACTTTGTTTTGATATCTATCAGAGTTATTCCAAAGTTCTATTTGGGCAATTACCTGATTAGTAAACGAAGCACTCATAACAAAACTTGGATGTCCAGTGGCACATCCAAGATTTACTAATCTTCCTTCTGCTAACAATAAAATTCTTTTTTTGTCAGGAAATTCAATTTCATGTACTTGGGGTTTGATTTCTGTCCATTTATAATTTCTTAAAGCATCTACCTGAATTTCAGTATCAAAATGACCAATATTACATAGAATGGATCTATCTTTCATTTTTCTCATATGATCAGCAGTAACAACATCTTTATTTCCAGTAGCTGTAACAACAATATCAGCTTTTTCTATAGCCTCATCCATTAACACAACTTCAAATCCTTCCAATGAAGCTTGTAGCGCACATATAGGATCTGTTTCAGTAATTAGTACACGCGCACCATTTTGTTTAAGGGAAGCAGCGCTGCCTTTACCAACATTTCCATAACCTGCAACTATTGCTATTTTTCCAGAAATCATAATGTCTGTTGCTCTTTTAATCCCATCAATCAAACTTTCCCTACATCCATATACATTGTCAAATTTTGATTTTGTTACAGAATCATTCACATTGATTGCGGGAATCAACAAAGTTTTTTTCGTTTCCATTTTTTCAAGTGCCTTTATCCCTGTGGTAGTTTCTTCCGATAATCCTTTGATATTTTTAAGAAGATCAGAATATTCTTTGTGCATTAGCGCAGTAAGGTCTCCCCCATCGTCCAAAAGCATGTTTGGTTTCCAACCTTTTCTGCCTTCAATTGTCTGTTTTATGCACCACCAATATTCTTTTTCAGTCTCACCTTTCCATGCAAATACAGGTATACCCTTTTTAGCAATTGCAGCTGCCGCATGGTCTTGCGTAGAAAAAATATTACATGAAGACCATCTTACATCTGCACCTAATTCAACCAGTGTTTCAATTAAAACTGCTGTTTGAATTGTCATATGAATACACCCTAAAATTCTTGCTCCTTTAAGAGATTTTTTCTCTTTATACTCATTTCTTAGAGCCATTAAACCAGGCATTTCAGATTCAGCGATTGAAATTTCTTTTCTACCAAAATCAGCTTGGTTTATATCTTTAACTTTATAATCTTTGTTCATTGAATTGGATTTCTAACAATTTAATTCTTTATAATCAACTAACTTGGATATTTAAACAGAATATTTGGGAAAATTTATAACTATTTTAGCTCCTGCGCCTGAAATATTATTTGAAGCTTTGACGGAACCACCGTGTGATTCAATTATATTTTTAACAATGTTTAAACCAAGACCAGTATGTTCTCCAAATTTTTCAGGTCGATTACTATAAAATCTGTTAAAAATTTGTTCTACATTTTTTTCTTTAAATCCTGGACCTTGATCTTCAACAGACAGCTTCACTATCTCGTTTTCGGATTTTACCAAAACTTTTATTTCGCTATTCGATGGACTAAAGGAAATAGAATTATCTAATAAATTTGCTAAAACTTGCTCTATGCGATTTCCTACACCCAATATATTAGTACTAATATTTGTATCAG
This sequence comes from alpha proteobacterium SCGC AAA288-N07, assembly GCA_000513055.1. Taxonomy (GTDB): domain Bacteria; phylum Pseudomonadota; class Alphaproteobacteria; order Pelagibacterales; family Pelagibacteraceae; genus AAA240-E13. Next base: position 9,497 of record AZYB01000012.1, read on the forward strand.
AAATTACATAAAGTTTTATTTTAATATTTTTTTTAGAGTTAGATAAATCGTTATTAAAGTCATAAACTACCGATTTAACAACAGAAACAATATCAATTTTTTTCATTTTCTCTCTGGATAGAGAAGCTTCATCTTTTAACATTTGAGAATAGTCAGTAATAAGCCGTTCGATTCTTTGAACATCATGTGAAATAATCTTTAAAAGTTTTGATCTTTCTTCTGTTTCATTTGTTGTATCTAATAACTCTGAAGCACCTTTTAGTGATGCTAAAGGATTTCTTATTTCATGTGCTAAATCAGTTGAAAAAGTTTCTGCTATATTTATTCTTTTGTATAAGTCTTGTGTCATTTCATTTAAAGAAGTGGATAACTGACCCACTTCATCTTTGCGTTTTAAAAATTTTTTTATGGCGTCAGTTTCGATTTCTTTGTTTTTAATTGCCTTTGTGTAATCAACTAAACTTTTAATTGGTCTTAAAAAATATTTGTTTAAAAAAACAGAAAAAATAAAAATAACTAAAACAACTGCCAATACTGTACGTAAAATAAAATTTTTTCTTTCCTCGACAGCTATTATTATCTCATTAGATAACTCAGAAATTACAATATAACCTAAATTCTTACTTTCAATATTAACATTTTTGATCGTTGAAACAATATAATTACTATTAATTTTATTATTTAGTGTAAATGGTTTGCCAAAATTTCTTGAAGTCTTATATTTTAAAATAATATTTTCAATTTTGAAGATTTTATCTTGTGTTTGAATTTTTTTTAAACTTTTACCCAAATTTGATTCTGTTTCGATTTCTCCAATTTCAAGTTCTATTACTTTTAATTTTTTAGAAAACGATCTAGGATCTAAATCTAACATATTTGTATCACCAAGTAAGTTTAGATTATTATCAAAAAATTGAACTCTATCTAAACTTTGGAACAGAAACCTTGTTGACAATAAAAATCTTTTAATTTCATTTTTTTCAAATTTTACTTTTAATCTTTCAATATGATTGATGGTGTTATCAATTATTTGAACATGTTTTGAAGATTTTTTTTTAACCAAACTAGGTTCTATTGCGATTAGATAAAATACTGTAAGCAGACCAATTACTGAGAATATGATAAAATTTATAAGTAAGAATTTATTTAAAATTGATGGACTTTTTCCAAAAAAATTTAGCACTAACTTACGTTCCATCTATAGCCGCTGCCATATCTTGTTTCAATTGCAGAAAAATTAGGATCAATTTTTTTGAATTTTTTTCTTATTCTTTTTACATGACTATCTATCGTCCGATCTTCTATATCAGAATTTTCTTTGTAAGCGATATCCATTAATTGTGATCGTTCTTTGATTACACCAGGCCTTTTTGCTAATTCTTTAATAATTAAAAATTCAGTTGTAGTTAATTTATCTGGCAAAGTTTTGCCGTCCCACTCACATTCCAACTGTGAAGGATCCAATTTGAGTTTTCCATGAGAAATCAAATTTTTATTTTCTTCTAAACCTATATTTTTTTTTCGAAGCTGTACCCGAATTCTTTCAATAAGAACTTTGATTGAAAAACCTCCCGATTTTTTAATAAAATCATCTGCGCCAAGCTTTAATCCAAGTAATTCATCGATTTCTTCATCCTTGGATGTTAAAAATATTATAGGTATTAAAGTTTTTTTTCTTAAACGTTTTAGTAGTTCTTCTCCGTCCATTCTTGGCATTTTAATATCTATAACTGCTAAATCAGGAGGGCTTCGGGTAATTCCAATTAATGCTAGCTCAGCATCAATATATGTTTGAACTTTAAAACCTTCTTTTTCTAAGGCCATACTAATGCTGGTTAAAATATTTCTATCATCATCTACTAATGCAATTGTCTGAGTCATAATTGGTTAAAAGATTATCCAATATAAAAATACTAAATTGTCTTAAATTGGGCAAGTATTAGAACTATTAATGTATTTCACCCCAATTATATCCTGAATTTACATGAACATCTAATGGAATTGAAAACATGTGATATTCAGAATTTGAAATTGATATCATTGCTTCTTTAACAGTTTTTTTAATATACATTGCATCTTTTTCTAAACATTCAAATATAAGTTCATCATGAATTTGTAACAACATTTTCGCTTGTAACTTTTTATCATTTTCAATTAATTTATTTATCTTAATCATAGCTAGTCTAACAATGTCTGCAGCAGAACCTTGGATTGGAGCATTAATTGCCGCTCTCTCTTGAAAGCTTCTAATACTAAAATTTTTATCATTAATGCCTCTAAGGTGAATTCTTCTTCCAAAAATGTTGCTGACATAACCTTGTTTCCTACAAATACTTATTGTTGAACTCATATAATCTTTTATTTCAGGAAAATTTTTAAAATAAGAATTTATAAAATCTAAAGCTTCTTGATTTGATACAGAAATTTGTTTAGCTAAACCATATTGAGTGATTCCGTAAATAATACCAAAATTAATTGTTTTAGCTTTTCTTCTAAGATCATCATTAACTTTATTAATTGGTACATTGAAAACCTGACTTGCGGTCAAGCAATGAATATCTTCATTGTTTTTAAAAGCTCTTTTTAGTCCTTTCACATCAGCTATGTCAGCCAAAATTCTCATTTCTATTTGATTATAATCAGCAGAAATCAAAATATTTTTTTTATCAGCAATGAAGGCTTTTCTAATTTCTCTTCCTTCTTCTGATTTAATTGGAATATTTTGTAAATTTGGATCGCTTGAAGCTAATCTACCAGTATTTGTAGCTGCTAACAAAAAGGAGGTATGTACCCTTTTTGTTTTTTTACTTATGTGATCTTGTAGAGCATCTGAATAAGTGTTTTTAAGCTTTGAAATTTGTCTCCATTCTAATATTAATTTAGGAAATTTGTGCTCTGTAAGAGCAAGATCTTCGAGTATTTTCGCATTTGTAGCTAGACTCCCTTTTTTTGTTTTCTTCGATTTAGCAATTTTAAGTTCGTTATATATTATTTCTCCAAGTTGTTTTGGTGAACCAATATTAAATTCTTTGCCAGCTATTGAATATATTTCTTTTTCTATTTTTCTTATTTTATCTTCAAACTTTTTAGAAAGTTTTTTAAGATATAAATCGTCAACCTTAATACCATTAAATTCTATTTTTGAAAGTAATTGCACCATTGGTTTTTCAAAAGACTCGTAAACTTTATTTAATTTTTCTTCATTAAGTTTTGATTTGAGATGATTATAAAGTCTTAATGTTACATCTGCGTCCTCTGCAGCATATTCCGTTGCTTTATCTAGTTCAATATCAGAAAAATTTAATTTATTTTTTCCTGTGCCAACTAATTCTTTATAAGATATGGTTTTATGTTCTAAGTGAATTTCGGAAAGTGTATCTAGATTATGTCTATTACTGCCAGCATCTAGAGTATATGAAATTAACATCGTATCTTCAATGGGATTAACTTCAATTCCGTTTTGCTTAAGAACAGTAAAATCAAATTTAATATTTTGACCAACTTTTTTTATACTTGGATCTTCTAATATTGGTTTAATTTTTTCTAATACCAATTTTTTTTTTAAACTTTCAATATTTTTATGAGCTAATGGTATGTAACAAGCTTTATTAGGCGCATAGCTAAATGAAACGCCAATTAGGTCAGCCTCTAGTGGATTTAAAGAAGATGTCTCGGTATCAACAGCAATAACTGATTGTTCGTTTAAAATTTTTAGCCATTTATTTAAACTTTTTTCGTTGATAATGCTTTCATAAGCCTTTGTATTAATTTTAGATGATTGTGTTTTTGTAGTATTTAATTCGGATTTTTTTTTTCCTGTTTCACCATAAAAACTTATCGCTCTGCTTAATAATTTATTAAATTCCATCTTTCTTAAAAAATCATAAAGTTTTTCTTTTTGAACTTCTTTTAAAAGAAAACTACTTAGTTTGTCTTTAACTGGAACGTCGTCTTTAAGAGTAACCAATTGTCTGCTTAAAAGAGCTTTATCTTTATTTGCCAATAAAGTTTCTCTTCTTTTATTTTGAGGAATCTCATCAGCTTTTTTTAATAAAACATCTAAAGTTTTATACTTGTTAATAAGTTCGGATGCTGTTTTTATACCTATGCCTGGAACGCCCGGTATATTATCTGAAGAATCTCCTGCTAATGACTGAACATCTATAACTTGATTAGGTTTTACTCCAAATTTTTCAACAACTTCTTTCTCTCCTAAAACTTTACTTTTCATTGGATCGTAAAGTCTGACCTTGTCGGAAACTAATTGCATTAAATCTTTATCTGACGAAATAACCGTAACTTTAGCGCCTACTTTAATAATTTGTTTTGTGTAAGTTGCTATTAAATCATCGGCTTCATAGTTAGATAATTCTATTGATGGTAAATTAAATGCCTCGACGGACTTTCTAATATATTCAAACTGAGGAGCCAAATCTTCAGGCGCTTCACTTCTGTTAGCTTTATATTCGCTATAAATATCATTTCTAAAATTTTTTCTTGCAGCATCGAATATTACAGCAAAGTGTGTTGGTCTATGAATTGAGTCATCCGATCTTGAATCCTCTAACAACTTAAATAACATAGAACAAAATCCATTTACTGCCCCAGTAGGTAATCCATCGCTTTTTCTAGATAAAGGGGGTAAGGCATAATAAGCCCTAAAGATATAACCAGAGCCATCGATTAAATAAAAATGATCAGTTTTTTTTATTGAACTCATAAAATAATATTATCCTAAATTAAATAAGTGTTGTATTTGTTTTAAAATACTTATGACAAAAAAAAACGCTGTTTCAGTAAATCAATTAACAAAAATTTACGCAAAAAAATCTACCAATCCTATTGTGGCCCTAAACGAATTAAACTTAGAGGTGAAAGAAGGAGAAATATTTGGACTTCTTGGCCCTAATGGTGCTGGCAAAACAACTTTTATAAATATTTTATCTGGTACAGTTATCAAAACTAAAGGTAGTGTAAATGTTTGGGGATTTAATTTAGACAAAAATCCAAGAGAAGTGAGAGCTTCTATTGGAATTGTTCCTCAAGAAGTAAATCTTGATGCATTTTTTAGCCCTAGAAAACTTCTTGAGCTTCAAGCTGGACTTTATGGTGTTCCCACCAAAAAAAGGATAACTGATACTATACTAAAAATGGTATCTCTTGAAAAACAAGCTAACAGCTATTCAAGAAGTTTATCTGGTGGAATGAAAAGAAGATTATTAATTGCCAAAGCTCTAGTACATCAACCTCCTATTTTAGTTTTGGATGAACCCACCGCAGGAGTTGACGTAGAGTTAAGAAAAAACCTATGGAAGAATGTAAAAAATTTAAATAAACAAGGTGTAACTATCATATTAACAACACATTATTTATTTGAAGCTCAAGAAATGAGCGACAGAATAGCAATATTAAATAAAGGGAATCTTGTTGCTCTTGATACAACAAAAAATTTACTTAACAAAATTAAAACAAAAAAAATTATATTTAAAATCAATAAACCAATTAATCTTCCACAAAAAAAAATTAATGGTATTTCCTTTAGTTTAAATTCAAACAATGAAATAACAACGACTTATGAAAGAAATAAGCATAAAATAGAAGATATAATTGGTATAATTAAAAATGAAGGGGTTGAAATAATTGACATATCAACTGATGATGGCAATTTAGAAGATGTATTTATTCAGTTAACAAAAAACTAGATTTCTTATAAGGTGGTTATAACAACTAATTATGGAAGCAATTAAAAAAATTGAAATTAATAAAATTGCAAAAACTATTTTAATAGTTGTATTGGGAACTTTGCTTATAACAATTTCTGCTAAGATCAAAATTCCTTTTTATCCAGTTCCGATGACCATGCAAACTTTTATGGTTTTATTTTTAGGTATGGCTTTGGGTTATAAAATTGGTTTACTTACAGTGAGTTTATATTTATTTGAAGGGATTATTGGTTTACCAGTGTTTGCTAATTCACCAGAAAAAGGAATCGGTCTAGTATATTTTACTGGTCCTACAATGGGTTACCTAATTGGATTTTTAATAGCAGTTTCTTTGGCAGGTTATTTTAAATATGAAAAAAATTTCATATATACTTTTATTAAACTATTATTTGCAGTAAGTTTTATTTATATTTTAGGTTTACTATGGCTAGGTTATTTAATTGGTTGGGACAAACCAATTTTTAAATTTGGAGTTCAGCCTTTTTTGTTAGCAGAATTATTTAAATTATTACTTCTTGTAATTTTATCTCCCTACATTAAGAGATTAAAAAAAATTATCTAGGTGATCTCTTAGATAATATTCTTTGGAGAGTCCTTCGATGCATTTTTAAGCGTCTTGCAGTTTCTGAAACGTTTCTATTACATAGCTCAAATACTCTGTGAATATGCTCCCATTTTATTCGATCAGCAGACATTGAATCTTTTGGTGGATAGACCTTTTTAGTAGGATCAGCTAATAAAGCTGTTTCTACATCTTCAACATTTGCTGGTTTGGCAAGGTAATCCATTGCTCCTGCCTTAATAGCAGCTGCAGCTGTTGAAATAGTTCCATAGCCTGTAAGCATAATGATTACTTTCTTTTTTTGATTGATGAAGTTCCTTTACAACCTCTAGTCCATAACCATCTCCCAACCTCAAATCAATTACTGCAAACGCAGGTTTGTTTTCTCTAGCTTTCTGAATACCAGATTTTACACTTTCGGCTTGAATAACTTTAAATCCTTTTTTTCCATTGAACGAGACAATCTATCTCTGAAAAGATTATCATCATCCACGATAAGTAGGGATTTATCTTGAAAATCGCTTATTTTTTTAGTTGTTTCAGTCATTTAGGAAATAACATTGTTTTGTTTCATATATAGAAATTTTTATACCCAATTCAAGGCTGAAATTTTTTCTTTACATTAAGTAACTATTACTTTAATTGAAAAAAAAAGAGAAAATTTTAAAAATTTTTTTTTTTTTAAGATACTTAAGTGCAACTTTTTTTAGGGGGCATATGAGATGCAGAAATTTAAAAGCGTTGACGAATTAGTAGGTGAATTAATACCTGTAAATCCAATTTACTGTATAAGAAAAAACTCTATCAATACAGCTTGTAACTGGTTCCAAAAAAATTTTCCTGGAAAGGTACTTTATGCGGTTAAAACTAATCCACATGAAGAAGTCATAAAAGAAATAAGAAATAGCGGAATTGATAAATTTGATATTGCTTCTATAGAAGAGATTAAAATAATCAAAAAAATTGCTCCTAGCGCAGAATGCTTTTACATGAATACTATTAAAAGCCGAGAACATATTAAAGAAGCATACTTTAACTATAATATTAAAAGCTTTGCTTTAGATACTAAAGATGAGCTGTTAAAAATAATAGAGGCTACAGATAATGCTCAAGATTTAAATTTATTTGTTAGAATTTCTATTTTAAATGATCATGCAGAAATTGATTTATCTAAAAAGTTTGGTGCACTTCGTTCTGAAACTTTAGGTCTTTTTAGACTGATAAAAGCTCATTCTGCAAAAGTAGGATTGAGTTTTCACGTTGGTTCTCAATGCATGCATCCAATATCATATGTAAAAGGAATTAGTGAAATAGGTAACATCATAAAAAAAACGAATATAATCCCAGATTTTATAGATGTTGGAGGAGGTTTTCCAACTATTTACCCAGATTTGAGACCGCAGTCATTGGATAATTATATATTTGAAATAAAAAAAGCTTTGGCTAATCTAAAATTAGAAAAACAACCAATATTAATGTGTGAACCAGGAAGAGCTTTGGTTGCAGAAAGTGGATCCACAATTGTTAGAGTAGTTCTTAGAAAGAAACAAAAACTTTATATTAATGATGGAACGTATGGAAGTTTATTTGATGCTGGCTTCCCAAATATTGTGTTTCCATCGAGAATGATTCCAAATGGAAGAATAATTTCGAAAAAACTCACAGCATTTAATTTTTATGGTCCAACATGTGATAGCATGGATTACATGAAAGGTCCTTTTATACTGCCAAATAATATCAAAGAGGGTGATTATATAGAATTAGGACAGCTTGGTGCTTATGGCATCACTTTTAGAACAAAATTTAATGGTTTTTTTTCTGATCAAATATTTGACGTGGAAGACAAAGCAATTATATCAATGTATGAAAAAGAAGATGCTAAAAAATATCTTGTTGCCTAATGGTCAATTCAAAATCGAAGATTGGTCATAATAAAAAAAACTTCTTAAATAAGCCAGTTGAACATATAGATATTACTTCTTTTGATTCTAGAAAAATTATTAATTCGATGAGCAAAATGTCTTTTGCTTCAAGGGACACAGCTAAGGCTTCTGAAATATTCTGTGAAATGCTTAGAGATAAAGAGTGTTCAATTTTTTTGACCGTTGCCGGATCAACTTCTGCAGGAGGCTGTATGCAAATTTATTCGGATTTGGCTAAGTACAATATGGTAGATGCTATAATTGCAACTGGTGCTTCTATAATAGATATGGATTTTTTTGAGGCTTTGGGATTCAATCATTATCAAGGCTCTCAATTTCAAGACGATACTGAACTTCGTGATAATTATATTGACAGAATTTATGATACTTATATTGATGAGGAACAATTACAAATTTGTGATAATGCCATTTGTGAAATTGCTGATAGTTTAAAGCCAAAACCTTACACTTCTAGAGAATTTATAAGAGAAATTGGTAAATATTTAAAAAGTAATTCAAAAAAGAAAAATTCTCTTATTGAGACTGCTTATGACAATAATATTCCAATTTTTTGTCCGGCATTCACAGATTCGAGCGCAGGATTGGGTTTGGTAATGCACCAAGAAAAAAATCCAAATAATCATTTAACCATTGATTCAGTAAGAGATTTCAGAGAACTAACTGAAATAAAAATTAAATCAAAAACTTCAGGGTTACTAATGATTGGAGGGGGAGTTCCAAAAAACTTTATTCAAGATACTGTTATTTGTGCTGAACTATTGGGTAAAAAGGTAGATATGCACAAATACGCTGTACAGATAACCGTTGCAGATGTCAGAGATGGTTCTTGCAGCAGTTCAACTCTAAAAGAAGCAAGTTCTTGGGGTAAAGTTAACATTTCTAAAGAACAAATGGTCTTTGCGGAGGCAACAAGTGTTTTACCTTTAATTGCAAGTGATGCTTATCATCGAGGGTATTGGAAACAAAGAGAAAGAAAAAATTTCTCAAAGTTATTCGGATAAAAATTGAAATATTTATCAAACAAAAAAGGTTTTTTAGGAACTGATAATAAATTTAATAGCAAAGTAAAAGCGGTGATTGTACCTTTTGGTTTAGAAAAAACCGTAAGTTATGGTTTAGGAACAAAAAACGGACCAAAAGAAATCATAAAAGCTTCTCATCAAGTAGAACTATTTGATGAAGATTTAAATTGTGAACCCTATAAAAAAATAGGCATAAAAACAATCAAACCTTTTCCTATAAAGAAAAATATAAAAGACTCTATAAATCAAATTGCTAAAATAAATGGTAATCTATTAAATAAAAAAATTTTTCCTCTAGTATTGGGTGGAGAACATTCCATTACATCAGGCTGCATAATTCCTTTTGTTAAAAAATATAAAAATATTTGTTTACTACATTTCGATGCCCATGCTGATTTAAGAGAAAGTTACAATAACAATAAATTTTCTCATGCTTCGGCAATAAGAAGATGTCTAGATTACAAAAATGTAAACGTAATATCTTTTGGAATTAGAAATATTTCAGCTGGAGAAATATCTTATTTAAAAAAAAATAAAAAAAGAATTAAGATTTTCTGGGCAAAAGACAAGGACAAATGGAATTTAAATTCATTTAAAAAATTAATTAAAAACAAGACGGTATATTTAACATTTGATGTTGATAGTTTTGATTCAAGTGTTATGGCAGCTACCGGAACTCCTGAGCCTGGAGGTTTATTTTGGGATGAAACAATAAAAATAATTAAAATTGCAGCAAAAAATTCTAATATAGTTGGAGCTGATGTAAATGAACTTGCGCCCATTAAAGGGCTAAATATTTATAATTTTTTAGCAGCTAAGCTTGTTTATAAAATTCTCGCTTATAGATTTATAAAAAATTAGTTTGGAATTACTTTTTTAAAAGAAGAAAAATCTATAATTGAAGACATCAAAATTCTAAATGGCACTAACATTACCAATGCTATGAAAATTTTAACTGTTAAATCGCCTAAGGATAAACTTAACCAATTTACTACTGTTCCATAAAAGGAAATTGAAAAAAATATAAATGTATCAACAGTTGAACCTACTAAAGATGAAGTTAGAGGAGCAATAAACCATTTTTTTTTTCTAAGTTTATCAAAAACCTGCACATCAATAAGTTGAGCGGTTATAAAAGCTGTTCCTGATCCAATTGCAATTCTAATTGAAATTAAATCAGAAAAATTTGTTGAAAAATAAAGTGTTAAAAATACCCCCCAAAAAAAACCAAAGTAAACAATCTTTTTTGCAATTAATTTACCATATTTTCTATTTGCTAAATCAGTAATCAAAAAAGCTACTGGATAACTAAAAGCTCCATAGGTTAAAATTTCATCCAAACCATAAAATTTAATTGGAAATTGAACTAAATAGTTAGAAAGTAATACAATACCTCCCATAAAAAAAGTTAATACCAAGAATAGCTTGTCCATTTGTGATCCTTGTATTAGTTTTTAGCTATTAATAATTTTTTTATTTTTTTAACTCTTGGAGAAAGATTAACGAATTTTGCATCTTTTAAGAATAAATCTAAGCTACCCTTTTTATCTACAAATCTCAGAGCTGAATTTGCTACTTTTAATCTAATATTCCTTTTTAATATGTTGCTAACAAAAGTGACTTTTTTTAAATTTGGAAAAAATTTTCTTTTAGTTTTATTATTAGCATGACTCACTTTATGACCCTTTAATGGTAATTTCCCTGTTAATTCACATTTTCTTGACATAAGTCTATTCTATTCTTTTGGATGACGGTATAGATCTTGTCTTTACTAACGTCAAGTTGATAAATTAACATTGACATAAATATTTTACAGGATTAATTATCAAAAAATATTAATGTAATGGAAGTTTATTTACCAATAGCTGAGGTCTCAGTAAATTTATTTATAATATTATTATTAAGTTTTGTTGTAGGTTTTTTGTCAGGTCTCTTTGGTGTTGGGGGTGGTTTTTTAATGACACCTTTTCTAATTTTTTTAGGAATCCCACCTACTTACGCTGTAGCGAATGAAGCTAATAATATTTTGGCTTCTTCTACTTCAGGTTCATTAACGCACTGGTTTAAAAATACTTTAGATTACAAGATGGGTTTTATGATAGTTTTGGGTGGGATAGTTGGAACAATTATAGGAATATTTACTTTTAGTTATTTTAAAGAAATTGGAAAAATAAATTTAATTATCTCTCTATCTTATATGTACGTTTTGGCAACAATTGGAACCTTAATGTTGATCGAAGGAGTTGCTGCAATAGATAGAGCAAGAAAAAAAATTTTTTTGAAAAAAAAATTACATTCTCATTATTGGATACATGGACTGCCATTTAGAATGAGATTTAAAAAATCTAAACTTTACGAAAGTGCATTAGCACCTATTGTATTAGGTTTAATTGTGGGATTTATAGCATCGATTATGGGAGTAGGTGGCGCATTTTTACTAGTACCTGCACTAATCTATATTATTGGAATGCCAACAAAATTAGTTCCCGGTACATCTCTCTTTGTAACAATATTTGTCACCGCTTTTGTGACAATCTTGCATGCTTTTAACTATCAATCGATTGATATAGTTCTGGTAATTATATTAATATCTGGTTCTATTATTGGAATCCAACTAGGAATTAAAGCTAGTGAATATTTGGAAGCCTCAGAGTTAAAGACTTTAATGGCAATTCTTTTTCTAGCAGTTGGCATTGCAGTTGCTTATGATACTTTTTTTAAAAATCATAAAAATATATTAAATAATAATAATTTAAATCCAGTTGAAATGAATCAATTGTATGAATCATTAATAGAATTATCTAATACTTTTCCAGCTTCCTATGGTCTGTTCTGTATTTTTCTTGCAGTTGGACTAGGAATTTCAGCTTCTATCATTAGAAGGTCTGCAAGTAATTATAAGAAAAAACTTTCATCCAAAAAAGCATCTTGGTGATTTTAAATTTACTAATAGCTTTTTCAGCTGGATTTGTAAGTTTTTTATCACCTTGTGTTTTACCCCTAATACCGGGCTATATTTCATATATTTCAGGTCAAACCTTTGATGAAGTTGTTAAAGACAAAAAACCTATTTTATTAAAAACAATTTTTTTTTCTGTAGGATTTTCAGTTGTCTTTATTTGTTTTGGAATTACAGCTTCCTTTATTGGACAATTATTAATTAGCTACTCAAACCAACTAAGAATTATTGCAGGCATAATTATAATATTATTTTCTTTACAATTCATTGGATTGATTAATTTAAAAATATTAAATACAGAAACTAGATTTTTTACTAAAAATTACAATGATAATTTAATTTTTCCAATTATTGTTGGTGCAGCTTTTGGATTTGGTTGGACTCCTTGCATAGGTCCCGTTCTTGGTTCAATTTTAGCTTTAGCTGCAATAGAAGAAAACATTAACAAAAGCATATTATTACTCTCATTTTATTCATTGGGTTTAGCAATACCCTTTATTATTTCTGGAGTTTTAATAGATAAATTTTTATTTTTTTCTAAAAATTTTAGAAAATACATATCAACAATCACAAAAATAGGTGGGGTTATTTTATTGTTAACCGGAATAGCAATTTTGACTGGTCAATTACAAGTTTTAGGATTTTTTATATTAGAATATTTTCCTTCATTGGGTAAAATAGGATAACACTATGCACCTTTACCTATAGCTTCATTTACATTGTTTAATCCCTCGGCTTTTAAAATTTGGATTAATTCTTTTTTGATATCTTTTGCTGTAGATGGTCCTCTATAAACAAAACTAGTATAAAGTTGTAACAATGATGCTCCAGCAATAATTTTTTCGTAAGCGGATTTGCCTGAATTAACGCCTCCAACTCCTATAATAGGAATTTTACCATTAAGTTGTTTATAAAATTTTTTAATCATATTAGTTGATATTTGCCGCAAAGGTTTTCCCGAAAGACCACCTTCTTCCTTCTTAATTTCACTTTTCAAATTATCTCTGTTACCACTAGTAGTATTTGTAAGTATAATTGCAGCAATATCATTTTTTATTGCTACATCTACAATTTCGGAAATATGATTATCTTCAATATCTGGAGAGACTTTTAATAATAGTGAAATATCCGTTTTATTTTCTTTTTTTATTTTATTAAGATCCAGTAAAAGATCTTTAAGTTTTTCTTGATCATGAAAATCTCTTAAACCTTCAGTATTTGGTGAAGAAATATTTACAGTAATATAGTCCGCTATATCAAAAAAGTTTTTTAACCCTAAACAAAAGTCATTTTTTTGATCTTTAGTTTCTTTGTTAGGTCCAATATTAACACCCAATATACCTTTCTTGTTATTTGATTTGATTCTATTTTTTATTATTTCAATTCCATCATTATTGAATCCCAACCTATTGATTAAAGCATAATCATCTTTAAGTCTAAATATTCGTGGTTTCGGATTTCCAAATTGTTTTAATGGAGTAACTGTGCCAACTTCTACGAAGCCAAATCCTAATCTTAATAGCGAATTGTAAGCTTCGGCACTTTTATCAAAACCTGCAGCCAAACCAACGGGATTGGGGAAATTTTTTCCTAGTAAGTGAACTTTTAACATTTGTTCATCTTCAACCTCAAACATTTTACTAGGAAGAGGATTAAACTTAAGCGATTTAATAGCTAAATCATGGGCGATTTCTGGGTCTATGTTAAATAAAAAGGGTCTTAAAATAGAAAACATTATTTAATATATTTATTAATCAGCTTAACACTTTCTTGTATACCCAAAAAGCTTATAAAAAATCCCATTCTTGGACCGTCTTGATCTCCAAAAATTATTTCGTAAATTGTTTTAAACCATTCTCTTAAGTTTTCTTTATACCCGTTATCTTTGCCCACTGAATAAACAATTGT
>AZYB01000013.1:0-12500 GCA_000513055.1 alpha proteobacterium SCGC AAA288-N07
AAATAGATTTGAAAATATAAAAACTTTAAGTAAGAAATAAGTAAGAATTTTTTTTAATCTAAAAAAATAAAATCTAAAAAGTTTTGTTTTTCTATATTCTGTAAACGGTTTTCCTAAATATTGATTACCAATAGCACCTATATTTTGCAAGTATATTAAACGAATATTATATTTTTTAACCAAAAATTGTATTTTAAAATTATTTAAATTTTTTCCAAACTCCGTGAACGCTACAAAATTTTTATCAACTAAAAATTTATTTAGCTCTTCTTCGTTTATTGGAGTAATTATTTTAAAGTTATGAGGGAATACAACACTATTAAAATATTCATTTTTATATATTTTTTTTTTGAATAGTCGAAAATTAACTAAATTAATTATAAAAAATTCATCAAATGTTTTTGAAATTTTCTTGTAAAGATTTTTCTGATTGTGAAAAATTCCTTCGAGATTTTCAGATGCAACTAACGCACCAAATATTTTCTTCATATAAGTAATTCTAAGATGATTTTAAAATAAATAAAACTAAAAATACTTAATTATTTATAATATATTCTTTTCTTACAGTATTAATAATCTTATCTTCACCAAAGGTATGGTCTTCGCTTACAATTTTATTATTAATATATTGGTCATAATTTTTAGTTATGTTTTCTAATTTAGTTTGTAATAAATTTTTGTTTAATTCTTTATTTTCTTCTAGAGAATAGGAAAAAATTCCTAATTGTTTCTCATAATAATTTATTCTAACTGATATATATTCACCAAGTATTTTGGATTTTAAACAGATAATTTTTTTTTTTAAAAAAATTGCATCAGCAATGATTGTTGATTCGTGAACCACTACAATGAAAGCCTTTTTTAGGTTTTCACTAGTTTGATATTTGCAAAGTTCAAATTTTCCTAAATATTTTTTGTACATATCCCAATCAGTTTTGGGATGTAAACATATTATTATTTCTTTATTAAAAATATTCGATAACCTAAGAAGAAATTGACTTAATTGATTAAAATATTCCAATTTTGATTGTTCATCAATTTTTCCTTCTCTAAACGTTATATCGGCAGACGCAATATTTGCATCAATAAAAACTATTTTATCTTCAGATAAATTTAATTTGTTTTTTGCTAGCGTATCAAAAGATCTAGCATTTATATGGACTATTTTTTTAAAATAACAAATTTTCAAAAATGGAAAAATTTTTTCAATTTTTTTTCCTAATGAATTATTGCAATTATCAACAATTGATCTATCTGATTCAAAATAAATATCAATTCTTGGAAATAGATTTGAAAATATAAAAACTTTAAGTAAGAAATAAGTAAGAATTTTTTTTAATCTAAAAAAATAAAATCTAAAAAGTTTTGTTTTTCTATGTTCTAGCAAATTTTTTCCTAGATATTGATTTCCAATAGCACCCGTATTTTGTAGATATATTAAACGAATATTATATTTTTTAACCAAAAATTGTATTTTAAAATTATTTAAATTTTTTCCAAACTCCATGAACGCTACAAGATTTTTGTCAACTAGAAATTTATTTAGTTCTTCTTCGTTTATTGGAGTAATTATTTTAAAGTTATGAGGAAGTAAATTATTTGAATCTTTATTTTTGTATAATTTTTTTTTTTCAAACAAATTAAAATTAATTAAATTAATTATAAAAAATTCATCAAACTTTTTTGAAATTTTCTTGCAAAGACTTTCCTGAATATAAAAAATTCCTTCGGGATTTTCAGATGCAACTAATGTACCAAATATTTTCTTCATATAAGTAATTCTAAGATTATTTTTTATAATAAATATCTATATACATCAATTAATAGCTAAAATGATTATATTCTTTACTGTTCAATAAATGAACGCTATATTTGTTCAAATATTGAACAATTTCATAATATTATGGAAAAAAATTCTGATCATTTTAATATTTTAAGAAAGATACAGTCAAAACCAAATTCTACACAAAGGGAATTGGCAGAAGAATTGGAATTTAGTCTAGGTAAATTAAATTATTGCCTAAAAGCTCTAAAAAATAAAGGTTTTGTAAAAATTAATAATTTTAAAAAAAATAAGAATAAATTAAATTATATTTATGTCCTAACTCCAAAAGGTATTTCAAAAAAAAGCAAACTTACAATTAATTTTATGGCAAGAAAAATGAAAGAATATGAGGAACTAAAAAAAGAAATTGAAAATTCAAAATAATTTAATTGCTAATCTTTTAAAATGAATAATGTGCTTGAAAAAAAACCATTGGTTTCGATTATAATTAGAATTAAAAATGAAGAAAAATGGATAACATCCTGTCTTAAAGCAGTATTTGATCAGGATTATAAAAATTTTGAAGTAATAATAGTTGATAATAGTTCAACTGATCTTTCTTTAGAAAAAGCGAAAAAGTTTAAAGTTAAAATCATCAATATAGAAAAATTTACACCCGGAAAAGCTATAAATGATGGTATAAAAAATTCTTCGGGCAAAATAATTGTTTGCTTATCTGGACATTGTGTACCAACATCAAAAAGTTGGTTATCAAATTTGATAAAGGATTTGTCTGATAAAAAAATTGCAGGGATCTATGGCAGACAAGAACCATTTTCATTTAGTAGTGACTTGGACAAAAGGGATCTTATAAATCTTTTTGGACTAGATAAAAAAATACAAATTAAAGATACTTTTTTTCATAATGCTAATAGTGCATTTACCAGAAAAATATGGGAAAAATTTCCATTTGATGAAAAGATTTCAAATATAGAAGATAGAGTATGGGCTGAAAAAGTAATTTTTTCAGGACTACAAATAATCTACGAACCTAACGCAAGTGTTTATCATCATCATGGAATTAACCAAGATTTAAATTCAGATAGAGCTCGCAATATAGTTAAAATACTTGAAACATTAAATACTACAAAAACAAATCTAAGCAATATTAAAGCAAAAAATTTAAAGATAGCGGCTATTATTCCAATCAGAGGGAAGAGCAAAAAAATAAATGGTAAATCTCTTTTAGAAATTACTATTAATTTGACAAAAAAAAATAAATATATCAGCGAAATTTTCGTATCAACTGATGAAGACGAAACAATCAAGTTAGCAAAAAAACTTGGGGTTAGTGCGCCATTTAAAAGACCACCAAGGCTATCTCGTGATTATGCTTCTGATTTAGAAATACTAAAATTTTCTCTTGAAAAAATAGAGTCCAAAAATAAAAATTTTGATTTAATCGTTTGTTTAAAAGAGACTTATCCGTTCAGATCAAAAAATTTAGTTGATAATATGATTAAAAAATTATTAAACGATGGTCTAGATACAATTTTTGCTGGCAAGACTGAAAAAAGAAGCGTATGGAAAGTGGACACTTACGCCACTAGTATGATGATAGACGAATTTACGTCACGAAATTTAAAAACAGAAAAAACAATAATAAGTTTATTTGGTCTTTGTTGTGTAACCTATCCAAGTGTAATTAGATCTGGAGATTTATTTAAAAAAAAAAAAGTGGGAATTTATAAGGTAGAAGATCAAATTAGTTCGATAGAGGTACGAGACAAAATAAGTTTTGAGTTAACAAAAAGACTTTTGAATACAAATAGCTTTAAAAGTATTTAAAAGTGACTCCAAAATAATTTTGAATATTAAAAAATGTTAAATTACAAAATCGACAGAACAGGCTATGGAACAAAAAAAACTGTTGATTACTTCTTAAAAAAAAGAAAAAGAATAAATCAACTTTATCCTTCAGAAAAAAAATTTTTTTTAAAAACTGTAAATAAAGCCTCGACTTTTTTAGATTTGGGATGTGCTACTGGAAATTTTATTGAGATTATTCAATCAAAAACAAGGATTAAGGATTATTTGGGTATTGATACATCTAAGAGTATGATTGAGAGAGCAAAGCTAATATATCCAAATTTTAGATTTTTACATTATGATGGAAAATCCTTAGGAGTGAAAAAGAAATTTGATCTTTCATTTGCTTTTGGGGTTTTATTGTATTCAGATCGTTATGAGAATTTAATTAAGCAAATGTTAAGCTTAACAAAAAAATTCTTGATTTTTGACGTTAGATTAACTTTTTTACCATCGTTAATAAATAATAAAAAAAGTTATCAAATAATCCCAGAAAGTAACGGCAGAAGAATGCCCTATAATGTTATTAATTTTTTTCATTTTACAGAATTTTTATCAAAAATTACTAAATCTAAATATAGTTTAAATTTATTTGGCTATCAGGGCAAGCCATCTGGATCGGTTGCCACAAAATATAAAAATATAATAATGACATCTGTTTTAATAGATAAAACAAGAGAGTTTGAAATAAAAATTGATTTAAAATAAAAAATGAATTTTTCACCATTACAAAATTTTAAAAAGGAAGATTTTTTTCTTGATCCTATTCCTCATATAATTATTAAGAATGCACTACCTGAAGAATTATACACTGAGTTAAGAAATACCTACCCAGCTAACAAATTTAATTTTTCTAACCAAAATCTTGCAAGAAACGATTTTGAGAATCTGTCACCAAATAATGTAATATTAAATGTGCCCCACGAAGAGATTCAAAAAGATAAAGAAGTTAGCGAATTATGGAAAAACTTTATGTTGTTTTTTAAATCTAAAGAGTTTTGTTTTCAAGTCTTTGATATATTTTCAAAAAGTATTGTGGATGCTTATCCAAATTTTTTTAAAAATAAAGATGAACTGTATAATTTAAGTGTGGGACAACCAGATTCAAAATCTGGCAGTAATAGTGCAGATCTATTTCCTTATGCAATGGTTATGTACAATACGCCTGTCAAAAAAAAAGCTCGACTAAGAAGAAGTGATGGCAGAGCGCTACAAATTCATCCAGATGGTCCAAATAAATTAATTACCGGATTGATTTATTTTAGAGACGAAGATGATACCTCCGTTGGTGGCGATCTTGTAATTCATAAATGGAGGATCAGTTTACCTTTTTTTATGAAAAAAATTGTCATAGCAAAAAGAGACAATTTTTTAAACAGCATTATCAGAAAACTTCATCCTTTGTTTATTGAAGAGGCAGTAAAAGTAAAATATTCATCCAACACTTTTGTAATGTTCGTAGGCTCCATTGATTCTCTACATTCTGTAAGCCCAAGAGGAGTTACTAAAAATATTAGAAAAACTATACACATGGGCATACCATATAAAAAACAATATTGGGACCCATATTCCATAATAGATAAAGTGTTTAATTTTAAAAATTACAAATTTTTACAATTTCTGTGGTCAAAAAAAAAACCAAATGTTAGGTGAAATGAAACAAAATAAAAAAACTAAAATAGTCATAGTAGGTTGTGGAAAAGTGGCAAGTCATTATATTAAGATAATTAAATCAAAAAAAATTAACAATTGTAAGTTAGTTGGTTTCTTTGATATTGATATTAATAAAGCTTCCTTTTTTGCAAGGAAATTTTTTTCTAAAGCATTTACTAATTTAGATAAGATGCTAGATGAAACAATTCCTGATCTAGCAATAATATTAACGCCATCGGGATTACATTACGCTCATACCAAGCAAGTTTTAAAAAAAAAAATAAATGTATTAGTTGAAAAGCCTGCTGCACTAATACCCTCGCAAGTAAAAGAGCTTAGTATGTTTGCAAAGAAAAAAAAATTATTATATGTTGTAGCATTTCAAAATCGTCTTAATTTATCAATTGTTTGTTTAAAAGACGCAATTAACAAAAAAAGGTTTGGAAAAATCATCACTTCATCAATAAATTTAAGATGGTGTCGTTTTCAAAAATATTATAATGACGATTGGCATGGAACTTGGAAACATGATGGAGGCGTAATAAATCAACAGGCACTCCATCACATTGACGCGCTCAACTGGTTAATTGGGCCTGTCAATTCCGTTTGTGCAAAAATGTCAAATCAGTTAAATAAATTAGAGGCAGAAGATACAACTGTTGCAATTATGAAATTAAAAAATGGAGGCCTTTGTACATTAGAAGCAACCACGGCAGCAAGACCAAGGGATTTTGAGGCATCAATTTCAATAGTTGGAGAAAAGGGAATGGTAAAAGTAGGTGGAATTGCTCTAAACAAAATTGAAACTTGGGAATTTTTATCTAAAAAAAAAGAAGACAGATTTATTCCAAAAAAATTTTCTGAAAAAGTTAAAAATGGTTATGGTAATAGCCACCCAAAACTTATCCAAAAAACATTAGATGAACTAAGAAAAAACAAAAAAAGGTCACCTATATCTGTTTCACATGTAATTGAATCAACGAAGTTAATTCATGCACTTTATTCAAGTGAAGAAAATAAAAAATGGATTCATCTTCGAGATATGCCCATTTCAAAAAGACTAGGAAAATAAAATGAAGATAGAAAATAAGTTCCCAACAAAAGACATAAGTGATGAAGATATCAAAACAAAGTTTCCCCTGGTAGCAAAAAAAAACGCTTCACATAAAAGTAAGTTTGTTATCGCCAATGTTGAATTTGGAGGAGATTTAATTCCGGTGTTCGCTGGTCCAAATATGGTGGAGAGTGAAAAGTTAATATTGGATTGCGCAAAAAATGTAAAAAGTTCTGGAGCACATTTTTTAAGAGGCGGTGCATTTAAACCACTTACTTTTCCATATCGAAGTGAAAAGTATACAGAAACCAAAGAAGAGGGGATTAAATGGTTATTAAAAGCAAAAAAAGAAGTTGGCATTCCTATTATTACTGAAGTGATGGAAGAAAAATATCTAGAATTAGTTTCTGAAGTTACCGACATAATCCAGATTGGATCTCGAAATATGCAAAATTTTCCATTTTTAACTGCATGCGCTAAAACACAAAAACCCATTATGCTCAAAAGACATTATGGATCCTCTTTAAGAGATTGGTTGGGGGCTGCAGAATATTTGTTGGTTGAGGGAAATCAAAAGGTAATTTTGTGCGAAAGAGGAGTTTCTGTTCCACATACTCATCGAGCAACATCGAGATTTTTGTTAGACTTGCAAGTTGTTCCAGCTGCTCAGGAAATAACCCACTTACCTATCGTTGTTGATCCCTCTCACGCTACCTTTTGGAGACCTTGGG
This sequence comes from alpha proteobacterium SCGC AAA288-N07, assembly GCA_000513055.1. Taxonomy (GTDB): domain Bacteria; phylum Pseudomonadota; class Alphaproteobacteria; order Pelagibacterales; family Pelagibacteraceae; genus AAA240-E13. Next base: position 7,073 of record AZYB01000013.1, read on the forward strand.
TAGCTCCTATGGCTTTAGCCAGTATAGCAGCAGGATCGGATGGAATAATGTTAGAAGTTCATCCTGATCCAAAAAATTCAGCTGTAGATCCACTTCAACCAATCGATTTTAAAGAATTCAATGTATTAGTTAAGAAAATGGATAATATTGCAAAATCAATTGGAAAGAGGCATGTACTAAAATGAAAACAAGATTATTTACAGATAAGAATATTAAAAGAATAGGCAATTTTGTAGATGATCATGTTTCAAGTACTTCTAATTTAGAAAATGATATTCCTCCTTTTTCGTCAGTTGAATTTAGCATTAATGGTGCATGCAATAGAAGATGTCATTTTTGCCCAAGGGTAAATGAAAAGGAATATCCAAATATTCTTGAAAACTTAGACATGGAAGCTTTTAAAAATTTAATAAAAGATTTAGTCAAAATAAATTATACAGGAAGATTTTCTTTTACAGGATTTTGCGAGCCTCTTTTAACAAAAAACTTACATGAATATATATCTGAAATTAAAATGCACTTACCCAAAACTACTGTTGAAATAGTCACTAATGGAGATGTATTGTTATCAAAAAATGGTGAACAAATACTTAAAACATTATTTGATTCAGGTTTGGATACAATCCGTATCAGTTTATACGATGGTCCACACCAAATTAAAGTTTTTAAAAAATTAAAAGACAAATTATCTTTAAATGATAAACAATTTTTTATTCGAGAACGCTTTCTAGGTCTCGATCAAAGTTTTGGCCTTACAATTTCCAACCGAGCAGGTTCTGTTAATTTAAAAACTGATCATTTTGAATTAAAGCCTCTATCGGAACCATTAGCAAGGCCATGTTATTATCCATTTTATAAAGTTTTAATTGATCACGATGGTACTGTTTTAATGTGCTCTAATGATTGGAAAAAAGAGAAACCTTTGGGAAATATATTGACTGAATCTTTACTAAAAATTTGGTCAAACTCAGAATTTATTAAAGTTCGTAAAAAACTTTACAAAAAAGACCGTTGTCACAAGCCATGTAACGTTTGTGATGTTGATGGAACTTTAAATGGAAAAAGGTCTTTCGAACGCTGGGAAAAATATTTTTTAAAAAATACAGATTCCCTTGGTTAATTTTAATTAAAAATTAAATTAATAATTGAATGAATAAATATCCAAAAATAAGTAGGCCAGATTGGACCAAAAAAAAAATATCAAAAAGAATTGATCTATCTAAAAATGTTCACCATGACAAAATATTAAATGAAAAAATAAAGGAAATTATTTATAGGAGCAATTTCATCCTTAATTACGCAAATGATTTTAAAGTATATGAGGCAATTTCAAAATATTATAATATTAATCTTGAAAATCTTGCTATTGGTTTCGGGGCAACTGACGTTATTGATAGAACCCTAAGGGCAATAAAAATAAAAAAACTTTTTATAGTTAAACCATCCTTCAGGATGGTAGATATATATTGTAAAATGATAAATCTTGATTATGAGTTTATTGATTTTAAAGAAATAAATTCAAAAATTAATCAAAAAAATAGTGGAATTTACATAGTAAACCCCAATGGGGTTAACGGAGAAGTTCACGAAATTAAAAAATATAGTGGGTGCTTTAAATATTTTATAGTAGATGAAGTTTACTCTGACTTTTATGAAAAATATTCGTTATTGAACAACAAATTAAAGAACTTAATTGTAATTAAAAGTTTGAGCAAAAGCCTGGGTTTTGCAGGTCTTAGAGTAGGTTTTTGTTACAGTTCAAAAGAAATTATTAAGCAAATTCAAGCTCTGAGAATGAGTCAAATTACAACTAGTTTAGCTTCTTTGGTTGTTCCTAAAATCATTAATATGACAAATAAAGTTATTTTAAGAATGCAGATAACAAAAAGATTTTTAGAAAATAAATTTGAATGTAAAAAATCTTATGCCAATTATGTTTTGTTTAAAGACAAAAATGAATATACAGAAAAGTTTGGAGGTAATAAAATTGATGGTTATTACAGAATGGCTTTAATTGATATGGAAAGTTTAAATGAAAAATAGTTTTAATAAGTTAATTAATAATAAAGTTGATTTAAATAATTTAAAAAAATTTGCAGCAATCATTGGTTCTCAACCTTCGAAAGGAGCAAGATCTCCTATTTTGTGGAATTCAGCATTTAAAAAACATGGCTTAAATTATTTGATGGTACCATTAGATGTTGAAAAAGATAATCTATTTAAATTACTTGATAAATTAAATTTTAATAAAAATTTTATTGGAGGATCAATAACAACGCCTCACAAAATTAGTGTAGCCAATTGGTTGGGAAACAAAATTACTAAAGAGGCGGCAAAAATTGGAGCTGTTAACTGTTTATATAGAAATGAAAAGGAAGAATTACTAGGAACAAATACAGATGGAGAGGCAGCAGTAAAATCTTTTAAAAAAATTTGTAATGAATTTAGCAAAAAATTTTTTTTAATTTTAGGTTGTGGGGGAGCAGGTAAAGCTATAGCTGCGTACTTTTCATATAAATTAGGAAGTGGGAAGCTATGTATCGCTAGTAGAAATGAAAAAGATAAGAAATTCGCTAAATCATTAATGAATTCAAAATGGATTTATTGGTCTGAAATAAACAATTTTTTAAGTAAAGTTGATGTGGTAATTAATTGCACAAGCATTGGATTTGATGATCAAAAAAAATTTTCTCCGATTAGTAAAAAAGATTTATTTAAACTAAAAAAAAATGCAGTTGTTTATGATATAATCTATAAGCCAAATTCTACTCGGCTTTTAAATTTTGCAGAGGAATTAGGATTGAAGACGCTTAATGGATTAGAAATGAATTTTGAGCAAGCTGTGCTGGCATATAATTATGCTGTACCAGGTGCAAAAAATATTGATACAACTATAAAGGCTATGAAATCAGCTATTAAATAAAATAGTAAAATGAAAACAATTGCAATAATTATGGCTAGAGGTGGATCAAAAGGTCTACCAAGAAAAAATACAAAACTATTGGCAGGTAAGCCCCTTATTGCTTATACTATTGAACATGCCAAAGCATCTGGCGTATGCGATGAGATTATAGTTACTACTGATGATGATGAAATATCTTCTATTTCAAAAAAATATGGAGCTAAAGTACCTTTTGTTAGACCAAAAAAATTAGCGGATGATATAACTCCACCTGAACCAGTTATTCAACATGCTCTTGTAACTTATGAAAATTTGGTCAACACAAAATTTGATATTGTTGTCTATTTACAACCAACCGATATATTTAGATCTCCAGACATAATTAAACAATGTGTAAATCGGCTTAAGGAAAATCCTAACATTGATACAGTTTTTTCTGCTTACAAGACTCATAAACATTTTTGGAATAAAGATAAAAATGGAAAATACAATAGATTAACAAGCGCCACCTACTCGTCTAGACAAACTAGGGGCAAAGATTCTACATTTAGAGAAGATCAAGGGGTTGCCTCTGCTTTTAAAGCACATTTAATTCGAGAAGAGGGCAGAAGAATTGGTGACAACATAGATGTTATTTCTAATGAAGATTTTCGAACTTCAATTGATATACATGACAAATTTGATTTTTGGCTAGCTGAAACGGTATTGACAAAATGGAACGGAAATACTTCAGACGGAAAACCACAAGCTTTGGAGGCAAATAATTTTTTAGGCAATGATTTAAAAACTTGGTCTCAAAATATTAGAAATGGTTATATTAGGTCATATATCCTATTTGCTTTACATGAAACAGGTATATTTGATGTAATGAAAAATAGGCCTAATTTAAGTTCTAATGAGCTTGCTGAAAAATGTAAATTAAATCCTAATTTATTAAAAGGTGTCCTAAATTTTTTATATCATTCTGATGAAATTATTTTAAAAAAAAATGATAAATTTTCTTTAACAGAAAAAGGTTTACAATGGCTATTCACCGATCCTGTGCTAGCAATGTCTTTTGGAGCTGTAGGTGCTTATTCCTGTATTTTGACAGAATTGGTTTCTTCTTTAAGAAATGAAAAAAAATATGGAATTGATTTTGTTAGAAAAGGTGATCTTATAGCCAAAGGAAGTTATTATACAGGCCGTTCCAATTATCCTTGGGTATTAGAAAACATGAAAGAGCTTGGGGTTAAAAAGGTTGCTGATCTTGGCTGTGGCTCTGCTGATGTACTAATTAGTTTATGTGAGTCAAATAAAGATTTAAAAGGTGTAGGTATTGATATTTCAAAATCAGCCCTTGAAGAAGCACAAAAAAGAATTAATAAAAAAAAACTAGCAAATAGAATAAATTTATCATTAGGCAATCTATATAAGCCCGAAACTTTTGCCGAATCAGTTAAAGATGTAGATGCCTTTAATGCAATAATGGTTATGCATGAATTTTTGAGGGATGGTAAAGATGCCGTAATAAAAATGTTTAAGAATATGAAAAAAACTTTTAAAGGAAAGTATTTTTTTGTTGGAGAATTTGACTGTTTAAGTGATGAAGAATATCAAAAATTATACTATCCTGATAGAATCCATTTTTTATTTTATCAGCATATGATACATCCCTTAACAAACCAAGGCTTGGCACATAAAGAAGACTGGCTAGAAATCTTCGATAAAGCCGGCATAAAATTAATCAAAATGAATGACAAATTAAACTTTAGACTTGTTCAGTTTATTTTAAAATTTTAGAAAGAAACAAAATATAATATTATTATGAGCTTAAACTTTGGTATCATTGGATGTGGCTCAGTTGCCAAAGATCATGCTACCGTCATAAAAAAATTAGGTCACAAAGTTATTTTAGGAACAACAAAAAAAAAAAAATTCTAAAAATTGGAAATTATTCAAAAAAATTTGCCCAGAAACAAAATATGTAAATAATATTAACGAAATTTTACTTAGCAATAAAGTTCAATATATTATTTCTTGTTTACCTATTGATTTACATAAAAAATATTGCAAAAAACTTTTAGCAATAAATAAGCCAGTTTTAATTGAAAAGCCATTACATGATAATTTTTTACAATTAAAAAAAATTATATTGAGTATTAACAATGCCATAAATAATAAAATTATTGGCTACAATAGAAGATATTATAAAACTGTCGATATTTTAAGGAAAAGAATTAAAAAAGGAGGATTAAAAAGTGTCGAAATTACTATTTCAGAAAATTATCAAAACTTGATAAAAAAATATGGTCTAAAAATTATTAATAATGTATTACATGTTGGTTCTTCAAGCCACATAATAGATTTAGCAATATTTTTATTTGGACCATTAAAGCTACATAAGAAATGGAGCTATAAAAAAAAACAGTTTATTTCTTATTCAGCGGTACTATCAACAAAAGATGATACACCAATATTTCTTAATATAAATACTTCTGATCCCAGTTTAGTTGGCTTTAAAGTCAGATTTGATGATGAAACCTT
>AZYB01000013.1:17500-23190 GCA_000513055.1 alpha proteobacterium SCGC AAA288-N07
AGATTTCCCGTGTCCCGCTCTACTCAAGAATTTTGTCAATCATTACTATTACAGGACTATCACCTTCTATGGTTAGTTTTTCCAAACTATTCAAATTATATTAACAAAATTACTGGCCTAGTCCGCTTTCGCTCGCCACTACTTACGGAGTCTCAATTGATTTCTTTTCCTCTGGTTACTTAGATGTTTCAGTTCTCCAGGTTACCTCTTTAAACCTATGTATTCAGTTTAAAGTGACTCATATAGAGCCGGGTTTCCCCATTCGGAAATTTTCGGATCAAAGCTTGCATACAGCTCCCCGAAACTTATCGCAGTATACCACGTCCTTCATCGTCTTTCAGTGCCAAGGCATCCGCCACACGCCCTTAAACGCTTGATTTATGCACAGAAAAAATTTCTGTGTTGTAATCAAATTTTTATTTGAACATTAATAAATTAATCAACTAATGTTCGGATATAGATATTGATAATAATAATATTTACAATTTTAAAGATCTAAATGTTTCAATTAATTGGTGGAGGATAGCGGGATCGAACCGCTGACCTCCTGAATGCAAATCAGGCGCTCTCCCAGCTGAGCTAATCCCCCTTAACTTAATTTTTTTGGTGGGCCGAGGTAGACTCGAACTACCGACCTCACCCTTATCAGGGGTGCGCTCTAACCACCTGAGCTACCGGCCCCTGTGTGCATTTCAAGTTAGAAACATTATCAAGAAGAGAAATGAGGACGGTCAACATTAACCTGTGTATTTTTTAGATCAAAAAGCAATATCTTTTTGTTCATCCTTAGAAAGGAGGTAATCCAGCCGCAGGTTCCCCTACGGCTACCTTGTTACGACTTCACCCCAGTCGCTGACTATACCGTAGTCAAAGGTTTTATACTTTGCCTTAAGGTAGAACCAACTTCCATGGTGTGACGGGCGGTGTGTACAAGACCCGGGAACGTATTCACCGCGGCGCGCTGATCCGCGATTACTAGCAATTCCAGCTTCATGTACTCGAGTTGCAGAGTACAATCCGAACTGAGGCACTTTTTTAAGATTTGCTTAGAGTCGCCTCTTCGCTTCCTATTGTGAGTGCCATTGTAGCACGTGTGTAGCCCAACACGTAAGGGCCATGAGGACTTGACGTCATCCCCACCTTCCTCCAGCTTATCACTGGCAGTTCTTTCAGAGTGCTCAACTAAATGGTGGCAACTGAAAGTAAGGGTTGCGCTCGTTGCGGGACTTAACCCAACATCTCACGACACGAGCTGACGACAGCCATGCAGCACCTGTGTTTCGTCCGGCCGAACCGAAGACTTCAATCTCTTAAAGTCGCGACGAACATGTCAAGTGTTGGTAAGGTTCTGCGCGTATCTTCGAATTAAACCACATGCTCCACTGCTTGTGCGGGTCCCCGTCAATTCATTTGAGTTTTAACCTTGCGGTCGTACTCCCCAGGCGGTGTGCTTAATGCTTTTGCTGCGACACTGAAAATAAATTTCCAACGTCTAGCACACATCGTTTACGGCATGGACTACGAGGGTATCTAATCCTCTTCGCTACCCATGCTTTCGCACCTCAGTGTCAGTAATGATCTAGAAAGCTGCCTTCGCAATTGGTATTCTTTCTAATATCTACGAATTTCACCTCTACACTAGAAATTCTACTTTCCTCTATCACACTCTAGCTAAAAAGTTTTGATGGCAGTTCCAGAGTTAAGCTCTGGGATTTCACCACCAACTTTTTTAACCACCTACGTGCTCTTTAAGCCCAGTAATTCCGAACTACGCTAGGTCCCTTCGTATTACCGCGGCTGCTGGCACGAAGTTAGCCGGACCTTCTTATTCGAGTACAGTCATTTTCTTCCTCGACGAAAGAGTTTTACAACCCAAAGGCCTTCTTCACTCACGCGGCATCGCTGCATCAGGGTTTCCCCCATTGTGCAAGATTCCCCACTGCTGCCTCCCGTAGGAGTTTGGGCCGTGTCTCAGTCCCAATGTGGCTGATCATCCTCTCAAATCAGCTATTGATCATTGTCTTGGTGAGCTATTACCTCACCAACTAACTAATCAAGTGTGGACTCATCTATCGGAGCATAAAGCTTTCCCTGTAAAGGCTTATCCGGTATTAGCATAAGTTTCCCCATGTTATTCCAGACCGAAAGGTAGATACCCACATATTACTCACCCGTCTGCCACTAAGTATTGCTACTTCGTTCGACTTGCATGTGTTAGGCGTGCCGCCAGCGTACGTTCTGAGCCATGATCAAACTCTCAAGTTTAATAACGGCGCACACTAGCTTCATATAAATAAAAATTAATTTATTTATACTTTTTGAAGTGTGTACGACAAAATTTGGCAACCTTAACCGTCCACACTTCTCTTCTTAAATATATACAAATTCAAAGAACTATAAGCAGAAACAAAACTACTTCTGCTTGAATTTCCCAACATAAATACAGATTGAGAACGTTGCTTATAGTCTAATAGCTAATTAAATCAAGCGCTAAGAAACTTACAATTTTTCTTAAAAAGCCTTGATTTTATTGACAATATTAGCAACAAAAATAGAATTAAAATTTAATATAAATACAAAATTAACCAGATGATTTATTCAATTCAATCAAAGATTGACATTAAATTAAAGGGATTATTATATGCTATTATATCTTTAACTTTAGTATCATTTGTTTTTTTTGCTATAAAATACAACGAGGCATCAAGTCAAAAAAGAGGAGAGACTCTTAGTAAAATTCTAAAAAATAATTATTTTTTGGGATTCAATAGGTTTATCTTTCAAAATGTTAGTTCTCCTTACTCGAACATTATCCATAAAATAAGAAAAGGTGAAAATTTAACTAATATTTTTAAAAATTATAATATAGATCAAAAAGATATTTCTGAGGCAAATAGTAAGCTCAAAAAATTTATTAAGTCCAATAATTTAAAGACGGGTATGATTTTGGATATAGTAATTAAGAAAAATACATCAGGTACTCAAAATTTAATAAAATTAAATCTGCCTACATCTAAATCTGTAAATATTAGTTTAGATCGAGATGTAAATGAAAAGTTTACTGTAGAAAAAAAAATTACTCAACTATTTAGAAATTTAGTATTTTCTGAAAGCATTATTAAAAAAAGTCTATATGCTTCTGCAATAGAAAATAATGTGGATCCTAATATAATTTTAGAATTTGCAAGGGTATATGGTTTTGAAATTGATTTTCAAAGAGACATTAGAAAAAATGATGTATTTCAAATTCTCTATGAAACTTTTGTGGATGAAGATGGTGAATGGTATTCGAATGGTAAAATTATTTATACTTATATGTTTGTTCAAAATAGAGAATTAGCTTTATACTATTATGAAACTGATAAATTTTTTGGATACTTTGATATTAATGGAAAAAGTGTAGAAAAAGCTTTAATGAAAACTCCAATTAACGGTGCGAGACTTTCTTCAAATTTTGGAATGAGAAAACATCCGATTAGTGGTTATAACAAAAAACATTTAGGTACAGATTTTGCTGCACCACTAGGCACTCCAATTATGGCTTCTGGAACTGGAACTGTAATTAAAGCTCAATGGTGTGGCGGAGGAGGGAATTGTATAAAAATAAGGCACAATTCTACTTACACAACTATTTATGCTCATCTTTCCAAATTTGCCCGTGGAATTAAATCTAATTCAAAAGTTAAGCAAGGACAAATTATTGGTTATGTCGGGTCCACAGGATTGTCTACAGGACCACATTTACATTATGAGGTTGTTGGAAATGGAAAGAGAATTAACTCTCAAAAAATGAACTTACCATCAGGAAGAATTTTAAAAGGTGAAAGCAGAAAAAAATTTGAAATTAAAAGAATTAAAACGGATGTTTTGTTGTCAGAAACGATATCAAAAAAAATTGAATTCTAAACCTCTTCACTATTTTGAGTTTCTTGGTAAGAAGATTTTTTTTCATCTTGTAAAATAATTTTGTCATCAGAATTTTCTTCTATTGAGGATTTTTCTAAATGTGGTTTTGAGTTATTTCGGATTAAATTTTTATTTTCAATTACTCTTAAAAAATGATCAGCATGTTGATAATAACTTTCAGATAAAATTTTATCTCCATTTGACAAAGCTTCTTTTGCAAGATTATTATATTTTTCCAATAATTTTTCGGCATTAAAACCATTATTACTAAAAGGTCTTTTTTGAAAATTTCTTGAAATAGAATTGGTGCCACTGGATCTTAAATCTTGGAAACCGTTCCTTCTAAATCTATTGTTACTACCTCTAAATCTATTGTCACTACTTCTAAATCTATTTCGTCTTGGTTTATTGTATGTCATTAAATCATATGGAATTGTTAAATAATCATAGCCCAACTAAATTTATTTTGTCGAAATATTTATTGTTGTGTTCTAAATTAAATTATCTTTGTGCTTATTATGCAACGAATAATCTTTTTATAATCAAAAATTTTTTTTACCAGCCTAAATTCATTTTTTATCAACATATTCGATACCATACGGGATTGATTATTTCCAATTTCTATAAAAAAGTACCCTCTTGTTTTTAATAGTTTTCTGACTTTTGTTATAACTTTACTTATTACTTCTAGTCCACTACTTCCACCATCTAATGCCATTCTTGGTTCAAAGCCTCTTATATCTTCACTTAAGTTGTTTATTCTATGAGAACAAATATATGGCGGATTAGATACAACTACATCATAATTTCCAAAATTAAAATTGTCAACATCTCTATGAATAAATTTAGCTCTTTGTAACAAGTTAAGTTTTATTAAATTTTTTTTTGCTATATTTATAGCTTTAAAAGATTTATCTATTCCAATTCCGTACGAATTTTTTAATTCTTTCAATATTGACAATAGCACACAGCCAGTGCCAGTGCCAATATCTAAAATTTTTAAACTACTTTTGTTTTTAAACCTTTTTACTACCTGTTCTACAATAATTTCGGATTCAGGTCTAGGTATTAGTACATTGTGACTTACATTAAAATCTAAACTCCAAAACTCCTTTTTTTTTGTTATATAAGACAAAGGTTCATGTTGTTTTCTTCTATAAATAAAATTTAAATAATCTAAAATTTCCTTTGATGAAACTCTGCTTTGGTCATTTGTTAAAAGAAAAACTCTGTCCTTTTTAATTGCCTTTGATAACAACAGCTCTGCATCAATTTGATGAGAATTGATGTTTTGTTTTTTTAAAATTTTAGAACCTTGTTTGATTAAATTATTAATAATCATTTCTATTTAAAGATTCTAATTTCATTTCTTGATCTTGAATGCTAAGATTTTCTGTCATTTGATCAAATACTTCTCCGCTTAGGAATTCCTCTAGTTTGTGCAGAGTAAAATTTATTCTATGATCTGTGACTCTTCCTTGAGGAAAATTATAAGTTCTAATTCTTTCTGATCTGTCACCTGTACCAATTTTGCTTTTTCTTTCTTGCGCTCTTTCCATATTTTTTTTTTCTCTTTCAGCTTCATATATTCTTGCTCTTAAAATTTTCATAGCTTTAGCTTTATTTTTATGTTGAGATTTTTCGTCCTGTTGGGTAACTACAATGTCTGATGGTAAGTGAGTAATCCTAACAGCGCTGTCTGTTGTATTTACCGATTGTCCTCCAGGACCGCTGGATCTAAAAACATCAATTCGTAAATCTTTCTCTTCAATCTTAACATCAAT
>AZYB01000014.1 GCA_000513055.1 alpha proteobacterium SCGC AAA288-N07
TATTTTAATAATTTCAATCTACCTTGTATTGATAATTTTTTTATACTTTTATCAGGGGAAATTGTTATATCATCCAAATGAAAAAAGCTATACCGAAGTTGATAATTTAATTCCCAAAATTGAAAAAGTTAGTATTCCTACTTCTGATAATCTTAATCTTCTGGGATGGTTTCACAAAAAAGATATTTCGAAAAAAACTATTTTATTTTTGCATGGCAATGCAGGTTCTCTGGAAAATCGAATATATAAATTAAACCATTTCGAAAATTTTGATCTAAATTTTTTAATTATAGCTTGGAGAGGATTTAGTGGAAATTCTGGAAAACCGAGTGAGCAAGGACTTTATGATGATGCCAAAAGTGCAGTAAAATGGCTTGAATCAAACGGAATTAGAGAAGAAAAGATTATTTTATGTGGCGAGTCATTGGGGGCAGCTGTTGCAATAGAAATTGCCCAAAATAAAAATTTTGCGGGAATAATATTAGAGTCACCATTCACATCGATGGTTGAAATGGGAAAAAAATATTATTCTTTTTTTCCTGTAAGTTTATTATTGAAAGATAGATACGAGAGCATAAATAAAATAAAAAATATCCATATTCCCGTTCTAGTTATGCATGGCAAAAAAGATAGCATAGTGCCTTTTGAGATGGGAAAAAAGATTTTTACTTCAGCAAATTCACCTAAGTTTTATTATTTTTCAGAATATGACGATCATATGATGGATTATAATAAATTGCTCATAGAAAAACTAAAATCGTTTATGGAAAGCTTAAATTAGGTCACATTTCAAACAAAGAAGCTTCACAAATAAAGATTAATTATATTTTGTGAAAAATTTTTTACTTTATATCTTCTTTTTTCTAATTTTTTTTAATACAGAAGGAAGTTCAAGTGAATTTACTCCTTATAAACTAGATGTTGGAGAAGTATTTAATATCGGAAAAATGTTATCTCACGACAAAAAATTTACACTTTTTTTCAAAACTAGAAATAAAGCTGTTTTAGCAAAAGGTCAGGATTTTAATTATATTACTGACTATCCTCAAGATTTATATCTATTTAATAATAAAACAGAAATAGCCAAACCTTTAATCACCTACGATTGGTTTCCTAATAAGGCCAAGTCCTTAATAAGAAATTATGAATATCCAGTTTTTCCCGAAGATTATGCTTATTATTTGTTAAATGATAATCAGACTATCATTATGATAAGTGCAGTTAAATCGACAAACAAAAATTTTAAATATAACATCAATACTAACACCCTCGAGACATTAGCGGAAAATAACCAATACAATTTTTTGATTTCTTCTATTCTTAAGGGCTGCGGATTTAAAAATATGAGTTCACTTTATGAGTGCAAATATTACAAACCTTTAATTTCTATAAATTTAATTAATTAGAAGACATCAGAGCTTTTGCATAATCTTCCGCTTTAAATAATTCTAAATCATCTTCTTTTTCACCCAATCCTAACGCAATAATTGGTAAATTATATTTTCTAGTGATTGCTAATAAAATTCCTCCTTTTGCTGTACCATCAAGTTTTGTCATGATTAATCCAGTTATAGGGGTTATTTTTTGAAATTCTTCAACCTGGTTTAAAGCACTTTGTCCAGTTGTTGCATCTAAAATTAATAATATTTCATGCGGATAATTAGGATCAATTTTTTTCAACACTTTTGATATTTTTTTAAATTCATCCATCAAATTTTTCTTATTTTGAAGCCTGCCTGCTGTGTCAATCAAAAGACAATCAATATTGTTTTTTTTTGAAAATTCCATTGCTTTAAAAGCAACAGATGCCGGATCAGAACCAGTTTCCGACTTAATTATTTTAGCGCCAATCTTTTCTGACCAAATTTCTAATTGTTCAATAGCAGCTGCTCTAAATGTATCAGCGGCTGCAAAAACAATTTGCTTATTGTTCTTGGAAAATATTTTACCTAGTTTTCCTATCGTTGTAGTTTTTCCTACCCCATTAACACCCGCAATTAATATAACAGCTGGTTTTATACTATCTTCAATAACAATCTTTTTTTCTAGTGGTAACATTAATTTTTTAATATAATTTTCAACGATTAAATTAACCTGATTTAAACTGTCTTTTTTTGGGTCAATCTTAGTATCAGTAAAAATTTGTTTTAATTCTTTTGCAGCAACTACACCCACATCAGACTCAATTAAAAAATCTTCTAGATTGTCAAGAGTTTTTGGATCAATTTTTTTATTTATAACTAAATTTTTTAATCCTTCGGAAAGATTTTTAGAACTTTTACTTAACCCAATTTTAAATTTTTCAAAAATTCCCATTTTTAACTAAATATTGATATCAATTTCTTTTATTTCAGAAACTTTACCCTTCATATTTACAGAATTATTTTTGTCTATAGAGACCGTAATAGCTCCTAGTTCAAATTGAATATCAACTATATTTTGTGTCATTTTTTTTTTATAAGCAGCAACCCCTGTTGCGCAAGCAGCAGTTCCGCAAGCCTTTGTTATTCCAACACCTCTTTCCCATACTTTTACTTTAATTGATTTTTTACTTTCAATTTCTGCAAGAGTAACGTTACATTTTTTCGGAAACATTGAATGTTTTTCCAAATCGGGACCTATTTTGAGTAGATCATAATTTTCAAGTTTATTTATAAAGAAAATTAAATGGGGATTTCCAACGCTTAAAGCATATCCTCCTGTCAAACCAATTCCATCTTGGTCAAGAATAGTAATTGCTAGATTAGTATTATCAATTTCTTTGCTTAAAGGAATTTCTTTCCAACCAAATTTTGGAATTCCAATATTTGTCTCTACTATGTTGTTTCCCAAAATATTTGATTTAAGAACTCCACTTTGAGTCTTAAATATAATTTCCTTCGTCTTTTTTTCTTTTGAAATAAAATAAGCAGTACATCTTGTACCATTGCCACAAGCAGATGATCGTCCTCCATCAGAGTTATAAAAATCTAATTCTGCATCATATTCGTTACTTTTGTTAATAAAAATTATTTGGTCACAACCTATAAAATTTCTATCTGCAATTTTAATAATTTCGTTTTTATTCAATTGGGTCATTCTTTTTCTATTATCAAAAATAACAAAGTCATTTCCTAATCCGTCCATTTTGTAAGCTTTTAAATTCATAATATTTAGACTCTTAACTTATTTATTGACTTTTTGAAGGTCTAATGTAGTTTTAGCGAACTTCCGCAAAAAATAAGAGTTCTTTGCGGTGTCTTTGGAGACAAAGAGATCGACATTAGTCAGCGAGAGTTCGCCCACTAATGCGACTGTTATTGGATATTATGAAATGTTTGAAAATTTAACAAATAAATTTGAAGAAATTTTTTCTTCTCTAAAGAAAGCTCCTTCACTTAATAAAAAACAAGTTGAGGAAGGACTTAGGAGTATTAGGCAAGCATTATTGGAAGCGGATGTAGCTTTGCCTGTAGCAAAAAAATTGATTGAAAATATTAAACCCAAGGCTGTTGGTCAAGAAATTATAAGATCCACTACCTCTGGTCAAATGATTGTAAAGATAGTTTATGATGAATTAGTTCAATTGCTTGGAAATAAAAAGTCAGAAATAAATTTGAATGCTGTTCCCCCGGCTTCTATTCTCCTTGTAGGCCTTCAAGGTTCAGGCAAAACTACAACTGCTGCAAAATTAGCTCAATATCTAAAAATGAATAACAAAAAAAAAGCTTTATTGGTCAGTTTGGATATCTATCGACCTGCTGCACAGGAACAACTTAAAATTTTAGGAGAGCAAAATGATATACAAACTTTACCAATAGTTAAGGATCAATTACCAAACGATATTGCCAAAAGAGCATTAGGAGCAGCTTCATTGTATGGATCAGACATAATTATTTTTGATACAGCTGGAAGAACACAAATTGATTTTTCAATGATGAACGAAATTAAAGAATTAAAGTCAATTCTTACACCCACAGAAATAATTCTGGTAGCAGATTCTTTAACAGGCCAAGTAGCTGTAAATATAGCTACGGAATTTAAAAAAGCAGTTGATTTAACTGGAATAGTTTTAACAAGAGCCGATGGAGATGGAAGAGGTGGGGCAGCTGTTAGTATGAAATTTACCACAGGTGTACCTATAAAATTTTTAGGAGTAGGAGAAAAAGTTGAAAATTTTGAAGTATTTTACCCTGATAGAATAGCAAACAGAATTCTCGGAATGGGTGATATTGTTTCTCTTGTAGAAAAAGCTTCTAAAGATTTAAATCAAGAAAAAATAATAGAAGCTGAAGAAAATTTGAAAAAAGGTAAATTTTCTATGCAAGATTATCTAACTCAATTAAGGCAAATGAAAAAAATGGGAGGCATGGAAGGAGTTCTGTCATTATTACCTGGTGTATCTAAAATAAAGTCTCAAATGGATAAATCAGGAGTTGATGAAGGAATTATTAGCAAGAATGAAGCAATCATTTTGTCAATGACTAAAAAAGAAAGAGAAAATCCAAAAATTATTAATGGCTCAAGAAGAAAAAGAATTGCCAACGGTTCCGGCACAGATGTTGCCACCATTAATAAATTATTAAAACAATTTAAATTAATGTCTGACATGATGAAAAAAATGTCAAAGGGAAATCTAAATAAAAATATGAGTGATGGAATTCCCCCTGAGCTTTTTAATCAATTAAAATAAAAGGAGAACAAATGTTAAAAATAAGATTATCAATAGGAGGAGCAAAAAAAAGACCTGTATATAAAATAGTTGTTGCAGATAGCAGATTTCCTAGAGATGGAAGATTTATTGAAAAATTAGGTTTTTTTAATCCCTTAGTTCCAAAAAATAAAAAAGATAGAATGAAAATTGAAATTGAAAGAGTCAAATATTGGATGAGTCAGGGAGCAAAACCTACAACTAGAGTTACTAGAATTCTTGGAGAAGCCTCAGTAATTCCTATGCCAAAGGCTGGTAATAATCCTTTAAAGGCTATTCCAAAAAAAGATAGAAAAAAAACAGAAGAGAAAAAGGATACAAAACCTGCTGAAAAAAAGGAAGCTGCTCCAAAAACAGAGGAGAAAAAGGATAAAAAACCTGCTGAAAAAAAGGAAGCTGCTCCAAAAACAGAGGAGAAAAAGGATAAAAAACCTGCTGAAAAAAAGGAAGCTGCTCCAAAAACAGAAGAGAAAAAGGATAAAAAATAATTACAATGTGGACCGCAAGGGTATTTACATTATATCCAGAGTTATTTCCTGGGCCTTTTAATTATGGCTTGTACAAAAAAGCACTAGAAAAAAATATTTGGTCGTTTGAAGTATGTAACATCAGAGATGGAGCAACTGATAAACACAAAACAGTTGATGATGCTCCTTTTGGTGGAGGTAGTGGAATGATAATAAAACCAGAAGTTTTATCAAATTCACTTAATAAATATGTGGTGCAAAATGAAAAAATTATTTATCTATCTCCTAAGGGAAAAAAGTTTACCCAAGAAATGGCAAAAAATTTTTTAAAAGAAAAAACAACAAATATTATTTGTGGTCATTTTGAAGGTGTTGATCAAAGAGTGATTGAAACACGAAATATTGAAGAAGTTAGTATTGGAGATTTTATCTTGTCTGGAGGAGAAACTGCTGCATATGTTTTTATAGATGTAATTGTTAGATTGCTTCCCGGAGTTTTGGGGAATGATTTGTCCATTTTAGAAGAAAGTTTTGAAAATAATCTCTTAGAATATCCCCAATATACAAAACCTCAAAAATGGGAATCAAAATGTGTTCCCGATGTATTATTATCAGGTGACCATGCGAAAATTAAAGACTGGCGTTTGTCACAATCAGAAGCTATAACACGTCGCCGAAGACCAGATTTGTGGGAAAAATATAAAAACAAAAAGTAAGCCTTTGACTAGCATTATGAAAAATATTGAAGATATTAACAGAGAAAGTGTTAAAAAAATAATGGCATCAAAAAAGTATCCTGATTTTTTTCCTGGCGATATTGTTAAAATTGGAGTTAGAATTACTGAAGGTAAAAGAAAAAGAATACAATATTTTGAGGGCGTATGTATTGCAAAAAAAAATAGAGATTTAAATTCTTCTTTTACAGTTAGAAAGATATCATTCGGAGAAGGTGTTGAAAGAACATTTGCACTATTTAGTCCAATAATTGATTCAATAAAAGTAGTTAGGGCTGGTAATGTCAGAAGGGCTAAATTATATTATTTGAGAGATAGAACAGGAAAATCAGCTAGAATTGCAGAAAAAATGAAGAAAAAAATTGGAATCGATATAGAAGTAAAAACTGAAAAAACGCCCGAAGAAGCACAAGAAACAACAGAAACAGAAATTTCTCTAAAATCTCCCGAAAAAAAAGTTGAAGAAATAAAAAAAGAAACTGCTCCCCAAGAAAAAAAAGATAAAAAATTTTCCGAAAAAAAAGAAAATATAAAAAAAAAATAGATTTTTTTTAAATGCCACTAACAATGTACGACAAAATTTGGAATGAACATTTAGTTCATGAACAGAAGGATGGAACTGCTTTGCTCTATGTGGACAGGCATTTGATTCATGAGGTAACAAGTCCTCAGGCTTTTGAAGGATTAAGAGTAGCTAAAAGAAAAGTAAGACGACCCAATCTAACTCTGGCAGTTGCAGATCATAATGTACCAACTACAGATAGATCTAAAGGTATTGATGATGAAGAATCAAAAATTCAAGTAGAAACATTAGAGAAAAACTGTAAAGAGTTTGGAATTGAAGTTTTTGATATGAAGGATAAAAGACAAGGCATTGTTCATATTATTGGTCCAGAACAAGGTTTTACTCAACCTGGTACAATTATAGTTTGCGGAGACAGTCATACTGCTACTCACGGAGCTTTTGGAGCAGTAGCTTTTGGTATTGGCACATCGGAAGTCGAACATGTATTGGCAACTCAAACTTTAATTCAAAAAAAATCAAAAAATCTTTGTGTTAGGGTTACGGGTAAATTACATACAGGCGTTACATCTAAAGATGTTATTTTACAGACTATAGGTAAAATAGGTACTGCAGGTGGAACTGGAATGGTTATTGAGTACGCTGGACCTGTTATAGAAAATTTGAACATTGAGCAGCGGATGACAATTTGCAATATGTCAATAGAAGCAGGCGCGCGAGCAGGATTAATTGCACCTGATGAAAAAACTTTTAATTATCTTAAAGGCAAACCTAAATCTCCAAAGGGAGCAAACTGGGACAAAGCTATTGCATATTGGTCTAAACTTAATTCAGATTCTGAAGCACAATTTGATAAGAAAGTAGAAATTAAAGGTGATGAAATTAGTCCAATGGTAACTTGGGGAACATCTCCTCAAGATGTTGTTTCGGTTACTGGTGTTATCCCTGATCCCGCAGATGAAAAGGATGAAGACAGAAAAGCATCAATGAATCGATCTTTGAATTATATGGGACTTAAACCAAATACTAAAATAATTGACATTAAGGTTGATAGAATTTTTATTGGTAGCTGTACTAATGGAAGAATTAGTGATCTAAGAGATGCAGCCAAAATAGCAAAAGGAAGAAAAATTGCTCAGCATGTAAGTGCCATGATTGTTCCTGGATCTGGTCTCGTTAAACAGCAGGCAGAAGAAGAGGGAATAGACAAAGTTTTTAAAGAAGCTGGATTTGAATGGAGAGAACCAGGTTGTTCTATGTGTCTGGCCATGAATGCAGATAAGCTTAATCCTAAAGAAAGATGTGCATCTACTTCAAATAGAAATTTTGAAGGACGACAAGGTCGTGGAGGCAGGACTCATTTATTAAGTCCAGCTATGGCTGTAGCTGCAGCAATTGATGGACATTTAACAGATGTAAGAAAGTTTCAAAATTAAAATGGAAAAATTTAATATTTTAAAAAGCGTACCAGCAAATCTTCCAATGATGAATGTAGATACAGATATGATTATTCCTAAGCAATTTTTAAAAACAATAAAAAGAAGTGGACTTGGAAAAAGTTTATTTTTTGAAATGCGATACGATGAACAAGGAAAAAAAATGAACAACTTTGTTTTAAACAAAGAACCTTACAATAAGTCATCTATTTTATTAGCAGGAAAAAATTTTGGATGTGGTTCTTCAAGAGAACATGCTCCTTGGGCTCTATTAGATTTTGGAATTAAATGTGTAATAAGTCAAAGTTTTGCAGATATTTTTTATAACAATTGTTTTAAGAATGGTATGTTGCCTATAGCTTTAGATGAAAAACAACTAGAAGAATTAATAGAATATTCAGAAAGAAAAGAAGTCATAGAAATAAACCTTCCTGAGCAAAAAATTAAATTAGGAAATAAAATAATTAGTTTTGAAGTTGATGCTTTCAAAAAAAAGTGTTTGTTAGATGGTTTAGACGATATTTCGCTTTCTTTGGAAAAATCTGAAAAAATATCTTTTTATGAAAAAAATATCCAAAAAACTAAACCTTGGATGAATTAAAATGATTAAAGTTAAAAATAGAAAAATTTTATTACTTCCTGGTGATGGTATTGGTCCAGAAGTTATTACCGAAGTTAAAAAAGTTATTGAATGGCTTAACTTAAAAAAATCTTTGGATTTTACGATAGACCAAGATTTAATTGGTGGAGCATCAATTGAAAAACACAAAAATCCAATTACAGATGAAGTATTTTATAAAGCAATGGAATCTGAAGTCATAATTTTCGGTGCTTGCGGCGGCCCTAAGTGGGATAATTTAGAATTTTCAAAGAAACCTGAAAGAGCATTATTAAAGTTAAGGAAAGAATTAAAATTATTTGCAAATCTTAGGCCTGCAATTTGTTTTAAACAGTTAGTAGAAGCATCCAGCTTAAAACCCGAAATTGTTTCAGGTCTTGATATCATGATTGTTAGAGAGCTTATAGGAGGTATATATTTCGGTGAGCCAAGAGGAATAAAACCAATCGAAAATGGAGAAAGAAAAGGTATTAATACTCATACATATACAACTAATGAAATAATTAGAGTGGCAAAAGTAGCTTTTGAACTTGCCAAAAAAAGGAAAAAAAAAGTTACTTCATGTGAAAAATCAAATGTTATGGAGTCAGGAGTTTTATGGAAAGAAGAAGTCCAAAAAGTTAGAGACAACGATTATACTGATATTGAGTTGAGTCATATGCTTGCAGACAATTGTGCTATGCAGTTACTAAGAAATCCAAAACAGTTTGATGTTATTGTTACAGATAATTTATTTGGAGACATGCTGTCTGATGAAGCGGCTATGTTAACAGGATCATTGGGTTTATTACCATCGGCATCATTAGGCGCAAAAGATAAAAATGGTAAAATGAGATCCATGTATGAGCCTGTACACGGTTCAGCCCCAGACATTGCCGGTAAAGGAATAGCAAATCCTATAGCGAGCATTCTAAGTTTTTCTATGGCTCTTAGGTATTCACTAGATCTAGAGCAAGAAGCTGATAACCTAGATCATGCAGTTCAAAAAGTTCTTGATAATGATTTAAGAACTAAAGACATTTTATCTAAAGGAAAAAAAGAAGTATCCACTTCACAAATGGGGGATGCAATAATATCAAAACTTAAATAGTATTTGGCCCAATGAATATCAAAAATGTAGTTGTCATTGGTTCTGGCACTATGGGTAGTGGAATTGCAGCACAATTATGCAATGCCAACATTCCTGTAACACTTCTAGATTTAAAGACTGAAATTTCTGAAAAAGCAAAAAAAAGAATTTTTGAGTCTAGACCTCCATTATTAATTGATAAAAGTAAAATTGATAATATTAAAGCTGGTAATATAGAAGAAAATTTTGAAATTGTTGAAAAAGCTGACTGGGTGGTTGAAGCAGTAGTCGAAAGAATAAATATTAAACATGATATTTATGAAAAAATTTTAAAAACAAGAAAAAAAGATTCAATAATTTCATCAAATACATCAACGATTCCCTTAAAAGTTTTATCGTCCAAAATGTCCGATGAAGACAAAAAAGATTTTTGTATAACCCATTTTTTTAATCCCGTTAGATACATGGGTTTATTAGAAATAGTAACTGAAAATATTAACGATAAAGAAAAAATAAATTTATTAAAAAACTTTTGTGAAGAGAGTTTAGGTAAAGGAGTTATTATTTGCAAAGATACTCCAGGTTTTTTGGGAAATAGAGTCGGGGTTTATGCAATGCAGGTAGCAATTACGGAAGCCATAAAAATGAAATTAAGTATAGAAGAAGCCGATGCAGTTTTTGGTAGACCTATGGGCATACCTAAAACAGGAGTTTTTGGTCTATATGATTTGATTGGTATAGATCTAATGGCAGATGTTTTAAAAAGTTTTTTAAAAGAATTACCAAAATCTGACATTTTTCATGAAGTAGCACAAGAAATCTCATTAGTAAAAAATTTAATTGAAACTGGTTACACCGGAAGAAAAGGAAAAGGTGGATTTTACAGAATGAATAAAAAAGATGGAAAGAAAGTATTAGAAGCAATTAATTTAATTACTGAAGAATATTCTCCATCTAAAAAAATCGATATTAATATCAATGAAAAAGTTAATCTAAAACAAATTGTTTCAAGAAATGATAAATATGGAAAATATGCGTGGTCTGTAATTTCAAAGATTATTCTTTATGCATCCTCTTTAATTCCAAATGTAACAAAAGATTATAATAATATTGATGAGGCAATGAGGCTTGGTTTTAATTGGACAAAGGGCCCATTTGAAATGCTTGAAGAACTTGGAGTGAAATTTTTTGTAGAAAAAGATAGTCAGTTGAAAACAAATGAATTTATAAAAAAACTTTACAATGAAAAAAATGATACTTTTTATGGAAAAAGGCAAATCTATACAAACTTGGAAACTTTAGGAAAAGTAAAGCAATTAGCAAAAATTAATAAAAATAATAAATCAGCTATTACGTATGAGCATAAAAATTACAAAATTGTAGAATTTAACACCAAAGCAAATATATTAGATTATGACTCAATGGATGCATTAAAAAAAGCATCTGATCAAAATATGATTATTATTAACGAAGGAATGCAGTTTTCTGCAGGAGTTAATTTAAATTACGTTATGGACTTTGCAAAAGAAAAAAATTGGAAGGCAATTGAAAAGTTCATCCATCATTTTCAAATGACCTGCAAACAGCTAAAATATTCTGATTATGTAGTCATTTCTGCACCATCAGGTTTAGCTTTGGGTGGAGGTTTTGAAGTTTTAATTCAAAGCGACTATGTAGTTGCTCATACTAATATCGTTACTGGTCTTGTAGAAACGCTAGTAGGATTAATACCTGCGGGAGGAGGAACTACAAACATGTTGTGGAGATGGCAGCAAACTCAAGAAGCTAAAAAAGATCCTGACTTTGCTCCTCAAAAGGTATTTGATATTATTGGTTATGGTAAGACGGCTAGTTCACCAATGGAAGCCATACCATTTAAGTTTTTATTAAAAAAAGACAAAAGTATTATGAACAGAAACAAGCTACTTTCAGCTTCGCAAGATTTAATAGAAGAGAAAAAAGATGGGTATAAACCGCCAAAAAAACCAATTTTTAAGTTATCAGGAAGCCGAGTAAGAGATAAAATGTTCCAAACTCTTGAAAACCTTTTTAAAGAAAAGAAAATTTTGGAGCATGGAATGGAAGTTGGAAAAAAATTAGCTTTTGTGTTAAGTGGAGGAAATACAACAATCGATAAAGAATTATCGGAAGACGATATGTATGCTTTAGAATTAGAGGCATTTGTTCAACTCATTCAAATGGAAAAAACTCAAGCCCGAATAAAACACACGCTTTCAGCAGGAAAACCTTTGGTAAATTAATGGCAACTTATATAGCTCCAATAAATGATATGATGTTTCTCTTTGAGAAGTTAAGGGATAATCCTCATTACAATGCACTTGAAAAATATAAGGAAATTAATCCTGATCTTGCAAAAGATATTTTGGAACAAGCCGCAAAGTTAACCGAAAATCTTATATTACCCTTGGCTAAAGCTGGAGATGATACACCTGCTAAATTAGAAAATGGTGTAGTAAGAACTCCACCAGGATACAAAGAAGCTTACAAAAAATTTATTGAAGATGGATGGGTTTCTTTATCTTGTGACCCAGAGTATGGCGGCCAAGGAATGCCAAACACTATCAAGACATTTTTTGACGAAATGTTATCTTCAGCCAGTCTTTCCTTTAAATTGTACAGTGAGTTAAGCATAGGTGCTTATAATTGTATATTTCATCACGGTACGGATTCCATAAAAAAAAAATTTCTTCCAAATATAGTTAAAGGTACGTGGAGTGGAACAATGTGCTTAACAGAACCAGTTTGTGGAACAGATTTAGGATTGTTAAAAACAAAAGCTACTGAACAATCAGACGGCACTTATAAATTAACTGGTCAAAAGATATTTGTAACTTCTGGAGATCATGATCTTACAGAAAACATTATACATTTGGTTCTTGCAAGAACTCCTGATGCACCATCGGGTACAAAAGGCATTAGTTTATTTTTAGTGCCCAAAGTTCAAGTAAAAGAAGATGGATCCTTAGGTCAAAGAAATGGCGTTTTAACTAATTCAATTGAAAGCAAAATGGGAATCAGAGGATCTGCTACTTGTGTTTTAAATTTTGAAGAATCTATTGGATATATGATTGGACCAAAAAATAAAGGATTAAGTTCAATGTTTACTATGATGAATTTAGAAAGAATTGTCGTTGGACTACAAGGTTTGGGATTATCAGAAATTGCATATCAAAATGCATTAAACTATTCAAAAGAGAGAAAACAAGGAAAATCTAATAATAGTAAAACAAAAAATGGAGCAGACTTAATTATTGATCATGCTGATATTAGAAGAACATTACTAAACATGAAATCTATTATCGAAGGTGAAAGGGCTTTAAGTTTTTGGTTAGCACAACAAACTGAGGTTAGCCTACATCATAGTGATAATAAAATTAAACAAGAAGCTTCAGATTTTGTATCTTTAATAACGCCTGTGGTAAAATCACTATTTGCGGACATGGGTATGGAAATTACTAGTGATGCTATGCAAATTTTTGGAGGTTATGGTTATACAAAAGATCAAGGTATTGAACAATTATATAGGGACAACAGGATTACACCAATATATGAAGGAACAAATTCAGTTCAAGCGATTGATTTAGTTTTTAGAAAACTTACTAATAAAGATAGAAACGTTATTGATCGATATATAAAATCTATTGAAGAAGAAATTAAAAAAAATAAAAATCACTCACAAATAAATCCACTTGCTGAGAAGTTGAATCACTATTTAAAAATTATGAAAAATTTTACGGTTTGGATTGAAAAAAATATGAAGGCATCAAAAGATGATGTCAGTGCAGCATGCAATGATTATCTTAAAGTTTTAGGTTTAATTGCTCTGGCATATTCTTGGCTTAAAGTTTTAGATGTTAGCTATAAAGAATTAAGTAAAAATAAAAAGTTTTTTGAAAACAAAATTGAAACTGCGAATTTTTTCTTTAACCGAGTTTTACCTAGAATAGACTCTCATTATAAGTCTGCTACTTCAGGAAGTGGGTATATAATGAATTTTAAATTTAACTAAACTATCCCATTGTAAATGGATCTGACATGGGTTTATCAGATGTATTAAACCATGTGGTTTTAATTCTTGTGTAATCTTTTATAGATTCAATTCCCGCTTCTTTACCATATCCACTATCTTTCATTCCACCAAAAGGTGCAGAAGGCGATATTAATCGATAAGTATTTACAAATGTAATTCCGGCACGTATTGCTTTTGAAACTCTTAAACCTCTTCCCAAATCTTTTGTATAAATCCCAGAAGATAAACCATATTGATTATCGTTCATTTTATTTATGATCTCTTCTTCAGTTTCAAATTTCATTACTGATAAGATTGGACCAAACAATTCATTTTCAGCCGTTGGAAGATTATGATTTTCACATTCAATTATCGTAGCTGGGAAATAATAGCCTTTATTTGATAGGCCATGTCTCTTTCCTCCACATTTTATTTTTCCACCTTGATTGATTGTAAGTTTTATATTTTTTTCTATTATTTCTAGTTGTTTTAAATTACTTAGAGGTCCCATTTGAGTACCGGGTTCCATTGGGTTACCCAATTTTATTTTTTTTGCACGATTAACCAATTTATCTAAAAAATTATTATAAATATTTTTTTGTAGGTATAACCTGGATCCGGCTATACAGCTTTGGCCACTAGCTCCAAAAATACCTGCGGTAATACCATTCAATGCATTTTCTTGATCTGCATCTTCAAATACAGCAATAGGGCTTTTACCTCCCAATTCTAAACTAACTTGTGATAAGTTTTCAGCAGAGTTTCTAATAATATGTCTTGCTGTTTCTGGCCCTCCAGTAAAAGCGATTCTTTCAACATCTTTGTGAGTTGTTAGTGCTTTTCCACACGGATCACCAAATCCTGTTATCACATTCACAACGCCTTTAGGTATTCCAGTTTTTTCTATTAATTTTGCAAATTCAAACATGGTTGCAGGAGCTAACTCAGAAGATTTAATTACAACTGTGTTTCCCATAGCTAAGGCTGGTGCAAGTTTAACCGCAGTTAATAGCATTTGAGAGTTCCATGGAATGATAGCTGCGATTATTCCAGGATTTTTATTAGCGGGCTTTTATATGGTTTATGTAGTTGGTCGAGCGTACTTTAATCCAAGTATTGCACCAAAACCTATAGAAGAAGAAGTACCTTCGAGAAGAGTTATTTTTTTACAGCTGCTGACTTCTTTTATTCCTTTGTCATTATTAATTTTAGCAGTGCTTGGATCAATTTTATTAGGATTAGCTACTCCTGCTGAAGCTGCCGCAATAGGTGCATTTGGAGGATTGTTTTTGGCTTTTTGTTATAAAGCGCTTAATTGGAAAACATTAAAAGAGTCAATTTTTTTAACAGCTAAAACTACCGCTATGGTCTGCTGGTTATTTGTGGGCTCTTGGACTTTTGCATCTATTTTTTCATATTTGGGTGGTCATACGGTTGTTGAACACTGGATTCTTGGAATGAATTTAGAACCGTGGCAATTTCTTGTTATGGCACAGTTGATAATATTTTTGTTGGGATGGCCACTAGAATGGACAGAAATATTAATTATCTTTGTTCCAATTTTTTTACCTATGTTAGATACATTTGGGGTTAATCCTTACTTTTTTGCCATGTTAGTAGCTTTGAATCTTCAAACTTCATTTTTAACTCCACCCATGGCCATGGCAGCTTATTATTTAAAAGGTGTTGTGGGAGATGCAATTGAATTAATAGAAATTTTTAAAAGCATAATGCCCTATTTGTTCATAGTAATATTTACTATGGTGCTTATGTATAATTATCCTGGAATAGCATTATTTTTACCAGACTTTTTCTTTGGTATTGGAAAATAAGTATTAATGTCTTCACTTAAAACTTCCGCAGTAGAAATGGTTCAATCCCTTAAAAAAGGAGAAATTACATCAGAAGAACTTGTTAAAAGTTATATAGAACAAATAAAAAAAAAAGAAAAAGACGTAGAAGCTTGGGAATTCTTTGATCCAGAACTTGCCATTGCTCAAGCAAAAAAATCGGATGAACTACATCAATCAGGTAAACACGGAGATCTTCATGGCATACCTGTTGGCATTAAAGATATTTTTGATACAGAAGATATGCCAACTACGGACGGTACAGAAATTCATAAGAAAAATCTAAGTATGAATGATTGTACAGTTGTATCAAAATTAAAACAGGCAGGAGCGATCATCATGGGAAAAACAGTAACAACTGAGCTTGCATACTATTCTCCCGGCAAAACTAAAAATCCTCACGATCTTAGTAGAACACCTGGCGGGTCATCAAGCGGATCGGCTGCAGCTGTTGCTTCACATATGGTTCCACTTGCTATTGGAAGTCAAACTAACGGATCGGTTATTAGACCAGCTTCCTACTGCGGTGTAGTAGGCTATAAACCTACTAAAGGATTAATTTCACGACATTTAGTGTTACAAATTTCTCAGGCATTGGACCAAGTTGGTATTTTTTCTAATTCTATAGAAGATGCAGCACTAATTAGCGAGCAGCTTATTGGTTATGACAAGCAAGATCCTGATTCATCTTTAAATCCTAGACCGAAATTATTAGCCGTGAGCAGACAAAAGCCACCTATGGAACCTTTATTAGCTTACATCAAGTTACCTTTTATGGACAAACTAGATGAAGATGTGGCAGATGGATTTAGTGAAATAAAAGATGAACTTAAAGGTCAGGTAGAAGAAATAGAGTTACCAGAGGGTTTTGCTAAAATACCCGATTGGCATAAAATAATTATGGAGTCAGATATGGCGAGATCTTTTTCCGGAGAATATAATAAGTCAAAAAATAAGCTAAGTGATAAAATTATAGAGGCTATTGAAAGAGGAATGAAATACACTTCTGTAGAATACAATGATGCTTTGACCAAGATAGATGTAGCAAATACCTACTTTAAACAATTTTTTAACGATTATGATGCAATTTTAACTCCATCAGCAACAGGAGAGGCTCCCAAAGGTTTAAAATCTACTGGCGATCCCATATTTTGTACGGTTTGGACATATTGCGGAATGCCTTGTATTAGCTTACCCTTATTACAAGGAAAAAATGGTCTTCCAGTTGGTGTGCAATTAGTTTCGTCTTTATTTGATGATGAAAGATTATTCAGGAATGCTAGTTGGTTGATGAGTAAAATTAAAAGATGACAGAGTATTAACTATGAAATTTAGTGAAAAGTTTACAATTTTTTTAGGCGTTACACTTGTCGCAATTTTTCTCTTTGGTTTAGCTCATAGTATAAGTACGGGTCTTGCAGGATTTTGGAGAGGTCTTCCTTTTTGGATTATAGTTATATTCTGCTTATCTCTTTTGATTTATGATTCTTTAAAATCAATTAAAAAATAAAAAAAATTTATTTTTTTTGATCAATTTGAATAATAAAATGTTTTTTATAAAATTTATTATTTTAATAATTTCAATCTACCTTGTATTGATAATTTTTTTATACTTTTATCAGGGGAAATTGTTATATCATCCAAATGAAAAAAGCTATACCGAAGTTGATAATTTAATTCCCAAAATTGAAAAAGTTAGTATTCCTACTTCTGATAATCTTAATCTTCTGGGATGGTTTCACAAAAAAGATATTTCGAAAAAAACTATTTTATTTTTGCATGGCAATGCAGGTTCTCTGGAAAATCGAATATATAAATTAAACCATTTCGAAAATTTTGATCTAAATTTTTTAATTATAGCTTGGAGAGGATTTAGTGGAAATTCTGGAAAACCGAGTGAGCAAGGACTTTATGATGATGCCAAAAGTGCAGTAAAATGGCTTGAATCAAACGGAATTAGAGAAGAAAAGATTATTTTATGTGGCGAGTCATTGGGGGCAGCTGTTGCAATAGAAATTGCCCAAAATAAAAATTTTGCGGGAATAATATTAGAGTCACCATTCACATCGATGGTTGAAATGGGAAAAAAATATTATTCTTTTTTTCCTGTAAGTTTATTATTGAAAGATAGATACGAGAGCATAAATAAAATAAAAAATATCCATATTCCCGTTCTAGTTATGCATGGCAAAAAAGATAGCATAGTGCCTTTTGAGATGGGAAAAAAGATTTTTACTTCAGCAAATTCACCTAAGTTTTATTATTTTTCAGAATATGACGATCATATGATGGATTATAATAAATTGCTCATAGAAAAACTAAAATCGTTTATGGAAAGCTTAAATTAGGTCACATTTCAAACAAAGAAGCTTCACAAATAAAGATTAATTATATTTTGTGAAAAATTTTTTACTTTATATCTTCTTTTTTCTAATTTTTTTTAATACAGAAGGAAGTTCAAGTGAATTTACTCCTTATAAACTAGATGTTGGAGAAGTATTTAATATCGGAAAAATGTTATCTCACGACAAAAAATTTACACTTTTTTTCAAAACTAGAAATAAAGCTGTTTTAGCAAAAGGTCAGGATTTTAATTATATTACTGACTATCCTCAAGATTTATATCTATTTAATAATAAAACAGAAATAGCCAAACCTTTAATCACCTACGATTGGTTTCCTAATAAGGCCAAGTCCTTAATAAGAAATTATGAATATCCAGTTTTTCCCGAAGATTATGCTTATTATTTGTTAAATGATAATCAGACTATCATTATGATAAGTGCAGTTAAATCGACAAACAAAAATTTTAAATATAACATCAATACTAACACCCTCGAGACATTAGCGGAAAATAACCAATACAATTTTTTGATTTCTTCTATTCTTAAGGGCTGCGGATTTAAAAATATGAGTTCACTTTATGAGTGCAAATATTACAAACCTTTAATTTCTATAAATTTAATTAATTAGAAGACATCAGAGCTTTTGCATAATCTTCCGCTTTAAATAATTCTAAATCATCTTCTTTTTCACCCAATCCTAACGCAATAATTGGTAAATTATATTTTCTAGTGATTGCTAATAAAATTCCTCCTTTTGCTGTACCATCAAGTTTTGTCATGATTAATCCAGTTATAGGGGTTATTTTTTGAAATTCTTCAACCTGGTTTAAAGCACTTTGTCCAGTTGTTGCATCTAAAATTAATAATATTTCATGCGGATAATTAGGATCAATTTTTTTCAACACTTTTGATATTTTTTTAAATTCATCCATCAAATTTTTCTTATTTTGAAGCCTGCCTGCTGTGTCAATCAAAAGACAATCAATATTGTTTTTTTTTGAAAATTCCATTGCTTTAAAAGCAACAGATGCCGGATCAGAACCAGTTTCCGACTTAATTATTTTAGCGCCAATCTTTTCTGACCAAATTTCTAATTGTTCAATAGCAGCTGCTCTAAATGTATCAGCGGCTGCAAAAACAATTTGCTTATTGTTCTTGGAAAATATTTTACCTAGTTTTCCTATCGTTGTAGTTTTTCCTACCCCATTAACACCCGCAATTAATATAACAGCTGGTTTTATACTATCTTCAATAACAATCTTTTTTTCTAGTGGTAACATTAATTTTTTAATATAATTTTCAACGATTAAATTAACCTGATTTAAACTGTCTTTTTTTGGGTCAATCTTAGTATCAGTAAAAATTTGTTTTAATTCTTTTGCAGCAACTACACCCACATCAGACTCAATTAAAAAATCTTCTAGATTGTCAAGAGTTTTTGGATCAATTTTTTTATTTATAACTAAATTTTTTAATCCTTCGGAAAGATTTTTAGAACTTTTACTTAACCCAATTTTAAATTTTTCACGAAATAGATAATTAAGGCTCCACTCTGGATGTAAAGCAAAACTTAATAAACTTCTCAACGTTAATCTAGGAGGAGTACTAAATCCCGTTCTATGATCTCTTTCTCGATTACCAGCCACTACAGTATCTACTGTCAAGCACATCGCATTAAAATTGGCTTGCTTACATCTTTCAATTAAATTATCCGTAAGTCCTTTATCTTTATGAATATAAAGTTGAAATAATTTTGGACTATTTGTTAAGTCTCCTATTTCTTCAATGCTCACTGTTGACATTGTCGATATGCCAAACATTGTCCCCGTTTTTTTAGCAGCCTCTGCGGTCGCTTTTTCACCTAAGTGATGGTAAAGACGACCCATTGCAGTTGCTGAACAAAATAATGGAAAATCGATTTTTTGCCCTAAAACAGTTGTTGATAAATCTACATCACTCACGTCAGTAAGAACATTTGGTATAAGATCACAACTATTGAATGCCTCGGTATTTCTTTTTAGCGTAACCTNATCATCTGATCCACCATCAATATAATTAAAAATTGGAGAAGGTAATTTTTTTTTTGCTAATTTCCTGTAATCGTCAAAGTTATGACAATCGCTAAGATTCATATCTTTGTATAATTAAATTTAAAATGTCTTTAAAAAATTAAACATATAACTATTTGCACCAGGATTTTTATCCCCTAAACTTGCATTTGATAAATGGTTATAAGAAAAACCTAGTTTACTACTTTCTGAAAAATTGAATGATGCTTGAACTTCACTTTTAAATTCCAAAATGTGCCCTAAATCTTTTCCATCACCTTCACCATAAAGCCCAGGTGCAAAACTTGGTGTTAAATTAAATGGACCAACATCAAAATTCCATTCGACTCCCGTATATGCATAAATAGCCTGGTTTTCTGTAACAAAACCACCCGTAATTGGAGATAAGGTTCCTAAAAAAGTTTCTCTGTATAGTTCTTCGTTTTGATGTTGAAATCCAACTAATACAGCTCTTTGTTTTTGATCACTAAAGTCAAACATTCCAGAAAAAAAATTCATTTCAGTATTTGGTAATTGTAGTTTTGCTTCTTCAGTAAATCCCACTGATCCAAATCCAACAATTAATATTGTATGAAATAAAAATTTATTTAGAAGCTTCATATATTTTAACATATACTTCGTAATCATTATTTTAAACACTAAATTAGTTTAAAAAAACCTATGTTTTTTTCATTTTTTCTCATCTTTTAATAAAGATGAATATTATATATAAAAATTTTATATTTGAAATACTAGCCTAATTAAGAACGAGAAGGGAGATGATGATATAAATGCACGCCCCTAATTAGGCCATACAAGTATTATTGAATACTAATTTGTCCAAGGTTAGCAAAAACTATGTTTAATTTGAGGCGGATTAGATTAGTTTGAAAGCTTAAAATATCCTGATCCTTTTTTACCAGAAAAAATCTCGTTTATTAAAGGATGTCTAATAGGTCTATTTGAATCGTCTAAAACCAAGTTTTGTTCTGAAACATAGGCCTCATATGTAATATCATCATTTTCAGCTAAAAGATGATAATAAGGTTGATCTTTCCTTGGTCTAACTTCCTTGGGGATAGCTCTGTACCACTCCTCGGAATTATTAAACTGAAAATCAACATCATAAATCACGCCTCTAAAATAAAAATGTTTATGTTTAACGATATTACCTATTGAAAATTTTGCAGTATTAATTGCCATTAGATAGGTTCAAAATAGTTACATTTAAAAAAAAATCAATAGTAAAAAATAGTCTAAAGTTATATTGATATACAAAGATATTTTAAATGAACAAAGGATTCATTAAATTTATTACAGATTTTGGGCCTCTTTTAATTTTTTTTATTTTTTACTATAAAAGTGGACTTAATTTAAGGGTTGCAATACCACCCCTTATAATTGCAACTCTTTTATCACTTACAGTAATTTATTTACTAGAAAAAAAAGTTCCCTTTATACCTTTAATAAGTGGAATTCTGATAACATTTTTTGGTGGTTTAACATTATACTTTAATAATCCTATTTTTATTTACATGAAACCAACGGTAGTAAACATACTTTTTGCATTGGCTTTAATATTTGGAAAATTTTTTTCTAAAGAACTTTTGCTCAAAAAATTGTTTAAAAATTCACTTAAATTACTAGATGAGGGATGGAAAAAATTTAATGATAGATGGATATTATTTTTTTTCTTTTTAGCTATTTTAAACGAAATAGTTTGGAGAACTCAATCTGAAGAATTTTGGGTAAATTTTAAAGTTTGGGGGCTATTGCCGATTAGTTTCTTATTTACTATTTCACAAGTTCCTTTAATAAAAAAATACAAAATTAAAAAATAAATGAACCGTTTAAAACTTGTAATTAAAAATTCAAATTTAGCAACGAAGAAAAGAAATTATTTTTTTAATAAATCTGAATTAAAAATAATTCTTAATCTTTATTCTAAAATGGTTTCAAACGGTTTTTGGAAAGACTATGGTTTAAATATTTCAAAAGAAGAAGTTAGTTTTAATGTGTATAAAAGAGCCTCTGAAAATGCTGAGTTTAGAATATGTAAAAATTTTAGACTAAAAAATAAAAAACTAAAATACTTCACATCAGATTCCCAAGGGAATATTCTTAATATATCCAAAGATTTAAAAGAATTATTAAATAAAACGAGATGGAAAAATTTGAAACTTGTGAACTAAAAAATTATCTTCTTTGACCAAATAACCTAAGTAACATTATAAACAAATTAATGAAATCCAAGTAAAGAGTCAGTGCACCCATAACAGCTTTTTTCGTCATAATTTCTCCGGAGTCACTTACCAGGTATATATTCTTAATCTTTTGAGTATCGTAAGCAGTTAATCCAACAAATATTAAAACTCCAATTATAGAAATTACAAAATACATCATAGTCGATTTCATAAAAATATTTACTATTGATGCAATTATAATTCCTATTAGGCCCATCATAAGAAAAGAACCTAGTTTTGTTAGATCTCTTTTTGTGAAGGTGATGGAAAAGATTTAGGGCACATTTTGGAATTTAAAAGTGAAGTTCAAGCATCATTCAATTTTTCAGAAAGTAGTAAACTAGGTTTT
>AZYB01000015.1 GCA_000513055.1 alpha proteobacterium SCGC AAA288-N07
AAACCTTGTTCAAATTCCCCATCATATGTTTCGCCAAGTTGGTTAGTAAAAATTCCCTGTCCGTGTCTTATATTATCACTCCATTGCCCTACATAGGTTGATCCATCTGCACTTCTATGAGTTCCTTGTCCGTTAGACTTACCTTCGATAAATTCGCCTAAATATGTTGCTCCATCCTTAAATGTGAAAGTTCCTCGTCCTGAAAATTTTCCATCCTTAAACCAACCCACATATTTAGAACCATTTTTATAAGTCAAAGAACCGTGACAGTCTTTCCATTCAATAACAGTTTTACGAAGTGTTATAGCAATTTTTTTTTCTTTGAGCGGGCTTCCTTTGCATCCGGACGGTGAACTTTGTATCTGTGTTGATTTTTTTTTTGCTAGCTTAGTTTCCCTTTTCTTAACTAGCTTTCCTTCTTTTTTATCAACTAAGCTTTTTATTTTATTACGTTTAACTAGTTTGTCTTTTTTCCATATACCTCTATCAATTGTTCCATCTCCCCACGTGTAGGTTCCTTGTCCATGCCGTTTTCCAGCCTTAAATTCTCCAACGTATTTTACTCCATCTAGCCATATGAAAGTTCCCTGACCTGATAATTTTCCATTCTTAAACCAACCCACATATTTAGAACCATCTTTGTAAGTCAAAGAACCGTGACAGTCTTTCCATTTAACAAATATCTTAAAAAGTATTAAAGTGTTTTGTTTTTCTACAAGAGGGCTTCCTTTGCACTCTTTTGCCTCTACTATGCTGCTAACCAATAAACCCAGAACCAAGATCGCTAAAAGTTTTTTCATAAATATTCTGAAACAAATTTTGACATTTTATTTAAGCAATAATGATATCAGATAATAACAACTAATTTTATCATGATAGAAAGAGTCTCGAAATAATCAATGATTTATTATTGTGGTTTAACTAAATTGCCTTCTTCCCAGATACCTTTTTCGACAACTCCATTAACATATGTAAGTATTCCTTCTCCATGAAATTTACCATCTTTCCATTCTCCAACATATTTTTCTCCACCAGAATATATGTAAGTTCCTTGCCCGTTTTCTAAATCATCTTTATATTCACCAATATACTTGGCTCCATTTGAATATGAGAATGTCCCTTGTCCGTTTTTTTTACCTGCTTTATATTCTCCAACGTATTTTTTTCCGTTTGACCATGTCATAGTTGCTTGTCCATCAAATAAACCATCTGTATATTTTCCAACATATTTTCTTCCGTCCGACCATGTTTCAATTCCTTTTCCATGTGGAAAACCATCTTTCCACTGTCCAACATATTTAGATCCATCTGCTGCTATATAGGTTCCTTGCCCATTTGCTGAACCTTCTATAAATTCTCCAACATGTTTAGATCCATCTAACCTTGTCATGGTTCCTTTTCCAATTGGAAAACCATCTTTAAAATTTCCTACAAATTTAGATCCATCTGGATATCTGAGAGATCCCTGCCCGTGTCCAATTTTTTTACCATCTAAAAATTCTCCTACATATTTAGTTCCATCTGGCCATGTTTCTATTGCTTTTCCATTTGGCAAGCCGTTTTTCCATTGTCCAATATATTTTGCTCCGTCCGGATGTGTCATAGTTCCATCTCCATGTCTATTACCATCTAAAAATTCTCCTACATATTTTCTTCCATTTTCCCATACTTCCGTACCTTGGCAATTTGTCCATTGTTTATAGTCACTTCCTTCACATTCAGGTAGCGAACTTTGCGCTAACGCTATTTTGCAAAACACCAAAACAAAAAAAACATACAAATTTAGTTTTTTCATCTTGGACACGATTTATTATTAATCTTTAAATCTTTCATAATTGATTACTTATTTTTAAGTATCTTTTTCATCTTTTCTATGTTGATAGAAGAATTAATTGGCATTTTTATTTTTTTGTTTTTTTTTAAAAATATCTTTTTAATTTTTGGATTTTCTTTTCTTGCAAAATTATATATTGTTTGACTCTTTCCTCCTACATTCAATATTCCTTTTTCATTAATCAATTTTAATAGTATCTTCGCAACCTCTTCGTGATACATAAAACTATTTTTGATATCATAAAATGCAGCTTTGTGAACAAATGGTTTTTCGGTCATACATAATCTTAATATCAAGGAATTTTTATATAATTGAACTGCACATTCACCACCAAGTTTTGACCAGGCATAATTATTTACAGGCAATAAGGTATCGGATTCCACATAGTTACCTTTTGTACCTGGATAAACATAGTTCGTGGAAAAATAAATAAGTTTAATATTTTTTTCCTCACATGCCTTAGTAATATTCGAAGTTCCAATGATATTTAAATCTATACTTTTTTTAATTTGTTTATCATGAATGCTCATTGGCCTAGATAGTCCAGCAAGATGAATAACAATATTTGGTTTTTTCAATTTTATGTATTTTTGTATACTTTTAAATTTTGTAATATCCAAAATAGTTCTGTTTGGAAAAAACATCTCATAGTTTGTATTTAATCTTTTAAAAATAGATCCAAATCTTCCTGTGCCACCTGTAATTAAAATTCTTTTTTTCATAATTAATATTTAAATATTAGCACGTGAAATCCATGTTCATCCGTAGGATAAAAAATTTTATTTCTTACAATATACAAATATATCTATATAAATAAGCAAAAATGAAAAAAATCATAATTGTTGGAGGTGGAATCACAGGCTTAAGCGCTGCCTGGAAACTTTCTGAAAAAGGTTATAGCGTAGATTTAATAGAATCCGATAAATCAGTAGGTGGTCTCGCAAAATCAATAAAAATGGAAAATTACGCTTTTGATATTGGGCCGCACTCTTTTTTTACTGAAGATAAAGAAATTTTTAAAAAAGTGATGAATTTATTTGAAGGAGAAAAAGGAGAAATACCATATTCAAAACGAACTGTAAAAATGATGTTTAGAGGAAAATATGTGGACTATCCTTTATCTGCAAAAAGCATTTTAATTCAAATGGGGATTTTCACTGCTTTGATGTGTTCTTTAAGTTTTGCAAAGTCATATATTTTTACAACTATATCTTCTTTTTTTGTAAAAAGAAAAAAATTTGAAGATCTAACTGTAAAAGAATGGGCAATAGAAAATTTTGGAAAATATCTTTATTTAAACTTTTTTAAACCCTATACGGAACAATTTTGGAAAATTAATACATCAGAACTTTCTCGAAGAGTAATACCTTCAAGTAGAAAATTTGATTTTGCAAAAACATTAAAACATCTTTTAATAAGTAAATATTTAGAACTTTCAAGACGAGAGCCTGGAAAACTATCGCTTGTACAAAGAGAAAGTTTGCCTACGTATTACCCAAAAAAAGNATTTGGAGAAATTGCAAATAGAATAAGCAAACAAATAAAAAATAATAGTGGGGAAATACATTTATCTCAGGAGGTCAATGAAATCATAATAAATTCAAACAATTCATTTGAAATTAAAACAAAAGATAAAACTTTCTTTGCTGACCATGTGGTATCTACTATACCGTTAAATAGACTTATATCAAAAATCAAACCTTTGCACGAAATGCAAATAGTTCAATCTTCGAGAAAATTAGAATATTTGGCACTGGTTTTAATTTATTTAATAACAAAAAAGAAAAACGTTCTTGATTGTCAATACTGTTATTTTGTTAATAGGCCTTATAATAGGATTTCTGATATGAATTATTTTAGCGAAAATTTAAGTCCAAAAGATGAAAACATATTGTCAGTGGAATTCTCTTGTCATTATGATTCTGATATATGGAAAGCTACTGATGAGGAAATTTTTTCAATGTGCATCCAAGATATAGAAAAAGATAACTTCTTAAAAAAGTCAGATGTTATAAATTATAAAGTAGTCAAAATTCCAAGTGTTTATCCCATTTACAGAAAAGATTACGAAATTCATCTAAAAAAAACCCAAGAATACTTAGCAAAAATTAAAAATTTTTTCTCTATTGGTAGACAGGGACAATTTTATTATGGTGATATTGATCAAATGATTAGAATAGGATTTGATACTGCAGACAAAATTATTAAATGAAACAAGCTAAAAAAAAAATATTAATAGTTGGAGGTTCTTCAAATGTAGGTAGAGAACTTATAAAGAGATTGAATAAAGATAATTATGAAATTTTTATAACATTTAATAAAAACAAATTAAGAAGCCAAGATAAAAAAAAAATAATACAATTTAAACTCGATATAACAAGTAATACACAAATAGAAAAGTTAGTTAAAAAGGTAAATAAAATGAAAATTTTTTTTGATAAAATTATTTTTTTGCAAGGCCAATTAGCCGGAAAATCATTGAGTGATTTTGACACAAATAATATTAGAAAAAATCTAGATATTAATTTTACTGGACAGGTAATTTTGTTAAAAAAAATTAAAAAACAGATAAATAAAAATTGTTTAATAATATTTATTTCTTCAATCGCAGCAGTAAGAGGAAGTTATGATCCAATCTACGCTGCTTCTAAAGGAGCTATCGTATCTTTTGTAAAATCTTTATCAACTTGGTGGGCTCCAGGAATAAAATCTATATGTTTATTGCCAGGAGTTATAAAAGACACAGAAATATTCAAAAAATTTTCTAAAAAAAGAAAAAAATTTCAAATAAAACAAACTCCTAATGCCGAATTATTAAATAAAAGTGATTTATCAAAAATAATTATTGATTTGCTCGAAACTCATTGGCGCCATGCAAATGGTTCTATAATAAATATTAATGGTGGAGCTTATTAGATTTAATTATTCAGAAAAATGAACGGCTAAATTTGTTTTAAATCCATCTTTATAAATACGTGCATTTATTGGGCCTTCTTCAAAAGGTATTCCAAAAATATCGTCTCTTTGATTTTGAATAACTAGTTTAGTCGTAACATGATCCCATGCATCAAAATAATCTCTATCACTATCTTTAACTATAATTTCAGGTTTTTCTTTTAAAAATTTCGATATGACAGTTTCCATAGATCCTTCTTTGATTAAATTTCCAGCAATATATCTTTTTACTCCAGGACGATCTAGAAAGGCCGCTTCTCTCCAAAAATAAACATCACCGTATAAATCAACTGCAACGGATATTTGTGGAGTGCCAATAATTTTAAATTCTTTAAGTTCTTTTAAATTAATAATTATATTTTCAAATTTTTCACCAAGATAGCCTTTTCTAATCGGATTTAATGCAAAGCCGTAGTCTATTAATAAATTTTCCAAATAAGGATCATTTTTTACCATTAATTCAATCATTTTAAATGTTTCGAACAATTCTTTTCTTTCGAGACTATCTATTCTTTCGCTGAAAAGTCTAAAGTCTTCTCTTAAAGTTAAAAAATCAAAGTTATTTTTTTTATTATTACTATCTACAAACTTATTAATATTAGAAATTATTTTAATTAAATTAATTACATCTTTACTCTGATTTTTTAGAATAACAAAATTTAATCCTAGTTTAGTTTGACTTTTCTTTTTGTTTTTAGCTATCAGATATTCTTTGATATTTTTTGTAA
The DNA here is from genome assembly GCA_000513055.1 of alpha proteobacterium SCGC AAA288-N07. GTDB lineage: Bacteria > Pseudomonadota > Alphaproteobacteria > Pelagibacterales > Pelagibacteraceae > AAA240-E13. Next base: position 5,518 of record AZYB01000015.1, read on the forward strand.
CGATTTTAAATGCATTTTTTTTTTTGTTACTTCAAATTTTTTTTCTTCATTAACTCCATAAAACGAAATTCTTAGATTTGTTAAATTAAAAATTTCACTATTTCTTGTTAGATATTTATCGGTTAACATATATGCATTTGTATACATCGAAGCATTTAATTTCTTATCTTTAAGATAAGAAATTAAGCTTCCAATTTTAGGATTTGTTAAAGGCTCTAGGCCTCCACTTATGTAGAATCTATTGGCATCATTTTTTGGAGATTCATCAATTAGTTTAAAGTATGCTTTCATTCCTTCATCAAGCAAACTTCTTTTATAGGAAGCTTTATAATTCCTTCCACAAAAAAAGCACTCGAACATACAAGAAACTCCTGGGTACAAACCTATTCTAAATGGAAATTGATATTTATTTTTTTTGTAACTCGTTAACGAACCGGATTTTGCAACAGGTATAATTACATTATTCCAATGTTTTTTTGCTATTCCAAAATTTATTATAAGATCTTGGGCAATTTTTAGATCTCTTATTAAAGCATTAATAGCAATTAGTTTTTTTCTGTCTATTTTTAATTTAAAAGAAATTTCTTCTTGTGTGATAAATGGATTTTTACTAAAAATATGTATTATTTTAATTATTTTCTTTATGCTTGTATCAAGATCTTCTTCATTATTAAATAATTCTTTGCTTTTAGTTTCCTTGTCTAATATTTGTTTTATTTTATTTTTAAAAAACAAAAAAATATTTTCATTATATTTATCTAAGTTATCGCTATAAAGGTAACTTTTAATTTCTCCGATTGCTAATTTTTCTCTGTACATAAATTAATTATATTAACTTTTCCTAACTCAAATATTAAATTTTAAATTTTGATTTTTTGCCATCCTGAAAAAAGCCTTTAACTGTATCCAAGGTTAACATATTAAAACTTTTTCCAAAATTTTTAATTTTTTCTATTATTTTTGTAGGCATTGTTATAATTTCACATCCTAGGTTTTTTGCTTGTAGAAAATTGTAAGCTTCCCTAGTGCTAGCCCAAAGAATCTTAATATTCTTATGTTTTTTGACTAAACGAACACTTTTCTTAAATATCGGAACCGGATCTTTACCTGTATCGGCCATTCTGCCTGCAAAAATTGAAATGATAGATTTAGTATTTTTATTTAAAGAGAGAAAAACTTTTTTTACCTGTTTATAAGTATAAATTGCTGTAATGTTTAGTTTTATACCATTAGAGCTCAATTCTCTTATTGCTTTTCCAGTAAATTTTCCCTGGGTATTTACAACGGGTATTTTAACATAAACATTTTTTCCCCAGGAATTAATAATGTAAGCTTGTTGAATCATCGAATTAATGTCATCAGAAAATACCTCGAAAGATATAGGTTTGTTTCCACAAATTTTTAAGATTTTTATTGCATAGTTTTTATAACTTTTTGTTCCCACTAACCTCATTAAACTAGGATTTGTTGTAAAGCCTTTAACTATTTTGGATTTAGAATATTTCTTTATGACTTTATAATCTGCACTGTCACAAAAAATTTTAATACTCATTAATTTAAATTTTTTAAAATTTCGCCTGTCATTTTTTTTGCATCAGAAAATAACATTAAAGTATTATTTCTGTAAAATAACTCGTTATCTATTCCAGCATAGCCAGGTGACAAGCTTCTTTTAACAAACAAAACTGATTTACATTTTTCAACGTCTAAAATTGGCATTCCATAAATAGGACTTTGTGGATCAGTTTTAGCTGCTGGATTTGTTACATCATTGGCACCTATAACATACGCTATATCAGAATTAGCAAAGTCATTATTTATATCCTCTAACTCAAAAACTTCATCATATGGAACATTTGCTTCTGCAAGCAGAACATTCATATGACCTGGCATTCTTCCTGCGACAGGATGAATTGCGTAAGAAACTTTAACTCCCTTTTTTTTTTAATGAATCTACCATCTCTCTTAAAGCATGTTGTGCTTGAGCAACTGCCATACCATAACCTGGTACTATTATTACAGATGAAGCATTTTTCATTAAAAATGCAGCATCCTCTGCATTTCCACTTTTTACTGGACGTTTTTCTAAATTTTTTGATGAAGTTTGATCAGTTGCACCCCATCCTCCTAAAATAACATTAAAGAAAGAACGGTTCATGCCCTTACACATAATGTAAGATAATATAGCTCCAGATGAACCAACCAAGGCTCCAGTAATAATTAATGCACTATTTTCTAATGTAAAACCTATTCCTGCAGCTGCCCAACCTGAGTAAGAATTTAACATTGAAATAACTACTGGCATATCTGCACCACCAATTGGAATGATTAATAAAAATCCTATTAAAAAAGATATTGCTATTAAACTCCAGAATAAATTTGAAGATTGAGTTACACACAAATAATATATTATTATAATTATCGTTAAACTTATTAAAGCATTAAGTAAATGCTGACCTCTAAAGGTAATTGGAGTACCCGACATTAAACCTTGAAGTTTTAAGAAAGCAATTACAGATCCTGAAAATGTAATTGCTCCTATAGATGCTCCTATTGACATTTCAATTAAACTTGCAAATTTTATATTTCCAATAGTTCCAAGATTAAATGCTTCGGGTTTTAAAAAAGCTGAAATAGCAACAAAAACTGCTGCAAGCCCTACAAAACTATGAAACCCTGCAACTAATTGGGGCATATCAGCCATTGGAATTTTAATGGCAATGAACGCTCCTATTAAACCACCAATAACTAATAAAATTAATACGTAAATAACGCCAGTCGAGAAGCTACCAATGGAAAGAAAAGTTACTACAATCGCTATTACCATTCCAAGAATTCCTAAAAGATTTCCTTGTCTAGAGGTCTCCGGAGAAGAAAGTCCTCTTAAGGCCAAAATAAATAATATTCCAGAAATTAAATAAAATATTGATGATAAATTTGGAGACATTTTTTATTTATTTTTCTTTTTTTTTTTATACATCTGGAGCATTCTTTGGGTTACCAAAAAACCTCCAAAAATATTTATTGCTGCTAATAAAATTGCTAAAAATCCAAATATATTTGGAATTTCCAATACATTTTGAATATCTCCTGATAATGATGCAATAATTGCGCCAACTATAATTACGGATGAGATAGCATTAGTTACCGACATTAATGGTGTATGTAGTGATGGTGTAACACTCCATACAACATAATATCCAATGAGAATTGATAAAATAAATATGCTTAATCTAAAAATAAAAGGGTCAATTTCCATAGTTTTATTTAATTAATGTTTGATTAATTATTTCATCCTCCAGATTAATCTTTAATTTTTTATTATCTTTATCATAAAGATTTGAAATAAAATTAAATACATTTTTAGCATATAAATTTGAGGCGGATATCGGTAGTTTATTTAAAATATTTTTTTCTCCTATAATTTTAATTCCATTTTTATCTATAATTTTATCTATTTCAGTATGAACTGTATTACCTCCTTGGGGTGCGGCTAAATCATATATTATTGAACCTGACGGCATATTATTTATCATATGATCTTTGATTATTACTGGGGCTTTTTTTCCAGGAACTAAAGCAGTACAGATAACAATATCAATTTTTTTTAGAGTTTCGGTTAGCAAAACCTCTTGTTTTTTTTTAAAATTTTCAGAAATTTCTTTAGCATATCCACCTTCAGTTTCTAAATTTTCAAAACCTTCGAGTGTTAAAAATTTTCCACCCAAACTCTCAACTTGTTCTTTTGATTCCATTCTTACGTCTGTTGCAAAAACTATAGCACCCATTCTTTTTGCTGTGGCGATCGCCTGAAGTCCAGCTACTCCTGCTCCTACAACCAAAATTTTTGCTGCTGGGATTGTTCCTGCAGCCGTCATCATCATAGGTATAGCTTTTTCAAATTTTGCAAAAGACTCGACTACTGCCTTATATCCCGCTAAATTTGCTTGAGAAGACAATACATCCATAGATTGAGCTCTGGTAATCCTTGGAAGTAATTCTAAAGAAAAAACATTAATTTTTTTTTTTATTAGATGATCAATTTTTTTTTTATTTATATAAGGATTGAAAACACCAATTAAAGTCTGGTTCTCTTTAATTAAATTACTTTTTTCATCATCCAATAAATTTAATTGTATAATTAAATCAGATTTTCTAATTACTTCATTTGGATCATTTAAAATTTCTACATTAAGCTCCTTATATTCTCTGTCACTAAAGCCTAGGTGTGATCCATAATTCGAGTTTAAACAAATTTGAAAACCTAAATTAATATATGTTTTAGCAATTTCTGGTGTTACAGAAATTCTTTTCTCAAAACTGAGATTTTCGCTTACAGATCCTAGTTTCACTTCTGTCTTGCTTTAAATTTAGGATTTTTTCTATTGATTATGTAAACTCTTCCTCTTCTTTTAACTAACTTAGAGTTTAAGTCTCTTTTTTTTAATGATTTTAGTGAACTAGCGATTTTCATAAATATAAACTTGTTTAGCCTGGCAATGTCCTACTTTCCCATGTCTTAAGACAAAGTATCATCGGCGCTGAAGGGCTTGACTTCCGAGTTCGGAATGGTATCGGGTATTGCCCCTTCGCAATAATCACCAGGCAATATATCTATATAATTATAAATATAAATTGCAAACAAATTATTAAAAAAATTATTTCTTATTTAACCAATTTAAAAAATAACTATAATTGCCCTAGATGGGAATAAATAAAAATACAAAGGTTTTAGTATTGTTTGGAGGTTTAATTATTCTTGGTCAAGAATCGGCAATAGGGCCTTTTATTTATACAATTTTTTAAAAGGATATAAAAAAAATATATTTTTCTGAACATCATTTTATATTTGAACAATGATAATTTGGATTGCATCATACCCTAAAAGCGGAAATACTTGGGTAANAAGTTTTTTAAGTGCTTATTTATATTCGAATGATGGCAGTTTTAGTTTTGATTTATTAAGAAAAATTCAACAATTTCCTAAAGCATCATACATAAAACAGTTTACAGAAAACTTAAAAGATTTAAAAGAAGTTTCCAGTAAATGGATTCCCGCTCAAGATTTTATTAATTTAAATAATAAAGTAAATTATTTTAAAACTCACAATGCCATGTGCAACGTTGAAGGAAATAATTTTACAAACAAATCAAATACACTTGCGGCAATATATTTAGTTAGAGATCCAAGAGACGTTCTTGTATCTTTAGCAAACCATAGAGGAATTGATATTAAAGAAGCTATCGATATTTTATTAACTGATAGGGCAAAATTATCCTTTAATAAAGAATATGGAGCAGGAGTTGTAGTGGGATCATGGTCACAGCACTATAATTCATGGAAACAATTTAAATTGGCTCCTACTTTAATTGTTAAGTATGAGGATTTATATTTTGATACAAAAGAAACCTTTTTAAAGATTATAAAATTTTTAAATAAAATATATGCATTAAAAGTGGACGATAATAAGATTGATTCATCAATCAAAAATACTAATTTTAAAAAACTTAAAGAAATGGAAATAAAATATGGATTTCCAGAAGCTATATTCAACAACAAAACAAAAAAAAAAATAAACTTTTTTAATCAAGGTAAGATATGTAATTGGAAAAATTTTATTAATCCTAATTTAGAACAAAAAATAGTTAACTCTTTTAATAATGAAATGAAAGAGTTGGGCTATATTTAATTCAAGGCTAATTAATGGTGGCACGGCAAGAATTGAACTTTAGAGTGCTATAGGGACTCTTATTTTATATTTTCATATTCAATTATTTTTTTTAATATTGTTTTGGAAATTAATTTATATCCTAATTCATTATAATGATTAAAAGATCTGAAAGGAAATAATGCTAAAGGATCTGGATATTCTTCCATTAAATCTTTATTGATATCAATAATTGGAATATTTAGTCTATTTATAATTGTTATAACATCTTTATATTTTTTAAATTCAGTATTTTGAGACGATTTATTGTTATATTTAAAATAATCTGGTAGATAAACAAAATACAATTTTACTTCATTATTGTCTGATAAAATTTTTGACAAGTAAATAATCTCAGAAAATTTTTTTAAAATTTTATTAGGAATTTTCATATTTAGAGTAGGTTTAATTAATTGAATTTTAATAAAGTTTCTTAAATTATAAAGTCTTATAAAAGAAATAATTTTTCCTCTATATTTTCTTTTAAGTTCTTCTTTTACCGATATATCAAAAATTTTTTCTAATTTTTTATCAATTTCATTTTGTCTAAGATGTAATCTTTGTGTAAATGTCCTATCATTTAGATAGTTTAATAATGTTTTATCTTCTAGTTCATGCATCAAATCAGATAAATCATTTCTTTCTGCATAAATCCATAAAACCCTATTTATTTTTTTAAGAGGTAAGTACTCCCTTAAAGTTGCATATTCTGTAAGCGGACCATTTCCACTATAACCAAGGTTGAGAACTCCTCCGTTATCAATCATTTTTCTTAAATTTCCTGATATTGTATCCGTTTCATTAACACACGCTCCATGTGTAAAAGAGTCACCTACCAACAAAAATTCAATTTTATTTTTCTCCCACTCAAAATCTGGATTATTAAATCCATAACGGTCAGTATGATGAATTGAAAAATAACCATTCTCATTACAATGAATAGTTTTTTTATTTGATCTAGATGATAATGAATAAAGTGGATAATTGTCATCTCCCCCATGTGATTGCGGGTACATACTTACTGCAATATTATTGTCAAATTTTTTTAAGTCCTGATATAATTGAAATTTTGTTCTATTATCATAATTAATTCTTTTTTTATTAAAAATTAAATAACTATTAATCAAATAAAGTGCAAAAAGTAATGCAAAAAATAAAACTAAAATATTTATAATCGTCTTTTTCTTTAGAAAGAAAGACACTGCTGAACATGCAATTAAAACGGAGCAAATTGAATAATATTTTATATAATAACTGTGTTCTTTTCCTTCATATTTAATTTCGGACTCATAAAAAGTATAAAATAAAAAAAAAACAGAAATGGTTAGTAAAATTAAAGAAATTGATTTTTTATTTTTTTTATTATCAATCATATTTCTAATACATTTATGGTGGGCACGGCAAGAATTGAACTTGCGACCTCTACGATGTCAACGTAGCATTCTACCACTGAACTACATGCCCGTGAACTTTTTATTTATATTTTTTTTTATACCATTCTAAAGTCTCCTTTAGACCCTTTTTAATTGGTATATTTGTTTTCCATCCCATATCATTTATAATTGAACTGTTTAGTAATTTTCTAGATGTACCGTCAGGATATTTTTTATTAAATTTTAAATTAACTTTTTTTGGAAATAATTTGGCAATCATATTTGCGTATTGTTTGATGCTATATTCTTTATTGGAACCAACATTAATATAAGAATTTCTTTTTAAAACTTTTAAAACTTTCTTATGCTTTCTTTCAACCTTGTTAATTATAAAAAAAAACTGCAGAAGCCAGATCGTCTACGTGCATTATTTCTCTTTTAGGTCTGCCAGTACCCCATACTTCAACATTTCTTAAATTTTTTTTATTGGCCAAATAAAATTTTTTAATTAAAGCAGGAATGAAATGGCTAGTTTTAGTCTCAAAATTGTCATTAGGTCCATAAAGATTAGTTGGCATTAAAGTAAAATAATTTGTCTTAAATTGTCTATTATAAAATTCACATGATTTAAGTCCTACAATTTTTGCGATAGCATAAGCTTCATTGGTATGTTCTAATTTTCCTGTCAACAAATAATCTTCTTTGATAGGTTGTTTTGCGTTTTTAGGATAAATACATGAACTTCCGAGATTAACGAAAGTCCTAACATTATTTTTAAAACATGCATCTATTAAATTTAATTGAATATAAATATTTTCAAACAAAAACTCTTTTGGATACATAAAATTTGCAAGTATTCCACCTACTTTACCCGCACAATTAATTACAATATCTGGTTTATTTTTTTTTAAAAATTTATATACTTTGTTCCAGTTTGTTAAATCTAATTTTTTTCTGCTTCGAATAATAATTTTCTTTAAACCTTTATTTTTAAAGTACCTTAAAATTGAAGATCCAACCATTCCATTGTGGCCAGCTATAAATATTTTTTTTTTTTCTAGTATTTTTTTCATAAATTAATATTAAATGCATAATATACAATTTGTTAGAAATAAACTTAAACTAATATTAATGACATTAATCAATACAAATAAAATAAGTTCTCTGAAATCCAAAAAAACATATCTTAATGAAAAATTAATTATCTTTCTTTTCTCTTTTTTGCCCATTTCATTTATATTAGGAAATACTGCGATTAACTCAAATATTCTAGTTATTGACGTATTCTTTTTGCTTACATGTTACAATCAAAAAAAATGGTCATGGATTAAAAATAAATATCTATATTTTTTTATTATTATTTGGATCTATCTAATATTTAATTCAATTATTTCAACGAATATCATTAATTCAATTACGATTACAAATACTTTTGATACCATCACAAATCAAATTATTTTTCCTCGAAAAGAAAGCATAATAAGATCAATAGGTTTTATAAGATTTATAATTTTTTTATTTGCTTTTGAATATTTTTTTATTCACTCAAAAAAACTTTTTAATAAAATTTATTTATACTGGTTCATAATAATTTTAGTTATTTTATTTGATATTATTTTCGAACGTATTTTTGGTCATAATTTATTAAATTTCAAAAGTCCCTCTCCTCACAGAATTGTAAGTTTTTTTAAAGATGAATTAGTTGTTGGTGGTTTATTATTTGGGTTTTCTTTTTTGATTATAGGTTTTTTATTTAATACAACAAATAACAGACTTGAAAGAAAAATATTATCAAACTTTTTTTTTATTTTAACGATAGTGTGTATTTATTTAACTGGTGAAAGATCAAATTTCATAAAAGCATTAATAATTGGTTCTACAATAATATTTATACTTAGTAATTCTAATCTATATTTAAAAAAGAAATATATTTTTTTATTAATTATTGCTGGAATTTTATTGCCGACTTTAATATCTAAGGACATTTATGATAGACAAATTGGATTTTTTAAAAGAATTCAAAGATATGATCATGGTTCTCTTTATGAAAAATTCGGCCATTTAAAACATTTTGCACATTATGAAACTGCCTGGCAAATATTTAAAGATTATCCAATATTTGGTATTGGGAATTCAAAATTCCGATATATTTGCCATGATAAAAAATATTATAATGCTAAAATTAAATTAAGTGACGTAAGATGTTCAAACCACCCTCATCAAGTTCATCTCGAAATATTATCTGAACAAGGAATATTAGGTTACTTGATTATTTTTTTTACAATCTTTCATATATTGTTCAATAGTTTTAAAGCTTATAGAAAAACAAATAATATGAACCATTTATCATCCATTTTATTTGTTGTAGTTTTTTTTATTCCATTACTTCCTTCTGGTAGTTTTTTTTCTACATTCAACGCTTCAATTTTTTGGATAAATTTATCAATAGTTCATGCTTTTTTAAGCAAATCTAAAGAATAAATTTATGTTAGAAAATTTTTCTATAGATAAAAACATGGCAAAACTTATCCTTTTTCAAAGAGTAGAATTATTAAACAATTTTCAAAAAAAAATCAGAAAAATATTTGGTAGATATCTTTTTACAAATTTGATGACTAATTATTTTTTAAATATTAATAAAATTGAAAGTAAATACTATAATAAAATGCTTGAAGAATTTAATGAAATAAAAGGAGAAATTGAAGTATCAAATAAATCTATTTTAAGTATTGGAGGAGGCTTGGGAGGACTAGAATCAATTTTATTTAGTTATTTAAAACAAGTTAATTTTTCAATTATAGAAAGAAATTATATTTCAAAAAAAATTATTTATGGATGGGATAGCAATAATGCAGAAGCCTACAATAGTTTAGATTTAACTTTTAAATTTTTAAAAACTAATGGCATGTCACTAAATAATTTTCAAATTTATGACTTTGATAAACAAAACTTACCATTCAAAAAATTTGATATAATTATTTCTTTATATTCATTAGATTATCACTATGATTTTAATGTCTATGAAGATTATTTTAGAAAAATTACAACTAAAAATACTAAGTTTATTTTCGATACTATAAGACCTGATAATTATTTTGATAAAAAATTTGAATATACAAAAGTTATTTCAAGCCATCATCAAACTACTCAAAAATCTAAAAGATTAGTTTGTATAGGTTTTAAATAATTAATTCGTGGATTGTTCAATATGCTTTATTAAATAAATTTGTTTCTGGAATTTTATACGGTGGTAACTCAACTGGTGGACTATGAAGCACTTTTAAAATTGATAAGGCATAAAAAGCTATACAAAAAAGGCTCAGTAAAACAAATTTTTTATTTGTTAATTTCTTAGTAAAACTTAAGTAAAATTTATTTTTTACCAAAAGAAAAAAAATGAAATAAACTAATGGGTCATAAGTTTCATGGTAAAATACACCATCCATGTCTAACAAAATTAGTATTAATAATAATGTAAAATCAAAGATTGTTTCTTTGTTTTGAAGAGAATTTGAAAATATTAAAATTAATCCATAAAAACTCATAACAGAAAAAAAGTAGAATAAATAGTTATTTTCAAAAATTAAAATCGATAATTTATAAAAAATACCGCCCCCGTAAGGTAAACTATAATTAAAATAAAATATTAATAAAAATAAAAAAAATTATTGGCAAAATTAATTTATTATTTTTAAAATTATTTATTTGAAAATTTTTTTTAATATTTGATAGTATAAAGGGTGTAGAATAGAAAAATAATATTGTCAGAGTAATTGAAAATTGATTTACAAAGGCGGGTAAGGTAAAATCTAAAAGAACATCATTTTCACCTCTTAAAAGAAACTGACTCAAAAAATTTACATCAAGTACAAAAACATAATATATTGCAGGAAAACTTAGTAATATATTTATAAAAATATAAAATAACAATTTATTAGAAAAATTTAAATCGAAGTAGTATCTAATAAAAAAATAAATACCAAATAATGAATAACTTGGCCTTATGTAAGCTGCCAATGCCAAAAAGAAAGTATTAAAGAATATACAAGCTAATTTTTTTCTCTCGGTTTTTTCATATTTTAAAAAAAAATATAAAGAAATTGAAAGAAATATTAATGCTATATTTTCATGCCCTGCCCAAATAGAAGCTGATCTGAAATACGGTGAAAAAAATATTATTGTTGGTAATAAAAACTTAATATCTTTTATTTTGAAATCATATTTAATTTTTAGACTCTGGTAGAAAAAAAAGGGTATTAATAAAGAAAGATGTAAGACAATTAACCTTAATACGGTATCATTAAAAGATATTTTTCTTAATAATGAAAAAAAAATTATATAAACTGGTGAAGGAAATCCACCAAACAATTCATCAAAATTCAACAAAGAATTTACATAATCTTTCTCAAATAAAGAAATAAAATATCTATAATTAACATAGTCAGATTTATATCCTAACGCAAAATCTTCATTAAAATAAAATCCAACAAGCAGTGAAAGATATAAAAATAGATAAAGAATATAAATATTTCTAGATCGAATATTCATTATTTAAAGAAGTTTTTTGTTCATTAAGGTTTATAATATCTTTTAATGAATTAAAATGAGCAAGTTGAGTAAACATTTTTATTTTTTTTTTTGCAAAAACTTTTTTTTTGTTTAGCTCTTTATCAGTTAAGTTTTTGAATTCGTCAAACTTATTTAAAAGATCCGATAAGTTATTATTTTTAAATAATAAACCATTTCTTCCATTTGATAAAATTTCACCAGGACCACTGGGACAATCGCTAGATATGATCAACGTATTGCATAATGCAGCTTCAAGAATTACAAATCCTGGGTCTTCCCATAACGAGGGCAGTATAAAACAATCAGAATTTAATAAATATTTATATACATTGTCCTGAAATCCTAAGAACAATACTTTATTATGTATTTGTAATTTGCATGCTTCTTCTGCCAACAATTTTTTCTGCTCACCTTCTCCTAATAAAATTAAATAATAATTGGGATATTTGATTAATATTTGTTTGAATGCCTTAATCAACAAAAGAAAATTTTTTTGTCTTGTAAGCCTGCCTATCCCAATAATCAAATTTTTTTTATCTATATTTAATTCATCATTTTTTTCATTTTTCTTTTGAGAAAATTCATGCAAATTGATGGCTGGATCCCTTAAAACAAAGATTTTATTTTTATCAAAAATATTCATTTTTATTAAGTATTCAAAAGTTGTCTTTGTTGGACATGTAATTTTATAAATTTTTTTTGAAAATAATTTCCAAAATATAATTCTAATAAAATTTAATTTTGGTAATCCTGAAATTCTAAGAATAATCTTAGTTTGGCTTTTAATAATTAGCTTTAAAAAAATTGGAAGTGAAGTCAGCAGATGTACTATTACGTAATCGGGTCTCTCTTTATTTATTAAATTCAATAATTTAAAAAAAGTCAGAAAAAAAATTAAAATATAAGAAAGTCTGCTTTTTAAAAAACCGCCTTTTGGTAAATATTTAAAAATATTTTTTTTATTTAAATTTATAATTTGAATTTTTGGATTTATTAATTTCTTATAATCATTCCATTCTCCTATTGCATTAATAATACCAATTTTTAAATTTTTTTGTTTTTTTGAATATTTTAATATGGATTCAGCAGATTTGATTACAGAAGAAACAGTTGCTACTTTTACTATAAAAGGAGACCAATAAAAAATTTTCATTATTATAAAAAATATTTCATAGTTAATACTTAACTAATTTCAAATTATTTTTTTTGCTGTGAAAAAATAACCAACAGGAAATATCTCTTTAAGATCAGTTTTAACGAAAAGCTGTATCACACTATCTAAAATATAAGATAATAGTAAAATTAGTTGGCTTAAAAAAGGTATATATTTTAGATATGCGAACAGAAGTGAATAACTAGCTACAAATGGCCCAAATCCTAAAGGTTTTACTTTTATTTGTTTAAATCGATGTTTTTTAAGATTTAATTCAAGAAAGTGTTTACTAAATCTAAAATAGTCTTTGGGAGCACCATGTATTTGATAAATAAACGGAACTGATCCAATTAAGTTGCCTTTTTTCTTTGTTATTCTATAAATTTCTGAAAATGCAAACTTATATTCTGGCAAGTGCTCTAAAACATTAAAAAAAAGAATATTATTATATTTATTAGTAGAAATTTTTAGTTTTTTTGTTAAATCTGCATAAAAAATTTTAGATTTTTTATTATTGAATTTATTTGAATAATGAAATTTTGACCCGCCTTTTACAAAATTTGAAAAAGTTTTATTTTTATTTTCTGTTGCTCCAAATTCTAGAGAAATGCCATAAAGTTTAATATTTATACATTCATAAATTTGCAAAACTCTTAATAAGCTATTTTGTTTAAAAATTAATTTAAGAAATTCCAAATAGTTTTTATTCATCAGATTAAATACTGTTAAGATTGTAATATTTTATATATATTGTGAATAATTCATAAATTTATTTTTATAAAATATATATATATTATTTCTTTAAAGAATAACGTAAAAAAAGTAAATTTTATCGACATTATATATATTGAAGTATGAAAACTCTTAAAAAAATCTTAAATATTTTTACCTTCTTTTTATTGGCATTTATAATTCTAAACATTGTACTTGGTTATTTGTGGTCATTAAAAACTAAATATAAATTTAAAAACTATGAACCCTACTCAGATGAAATTCTTCAAGTTTTAAAATTGAATAAAAAAGAAAGTTTAATTTTATATTTGGAAACATGGCAAAAGACAAGATTGTATGAATATGAACAGCTTACTGGACATATTGAAAGTCCAAGAGAGAATTTCAAATATGTAAATTTTTCCAAACTAAATGGAAGAAAAGTCGATAATAAAGATAACTGCGATACAAGTTTTTTTTTTTATGGTGGAGAAACAACCTTTGGATATAATGTTACCGATAAACAAACATTTTCCTTTTATTTTAAAGATTTATTAAACGAAAAATTTTCAAGTAAAAATCTTTGTGTTTTTAATTTTGGAAGAGCAAATTATTTTTCAACACAAGAAAATGTTTTATTTCAAAAACATTTATTGGAAAAAAAATTTATAAAATTACATGTCCAACAAAGACAACTTTTGAATACTTAATAAAAATGAATATTTTTGATAAAAATAAAATCTTTGTTTTAA